>CAMPIH010000058.1 GCA_946886275.1 uncultured Sphingosinicella sp.
CCGCGATCCTGATGGCCGGCCTCGACGGCATCCAGAACCGGATCCACCCGGGCGACCCGATCGACAAGAATCTGTATGACCTGCCGCCGCAGGAACTCGCCGAAGTGCCGACCGTGTGCGGATCGCTTCGCGAGGCCTTGCTCGCGCTCCACAACGACCGCGCCTTCCTGACCAGAGGCGACGTGTTCAGCGACGACCAGATCGACGCCTATATGGAATTGAAGTGGGAAGAGCAGCTGCGCTGGGAGACCACTCCCAGCCCAGTCGAATATGACATGTATTATTCGTCCTGACTGGGCCGGGGGCGCCCGGAACCGGGCGGGCGCCCCGCCGGTTCTCTCCTCAAATCCCGTTTCGAGGAGAGTTTGAAATGATCCCCGCAATCCTGTTGTGGCTGATCGGCGTGCCGCTCGGCGTCATCATCCTGCTGGCGCTGTTCGGCATCTTCTAGGAGACGCCGCGGCGAAAGCGATCGAGGGGCTGCCGGCCGGGCCGGTGGCCCCTTTTCGATTCAGTCCTCGCGGATCAGGCTGTGGCGCTTGGTGTCGCGCATGCTCAGATAGACGATGAGCGAAAGCCCGATCATCCCGGTCACGTACCAGTAGAAGGCCTGCTCCATGCCCTGGTCCTTGAACCACAAGGCGACATATTCGGCGGTTCCGCCGAACAGGGTGTTGGCGAGGGCATAAGGCAAGGCGACCCCGAGCGCCCTGATATGGGCCGGGAACAGCTCCGCCTTCACGACCGCATTGATCGACGTGTAGCCGGTGACGATCACCAGCGCCGCCATCACCAGCAGGAAGGCCGTGAACGGGTCCTTCACCGTTTCCAGCGCGGTGAAGAGCGGAACGGTGAAGATCACCCCGAGCAGGCCGAAGGTGGCCATGACCGGCTTTCGCCCGATCCGGTCCGATATGGCCCCGGACAAAGGCTGAAGGCACATGAAGACGAACAGAGCGGCGGTCATCACCTGGCTCGCCGTCTGGCGGTCGAAGCCGGACGTGTTGACCAGGAATTTCTGCATGTAGGTCGTGTAGGCGTAGAAGGCCAAGGTGCCGCCCGCGGTGAGCGCCATCACCAGCAAGGCCGCCCTGGGATGATCGCGGAACAGGTTCGCCGTGCTCGACTGCGGCGCGTCCGACGCCCTGGCATTGGCGAAGCTCTCGGTCTCCGCCAGCCGCCGGCGGATATAGAAGACGACGATCGCGAGCACCGCGCCGATCGCGAACGGGATCCGCCAGCCCCAGGCCTCCAGGGCTTCCTCCGACATCGCGAACTGGAGCCCGAGAAGCACGGCGAGGGCGATGAGCTGGCCGGCGATCAGGCTGACATATTGGAAGCTCGAATAGAATCCCCGCCGCTGGCGGCCCGCCATCTCGCTGAGATAGGTGGCGCTTGCGCCATATTCGCCGCCCAGGCTCAGGCCCTGCATCATTCGGGCGAAGACGAGGATGACAGGCGCCATCGGGCCGATGACGGCGTAGGTCGGCATCAAGGCGATGACGAGCGAGCCGAGGCACATCAGGCTGACGCTCAGGGTCAGGCCCGCCTTTCGCCCCTTGCGATCGGCATAGATGCCCATGATCCAGGCGCCGATCGGCCGCATGACGAAGCCGACGGCGAAAATGGCGGCGGTGTTGAGAAGCTGCGACGTCAGATCGCCGTCGGGAAAGAAGACCGGAGCGAAATAGAGGGCGAAGGCCGAATAGACGTACCAGTCATACCATTCGACGAGGTTGCCGGCCGAGCCGCCGATGATGTTGCGAAGGCGGTGTCGAGTGTGTTGCGTGGTCATGAGACGGCGTCGAACCGACGCCGTCGACGTCTCCCCTCCCTGGAAGGGAGGGGCTGGGGGTGGGCGCCGCCGAGGCACTCGGCGGCCCTGAGCAGAATGGAGTGAACAACCGCTTCGGGATCCTGGCGCACTTCGCTGTTCCAGAACCGGATCACCTGCCAACCTTCGGCCTTCAGGAAGTCGGTACGAGCAATATCCTGCGTGCAATCCGCATGCTGCGCGCCATCGATTTCCACTACCAGCCGTGCCTGGCGACAGGCGAAGTCCGCAATATACGGACCGATCGGGAGCTGCCGGGTGAATTTCGGCCGATAGCGACAGAGCAAGCGCCAGATCAGGCGTTCGGTATCGGTCGCGCTGGTGCGGAGCGCCCGTGCCCTCCGGGTCGTGGAGAATATAATCCGTCGCGCGATCATCGGCTCACGATAGCAGAAATGCGCTTCGCGCAACCCACCCCAGGCCCCTCCCTTTCAGGGAGGGGATGAGGACCGGCGGATCTCAATAGTCGCGCGAGATTCGGACGTTGACGCTTTCGCGGCCGATCGTCGAGATGCTCGACAGCAAGGAGAGCCAGCGGGTGATCTGATATTCGACGGTCGTCGCCGAATAGCCCCGGCCGTCGGTCACCACCTCCACATAGACGCGCCGGCCGAGATATTTGCCGGCCGCGAACTGGGTGCCGATCCCCTGGGTGACGTCGGCGGGAAGGATCCGGAGCCGGTCGAGCCCGATCGAGCGGCGGACCGCGTTGATCGGATCGAGGCCGCCGGCGGGGTCGTTGAGCGACGCCACCGCGGCGGCGAGCTGGATCGCTTCCGGCGCCGACAGGTTGGTGATCGACGTGCCGAACAGGATCCGGGACAGAAGCTCGTCCTGGGGCAAGGCCGGGGCCGAAGTGAAGACGATCTCCGGACGAAGGCTCCGGCCGGCGACCCGGATCTGGGCGCTGAGGCCGCGGACCCGCGCCTCGGCGACGATGTCGAGCTGGGGATTGATCGGCGATTCGCCTTCGAAGCGGATATTGCCCCGGGTCAGGTCGAAACGTCGGCCGGCGAAATCATAGGTGCCGCGGATCAGCTCCGCGTCGCCGGTGATTCGCGGCTGGGTGACGGTCCCGGCGACGCGGACGTCGGCCTGCCATTCGCTGTTCATGCCGAGCCCGGTGACCATCATCCGCTGCGGCGCCGAGACGTTCAGACCCAGCCGCCAGGGCGAGATCCTGCGGACGACCGGGCCGAGATCGTCGTCGGGGCGGTTGATCTCCTCGACGCTCAGCCGGGGCAGCTGAGCCGCCGCCGTCGCGCTACCGAGCCTGAAACGGCCCTGGGTGAGGGTGACGTCGCCCGAGATGAGCCCCCCCTCCCCGTCCGAGCGCATCGCCAGATCGCCGGTGACGGAGGCCTGGATATCGTCGCGGTCGAGAAGCCGGGCGCCCTGCGCCTGGACGTCGAAGCTGAGGCCGACCCCGCGGGCGCCGGCAAAGTCGAGGGAGCCCGAGCCGGTGACGGTGCCGCCGCCGACGGTGCTGCCCTGGAAGCGCTGGATCTGGAGCCTCGATCCGCCGAAGCGGCCGGTCGACTGAAGATTCTCGATGACCATTCCGGTGACCGCGCTTTCGAGCCGGGCGCCGGCGGTCCGAACCGATCCGTTGATGATTGGATTTTCGAGCGTCCCCCGGAAATCGGCGCCGATCGCCGCCGGCCCGCTCAGATCGATCAGCTCGATCCCGGTCAGCCGCCATAAGGTGTCGGCGGCGCCGTTATAGCGAAGCTGAGCGCGCATCGGTGCCCGCGCCAGGCGATCGAACAGGCTGCCGCTGCCGCCGATCGGCGAGATCCGGGCCTGGGCTCGGCCGATCGTCCGGCCTTCGCTGACCGCGACGGCGCGCATCGCCGCATTGACGCCGTCGAGGCGGGCATTGAGGCCGATGTCGACGGGCCGCGAGGACAAGACGAGGCCGGCCCGGGTGAGGCCGCGAATGCGAAGATTCGCTTCGCCGGTCGGCGGGGAGTCGGCGGAAGGCGAGCGGTATCGGACGAGTCCCGACGCGATCCCGCCGAGGCCGAGCTCGGGAAAGCCGATGTCGAGAACGGTGAGCGGCATCGACGTCAGCCGGGCGTCGATCTCGGTCCGGGTTCCGAACAGGCCGCTCAGGCTGGCCGTTCCACCGGCGAAGCGAAGCCTCGTGTCGCTCAATCGCCAGCCGTCGGCGGTCCAGGTCAGCAGAGCGGGGCTGAGCAATTCGATCGGGCGCCGGTCGACGGTGCCGCTGCCGGTGACCCGATAGCGGCCCGGCGCGGCATCGGCGGCGAGATTGAACGCGAAGCCGCGGCCGCGCGAGCCGGCAATTCGCGCCTGGATCCGGCCGACTCCGCCGCGAAGGCTCGCCGAAGCATCGACATTGGCGATGCTCAGGGGCCCGCGGCTGAGACCTCGGGCGACGATCCTTCCCTCGACCGAAGTGCCGGCGGGATCGAGGATGACGACTCCACTGATCGTTCCGCGGCGGACGCGGATCGGCGGCGGGCCGACGAAGCGGGCATCACTGGCGGCGAGATTGACCGCGATCCGCTGGTTCGTTCCGGACGGGCTGAACAGCAAAGTGCCGTCGAGGCCGCCGCCGGCGACGTCGAGCCGGCCGGTGAAACCGCCCGGATCCGATCTCAAGAGCCCGGCCGCCCGGGTGCCCGAGACATTCAGCGCGGCGACCTGGATCGTCGCCGGCTGGCCCGAGGGAAGAAGGATCGCGCCATTGCCGGTGAACGGGCCGAGCGTGGAGCCGCCCTCGGCGCGCCAGGCGAAACCCAGCGCGTTCGGCTCGAGATCGAGCCGGACGTCGGCGAGGCCGAGCGCCGGAACCGGCCGTTCGAGCCGGACCTCGAGCCGGGGCCGTTCGAGCCGTCCCTCGAGACCGATCCGGAGCGGGCCATAATCCTGATGGGTTCCGCTCCCCTCCATCGAGAAGGTACCGTCGCGCCGCCTGAATCCCCGAGCGGCGAGAGCGATGTCAGGCGCTTCGATCCGCATGTTGGAAAAATGGACGATCCCGTCCGGGCCGCGGGTGAGGTTCGTCCGAAGCTGCGGAAGACCGCCGGACACCCAGGCGAGGAAGCGATTGTCCATCCGCCTGACCGAGGCGCGCGCCTCGCCGGTGACGATCGTGCCTCGGCCGCCCGGCCCCGGCACGGCGCGGAGCTCGCTGAGCACGTCGACCTGGCCGAAGCCCGGGATCTCGTAGCGCTGAAGCCCGG
This sequence comes from uncultured Sphingosinicella sp., assembly GCA_946886275.1. Next base: position 5,047 of record CAMPIH010000058.1, read on the forward strand.
CATTGACCGCGACCGAATAGACTCCGGTACGAAGGTCGACGGCGAGGCTGGCTCGACCGCGCATCTTGTCGGAGGTCAGGACGAGATCGTCGCCGGTCAGGCGCTGCGGCGTCACCCGGAGTTGGCCCTGGACCCGAAGATTGGCGAGGATCGCTCCGGCGACGTCGCCGACGCCAGTCACCCGCCGGGCCGTCGCCACCGCAGGAACGATCACCGGCCAGCGCGACAGCCGCCCGCGGCCTTCGATCCGGACCTGCTCGAAGCCGGTCTGGTCGAACGCGATCCGGGGCGAGGTCAGTTGGTAGAGGAAGGCGGCACGGCCGAAGGCGCCGTCGAGAACCGCCGCCATCCGGACCCTTTGCCCGGTCATGTTGCGGAACATGGCCGCCGGCCGCACCAGCTCGGCCGCGATCTCGACATCGTCATAGCGGTTGCGCGCGAGATCGAGGATTCCGCGAGCGTCGACCCTGAGCGCGGGGGAAGCGAGCCGGACCGAGCCGTCAATCCGCCGCTGGGAAAGCTCACCGGTCGCATCGACCGCGATCCTCGGCTCGGTCAGCCGCTGGAGCTTGCCGCGAAGGAAGGGCGACGGCGCGGCCCAGCCCTGGACCCTGAACCGGCCGCTGTTCATCCTCACCGCGAGGTCCGCGGTCGGGCGGCCGGAGATTCGAAGCCGGGCGCTTCCGGTCCAGCGGGTCCAGCTGCCGTCGCCGCCGACATGGAGATTGATCGGCCGGCGGGTGCCGAGCATCGCTCCGACGACGCTGTTCTCCGGGGAGATCACCCTCACCTCGCTGTCGAAGCGGTCGCGGTCGGGCTCTGAATCGATCCGGACCAGCACCCGGTCGCCGCCGTCGCGGATATTCGCCTCGAGGCCGATCAGCGCCCGGCCGCTCCGGATCTCGGCCTCGCCGCTGAGGCTTCCGACCTGGGCCTTGCCGGTGACCCGCTCGCCGATGCGCAGCTGGCGGACCTCCAGCCGGCCGATATGGATGTCATAGTCGGGAAGGATCGGGCCGGGTTCTTCGGACGGGATCAGCTCCGGCAGGCGGTGAAGGATGACGAGGTCCGATTCCAGCTCGTGGATGAGAAGCCGGCCGAACAGGAAGTCGACCGGCCGCCAGTCCATCTCGAGCTGAGCCGATTCCGCGAACAGTCCGTCCGGATCGTAGAGGCGGACGTCGCGAAGCTTCGTCTGCCCCCAGATCGAGCCGTCGATTCGGCCGATCCGGATCCGAAGCCCGGAAGCGGGCGACATCGCCGCGATCCGGTCGACGATGAAGCGGTGGCCGGGCCCGGTGTCGAGGAAGGCGAGCAGAGCGGCGAAGGTGACCATCAGGAAGATGGCGATGACGACCGCCGTCTTGGCGACTGCCGAGAGGAAGGCGCGAAGCGGGCGGCGCCTCGGCAGCTCCGGCTCCGCCAGCGCCTCCGACGGAGTCCCGATCGGCTCGAGCACGGCCTCGCTCACCTTAGAGCGCCCCGCCCATCAGAAGGCTTGCCCGAGCGAGACGTAGACCGCGAGCCGGGGATCGCCCGAGCGGGGATTGAGCGGTGTTCCGAAATCGACGCGGATCGGCCCGAAGCGGGAATGGTAGCGGACCCCGATTCCGGCGCCGACCTGGAAATCGCCGAAGCGGGGCAGCGGCGAAGTGGAGATGTTGCCGGCGTCGATGAAGGGAACGATGCCGAAATCGCCGACCCTCACCCTCGCCTCGAGGGCGAATTCGGCGAGGCTTCGGCCGCCGATCGGATCGTCGAAGACCGGGTCCTTGGGGCCGAGCGCCTGGAAGCCGTAGCCGCGCACCGAGGCGCCGCCGCCGGCATAGAAGCGGCGCGACGGCGCGATCCGGTCGCGGCTCGCCCCGAAGATGGTGCCCAAGCGGGTCCGGCCGGCGATCGTCACATTGTCCGTGACCGGCTGGTAGAAGCTGCCGTCGAGCTGGGCGCGGGCGTAGAAGAAGCTGCCCGACTGAAGCGAGGCTTCGGGCGAGAAGCGCATGGCGAGGCGGAAACCGCGGGTCGGATCGAGCAGGTCGTTGGAGCCGTCATAGCCGATATAGGCCGGAAGGGCGCCGATGAAGAAGGTGCGACGGCGGGTCATGCCGGTGTCGAGATCGACGTCCCGTTCGTCGGTTGCGGCGAGCTCGGCGCCGACCGACCAGGTCCAGGCCTTCTGCCAGATGATGTTGCTCTGCCGCTCGATCCCGCCGGCGAGGATGAAGGTGCGGGCGTCGAAGGCCGGCCGATCGACATGGGCGACCGCGATCTGGGCATTGAGGACCTGGTCGCGCCGGGCGAAATTGTTGCGGCGAAGCACGGCCGAGACGAGCTGCTCGCGGGTCCCGAGGACGCCCCGGAAGGTCACCGCCCCTTCCGGCGGAAGCAGGTTGCGGTGCTGCCAGCTCAGCTCGGCGCGGAAACCTTCGCCGGTGCCGTAGCCCGCCTCGCCCGCGATGGTGCGCATCGGCGCCGGCTCGAGCTCGACCTGAAGATCGACGAGGTCGGTCTCCGGCCGCGCGACCGGCCGGATCGCCACGGAAGAGACGAGCCCGGTCGCGACCAGCGCCTGCCGAAGATCCTCGACCAGCGCATTGCGATAGGGATCGCCCTCGTCGAAGCGGGCGATCCGCTCGATATGGTCGGCGCCGAACAAGGGCGCGCCCTGGACCTGGACCCGGCCGAAGCGGCGGGTCCCCTGCGGCTGGACGGACAGGGTCAGGGTCGCGGTCCGGCTTTCATGATCGATGACGATCCGGGGCTCGGCGAGCTCGGCGAAGGCATAGCCGCGGCGGCCGAGCTCGGCCGCAAGCTCGGCCTGGGCCGCCGCCACCGCGGCGGCGTCGACCGGGTCCTGCTCGGACAGCGGGAAGGCCTGGCGAAGCGCTTCGCGATCCTCGCCCGCCGATTCAAGGCCCGGCAGATCGATCGCGGCGAAGCGGTAGAGCGGGCCCGGCTCGGCATCGAGGGTGACGAGATAGGCGCCCGCCGCCGAGGCCTCGACGATCGTCGTCACCTCGCCGGCATAATAGCCGTGGGCACGGAGCAGCTCGGCGAGAAGGTCGGCGTCGGCTCGGGCGCGCCGGTCGACCTGGGCGGCATTGGCGGGCTCGCCTTCATATTGCTGGAGCGTCGAGAGCTGGCGGAACTGGGCGAGGATCGCGATCGTCTCCGGATCCTCGCCGTCGAGGCCGGTGATCCGGTAATCATAAGTGGTGGCGCCGGCCGGATCGGCGACGACCTGCGGCGCTTCGGCGATCGGAGTGCCCTGATCCTCTTCGAGATCGGGCCAGGGAACACCCAGGTCCGGCCATTCCTCCAGGGGCGCCGACGGATCGAGCGGCTGATCGACCTCGGCGAGGCAATCCACTCCGCCACGCTCGTCGCAATCCGCGAACGGACTCGGACCGGGATCGGCCGGAGTCGGTTCGGCCGTCTGCGCGGTCGCAGCGGCTGGAAGGTAAGCGAGGGCAAGAGCAGCCAGGGAAGCCGCTGCACGCCGCCCCGCAACGACTTGCAACATGAAGCGACGCTAGCCGCCGCCGCGCTACCGCGCCAGTGCGGATTTCGCCCTAAACTTGTGGAATCCCTCAGCGCCGGCCGCCCCGCCCGCGACTGGATCCTAGTGGATCGTGCCCGGCGCCCGGTCCGAGGCGAGGATCGGGATGATCCGTTCGATCTGCCGCCAGCGGCAGAAATGGATGACATTGCCCAGCTCGCGGCTTCGGTCCGCGCGCGCCGCCGCCTCGCTGATCGCGTGGATTCCGAAGCGATCGATCAGTTCCGACGCCTCGGCGATCGCCGACCGGTCGGGCACATGGATATGGTCCTGCAAAGCTTTCCCCGCTTGTTCTTCAAGTCTTCGCAAAGACCTTTAGCCAAGCGGGCGTTTCGAAAACGGCGACGGCCATGCTGAACATCGCGTAAACCAGAACAGGCTGGAAGCGCCGACGCGCAAATGCCATGAGGCCGCCATGGCCCACCCCCAAACTGGCTTCCCCCGCGCCGGCGGCTTCCTGCTCGCTCTGTCGATCCTCATCGGCCCGATCCTCGGGTCGATATTCGGCGAGCCCAGCATCGGTTTCCTGGCGGGGCTCGGCGTGGGCCTGATCGCGCTTCTGGCGGTGTGGCTGCTGGACCGCCGCCGCGCCTAGAGCCTGTCCTGCTCAAGCTGCTGCATCGCCATTTCCCACTGGCCGATCTGGGCGCGGGCGTCCTGGACGAAGCGCGACCGGCGGATCCCGAGCAGGAAGAGGCCGCCGACGAGCCGGCCGACCAGGCCGACCGGGCGGCGGAACTGGATCAGGAGCACCGCGCGGAGCCCGTCGCTGTCGTTCCACACCTCGTGGTGGAAGGTGTCGTCGAAGACGAGGGTCCGGCCTTCCTCCCAATGGAGAAGCTGATCGTCCAGCTGCATCCGGCATGAATTGCGATCGGGCGGGACGATCAGTCCGAGATGCGCGGTCAGGATCGCCTTGGTGACTCCGCGGTGGCGGGGAATGTGGGTGCCGGGATCAAGGATCGAGAAGAAGGCGCTGTTGAGGCCGGGAATGGCGGCGATCGCCTCGGCCGTCCTCGGGCAGCGGCGGAGATTCTCCTCGACCCGATAGCCATAGCCCTGGAGGAAGAAGGACTTCCACTTGCCCGGCGGAGCGATCCGGCGATGATCCGGCGAGATGCTGGCGAGCGGCGGGATGGCGTCGCGATGGGCGAGGATCGCCTCCAATTCCGCCCTTATCTCGGGCCAGCGCGTCTCCAGCCCGGCGATCCAGGGAAAGCTGTCGGCGTCGAAGACCGGCCGATCGCCCACTTTCGACGAGCGGGCGACGATGAAGCTGACCTTGTGGCGGAGCTTCTTGCCGATCCTGAACAGTCGGCCCGGAACGGGCGCGGCGGACCCCTGCCCGACCTTCGAGTCCAACTTCTCACCCGTGCCGCTGAGCCGACGCATCGGGGCCGCGCCTTAGAGCCTGCCCTGCTCGAGGGGAAGCTTGGTGATCGCCCAGGGGGCGAACGGGATCGCAGCGGTGCGCGGCAGCGGACGAAGAAGCGGTCTCAGGCGCGGCGCGTGGCGAGCCACTGAAGGCTGTTGATCGCGCTCTGGAGCCGGTCGGCGCCGGCCGAGGCCGGTCGCGGATCGGACTCGCGGTCCGGAACCTCGGCGCCGGTCGCTTCCGGCTCGCGCCGGGCATAGCCCTTCTCCAGCCTTCCCATCAGGGCGAAAATGGTGTCCCGCCGGGCCTGGTCGGCCGCCGACCAGCCGGGCGCGGATGGGTCGGCGATGTCGGGATCGGGCTGATCGAATCGAGGCTCGGCCCCGCCGGCCGAACGATCGGCGGCGACGTCTTCCTGGGCGAGCGATGCGCGGCCCAGCCAGGCCGGGAGGATTTCGGCCGTGGTGGAAGCGGGGTCGGGCTCGCCCAGCTCGACGGCCGCGGAGATCGGACGCCGAAGCGGAGCGTCGGGATGGCGGTCACGGCGCCTTGCCTTCGGCACCGCCGGCTCCGCGTGTCGCGGCGCGGCGGCCAGGCGGTCCAGCTGGCGAAGGAATCCGAAGACGAGTGAGAACAGTAGAAGCGCGGCCGGCGCGCCGAGCGCGATCCGAACCGGAGCGCCCGAGCTTCCGACGATCCGGACCAGATCGTCCGCCGGGGCCGCCCAGGCGAGCGTCGCGACGGCCAGAGCGGCGAGCGCCGCGACCGGAACGTCGAGAGAGTCGCGGCCGAGACCGCTGGCGAAGTCGGAAGAGACGCTCGAACCGCTCATAAAGGCTTACCCCCAAGCCGTTGCCAGAGCGTCATAAGACGTAATGGTTAACGACCTCTTCACGGTCCTTTCCAGCACCTTCGGCGGCGATCTGGTCACGCGGCCGGAACGAAGCGCGGGCCCGGGATTTTAGATGGGTCCATGCCGGCCCTTCGATATGTCGACGACAGCCTTCCCGGCATCACCCGCAAGCGGCGCGGCCGTTACTGGCAATATTTCGACTCCGACGGCAATCGGATCACCAACCGCGACGAGATCGACCGGCTGAACGCGATCGGAATGCCGCCCGCTTACGAGCGCTGCTGGTTCTGCCCGATCGCCAACGGCCACATCCAGGCGATCGGCTATGACGCGCGCGGCCGGAGGCAATATCGCTACCATCCCGATTTCCGGGCCCAGCAGGAGGTTCTGAAATATGAGCGGCTGGCGGATTTCGGCCGAGCCCTGCCGAAGCTTCGAAAGCAGGTCGAGGAGGACATACAGGGCAAGCCGACCAGCTGCGAGGCGGTGATCGCCGCCGTCGTCCGCCTGATCGACGCGACCCAGATGCGGATCGGCAACGAAAGCTATGCCAAGGAGAATAAGAGCTTCGGCGCGACCACCCTTCGCAACCGCCATGCCAAGGTCGGGCGAGGCGCGCTCAAGATCAGCTATGCCGGCAAGCACGGCGTCAAAAGAACGGTGACGGTCACCGACCGAAACCTCGCCCGGATCGCGCGCAGGACCCAGGATCTTCCCGGCCAGAATCTGTTCGAGTTCTGTGACGAGGAAGGCTGCGTCCGGCCGGTCACGTCGAGCGACGTCAACGACTATATCCGCGACGCGATGGGCGACGAGTTCACCGCCAAGGACTTCCGGACCTGGGGCGCGAGCACGATCGCGTTCGAGGAGATGGTGAAGCGGGCGAAGGCGAAAGGCACGGTCAGCCTCAACGGCATGATCGAGCCGGTCGCCGAGGCGCTCGGCAACACCGCGGCGATCAGCCGCAAATCCTATGTCCACCCGGCGCTCATCGAAGCGGCGCGGGATTCGGGCGCGATCGGCGAGCGCGAGCTGCCGCGGGCGACCAAATATCTCTCGAGCGCGGAGCGCGGCTTCATCGAGTTTCTCGAGGCCCTGCCCAGATCGACCAGGAAGGTGGCGAGCAAGCGGGTGGCGACCTA
>CAMPIH010000059.1 GCA_946886275.1 uncultured Sphingosinicella sp.
CGACCAGCTGATCCTCGCGGCAGAAGATATGGGCGTCGTCCTGGGTGAACTGGCGCACCCGAAGGATGCCGTGAAGCGCGCCGTGCGGCTCGTTGCGGTGGCAGACGCCCATCTCGGCGAGCCGGATCGGCAGGTCGCGATAGGATTTGATCCCCTGGCGGAAGATCAGCACGTGGGCCGGGCAGTTCATCGGCTTCATCGCCATCAGATCGGCCTGGCCGGTCAGGATCGGCGAATCCTCCTCCGTCGAAGGGATCTCGTCGGGAACGATGAACATGTTCTCGCGATATTTGCCCCAGTGGCCCGATTGCTCCCACTGCTTCGCGTCCATCAGCTGCGGGGTCTTCACCTCGCGATAACCGGCGGCGTCGAGCCGGCGGCGCATATAGGCTTCGAGCTGAAGCCAGACGACATAGCCCTTGGGATGCCAGAAGACGGAGCCGTGCGCTTCCGACTGGAGATGGAACAGGTCCATTTCCTGGCCGATCTTGCGATGGTCGCGCTTGGCGGCTTCCTCCAAGCGGACGAGATGGGCGTCGAGCTGTTTCCGGTTGAGCCAGCCGGTGCCGTAGATCCGCGAAAGCATCGCGTTCTTCTGATCGCCGCGCCAATAGGCGCCCGACACCCGGGTCAGCTTGAACGCCTGGGGATCGAGCCTGCCGGTCGATTGAAGGTGGGGGCCGCGGCACATGTCGAGCCAGTCGCCGGCCCGGTAGACGGTGAGTTCCTCGTCTTCGGGAAGCTCGCCGGCCCATTCCGCCTTGAAGCTTTCGCCATGCGCCTTGAAATGGTCGATCAGCTGGTCGCGGGTCCAGACCTCGCGGACGAGCTTCTCGTCGCGGGCGATGATCCGGCGCATCTCCTCCTCGATGACCGGGAGATCCTCCTCGGTGAACGGGCCCCGCTCGGGATCGGGCGCGAAATCATAATAGAAACCGTCGTCCGTCGACGGGCCGAACGTGATCTGCGTGCCGGGAAACAGGTTCTGCACCGCCTCGGCGAGGACGTGGGCGTAATCGTGGCGGACCAGCTCGAGGGCGTCGGCCTCGTCGCGGGCAGTGATGATGGCAAGGTCGGAATCACGCTCGATCGGCCGGTCGAGATCGCGCACCTCGCCGTCGACCCGCGCCGCCAGCGCCGCCTTGAGCAGGCCCGGCCCGATCGCCGCGGCGACGTCCGCCGGCGTGGTCCCGCTCGGAACCTCGCGGGAGGAACCATCGGGGAGTCGGATCTTGATCATCTCGGACATAAGGGGCTGGCGCTCTGCTTGACGGGTCAGCGCCATATAAGCGGCGAAGCCCGGCAAGCAAACGGAAGAGGCCGGTCCGACCCGCCTTGCCGCGACGGACCTGCCACCGCCATTTACGCGCCGCGAATCGACCCGCCCCATGCTATGAAAGCCCGGTCCGCGTCCGTTTCCGGAGCGGCGAGAAAAAGGGGATGTCATGGTGAGGAAGTTCGTCAGCGCGACCGTCTCGGCCGCCCTCTGCCTGCTGTCCGCGGCGCCGGCCGCGGCGCAGGAATATCGCTTCAGCGGCTTCGACGCGCCGCGCGGGGCGACCGCCACCGTCAATCTCAGGGTGCCGATGGGGCGCGAGCATGCGCAGCGGGCCAGCTACGGCTTCACCTTCGGCTATGGCCAGGAAATCGGCCCAAGGTCCCTCGACGGGAGGACGACGAGCCGCTTCGTCGGCCTCGCCGACCTCCGATTCTCCGGCGACCGCCTGAAAAGCGCCCGAGTCGCGAGCTTCGATCTCGCCAATCTCGACCGCGACCGGAGACTCAACCTCACCGGCGGCGGAATCGGCGGCACCGGATTCATCCTCGGCGCCGTCGCCGCCGGAGCTTTGATCTGCTTCGTCATCACCGATTGCTTCGGCGACGACGAGGAGGACATGCCCAATTGAGCCGGTTCGGGCGCCGCCGATCCGGCGGCGCCTGGGCAACTCGGCGCGTCGAGGGGGCCCGGACCGTTGCCGGCCGGGCCTCGCCTGCTAAAGGCGCGCCATGGACATTCGATATCTCGAAATCGGCGAGAATCTGCGCCTCGCTTATCGTCACCGCGAGGGCCGCGGCCCGACGATCGTCTTCCTGCCCGGCTACATGTCCGACATGGACGGCGGCAAGGCGACCGCGCTCGACTCCTGGGCCGAGTCCGAAGGCCGGGCGATGCTTCGCTTCGATTATGCCGGCTGCGGGCTCAGCAGCGGTGAATTCGAGGTCCAGACCCTTCATGGCTGGCGCGGCGACGCGCTGGCGATGATCGACGAAGTGGTCGAGGGCCCTGTGGTGCTGGTCGGATCGTCGATGGGCGGCTGGCTGATGCTGCTCATCGCCCTTGCCCGGCCGGAGCGGGTGGCCGGACTGGTCGGGATCGCCGCGGCGCCGGACTTCACCAGCTGGGGATTTAGCGCCGAGCAGAAGCAAATGATCCTCGCCGAGGGGCGGCTGGAAGAGCCGAGCCCTTATGGCGATCAGCCTTACGTCACCACCCGCGCCTTCTGGGAAAGCGCCGAGGCGCTCAGACTGATGTTCGGCCCGCTCGACCTGGATTGCCCGGTCCGGCTTCTCCACGGCCAGGCCGATTCCGACGTCCCCTGGGAATGGTCGCTCGAGATCCTCAAGCGGCTGCGTTCAGCCGACGTGCAGTTGAGCCTCGTCAAGGACGGCGATCATCGCCTGTCGCGGGACTCCGATCTCGCGCTTCTGACCGCCACCGTCAAAATGCTGCTGGAGCGTCTGAACCCTTGAACCCCTTGCTTCCACTGATCGCTTTTGCGGCCGTCCAGGCGCCGGCGCCGGTCGGTCCGCAGGAGCCGCCCGAGACCCGCTATCGCCGCTGCGCCGAGCAGGTCCGGACCGCTCCCGCCTTGGCGGTCGATGCCGCCAATGCCTGGCTCGTTCAGGGCGGCAGCCTCTATGCCCGCCAATGTCTCGGCCTCGCTTATGTCGCGCTCCAACGCTGGGACTCGGCGGCGGCGGTCTACGAACAGGCGGGAAATGAAGTGCCTCCGGCCCAGGACGCGCTTCGCGCCGATCTGTTCGTCCAGGCCGGCAACGCCTGGATCGCCGCCGGGCAGCCAACCCGCGCCATCCTCGCCCTCGATCGGGCTCTGACGGCTTCGGGCCTTACCGATGAGCTTCGCGGCGAGGTCCATCTCGACCGTGCCAGGGCGCTGGTCGCGCTCGACGATGCCGCAGGCGCCCGTCAGGATCTCGATCGCGCTGTCCAGCTCGTCCCCTCCGATCCGTTCGCCTGGTATCTCTCCGCGGCGCTGGCGAAGCGCGAGGGCAATCTCAGCCGCGCCCGGAGCGATATCCGCCAAGCGCTCGAAATCACTCCGGATCATCCGGACATGCAGCTTCTCGCCGGAACTCTCGCTGGCCTCGCCGGCGACCTACAGGAGGCCGAGCGGCTCTATCGCCGGGTCGCCGAGAACGCGCCCGAAGGCGAGGCGAAGCAAGCCGCCCGTGCCAGCCTGGCGACCCTTCGCGAGGTCGAAGCGCCGGCGGCCCCGGCCGCCGCGCCGCAACCGCCCGAACAGGCGGCGTCTCCCCGCTAGCGGCTTGCCGGCCACTTGCGTCAATCCAGGTAGAATTCGATCGTCGTCACCACCCGCACCTTCTGAAAGGGCGAGTCGCGGCCGCCATAGGTTTCCTCGGCATCGTCGCCGTCGCGCGGGCCGATCGAGAAATAGCCCTGGGTCGCGGATCGGATGCCGCCCACCTCGGTGCCGGAATCGCTGGCGAAGCGCTCGGCGCCGTTGCGGGCGTCGCGGGTCGCCTCGGCGATCATCTCCGGCTTGATCGTGTTGAGCCGGGTGAAGACATATTGCATCCCCGACCCTTCCTGGATCGCGACTCCGTTGCGGATCAGCTCGAACTGGCGGGCATAGGTGCGGCGGGCGCGCATGACGTCGGTGGTTCGAAGCTGCACCCGGCGGTTGATGGTGACGTTGTTCACGCCGCGATTGCTGTCGAAATATTGATTCACCGATCCGCCGGCGTCGGTCACCGAGTCGGCGGGAAAGCCGGCCGCCCCGAAGAAAGCGGCGATCGCCCGGGCATCGCGATCGATCTCGGCCTGAACCGGGCCGAGTTCGGTCCCCTGGGCGGCGAAGCTGATGTTCCAGGTCGCCAGATCGGCATTGACGTTGCGCTCGGCGAGACCGCGAACCGTCACCGAACGATCGGCCATTCGCGCTCGGCGAAGACCGTCGCCGAGCAGATAGCCGCCGATGACGATGCCCAGCGACAGGATCAAGGCGGCGGCGAGGGTGAGGTTGCGGTTGATCAGCGAGCCTTCGGACATGCTATTGCTCCCGGCCTGCCGACTCGCGCGTTTTGCGCATCGGCAGTGCCATCCCTGCGCCTGCGTCGATGAACCGTGCATTTATAGCGACGAATTGAAAGAGCTTCGATGAAATATCTGCACACGATGATCAGGGTGTCCGATCCCGACGCGACCTTGGGCTTCTTCGACCTGCTCGGGCTTCGCGAGCTTCGGCGAATGAGCAACGAGAAGGGCCGGTTCACGCTCATCTTCCTCGCCGCGCCGGGCGACGAGGAGGCTCAAATCGAGCTCACCCACAATTGGGACGAAAGCGGCTATGGCGAGGGCCGCAATTTCGGCCACATCGCCTATCGGGTCGAGAATATCTACGAGACGTGCCAGCGCCTGCTGGATCATGGCGTCACGATCAACCGGCCTCCCCGCGACGGCCACATGGCCTTCGTCCGGACTCCCGACGACATCTCGATCGAGTTGCTCCAGCAGGGCGAGCCGCTGCCGCCTCAGGAGCCCTGGGCGTCGATGCCCAATTCGGGACATTGGTGATGATCGAGATCGCCCGAATTGCCGTCCTTTCGGACAATTATGTCTGGCTGGCGCACGATCCCGAATCCGGCGACACAGCGGTCGTCGATCCTGCGGTGGCGGAACCGGTGCTGGCCGAAGCCGACCGGCGCGGCTGGCGGATCAGCCAGATCTGGAACACCCACTGGCATCCCGATCACACCGGCGGCAACGAGGCGATCAAGCGCGCCACCGGCGCCGTCGTGACCGCGCCCTCGGCCGAGGCCGAAAGGATCCCGACCATGGACCGCGGAGTCGCGGAGGGGGACAGGGTCAAGCTCGGCGCCGTGACGGCGACGATCCTCGAGGTGCCGGCCCACACCGCCGGCCACATCGCCTATCACCTTCCTTCCGAGGGCCTGATCTTCGTCGGCGACACGATGTTCGCGATGGGCTGCGGCCGGCTGTTCGAAGGCACGGCGGAGCAGATGCATTCCAATCTTCAGCGGCTCGCCTCGCTTCCGCCCGAAACCCTCGTCTATTGCGCCCACGAATATAGCCTGGCGAACGGCCGCTACGCCCTCGTCGCGGAGCCGGACAACGAGGCTTTGAAAGAGCGGATGAAGAAGGTCGAGGCGGCGCGAGCGGCGGGCGAGCCGACGGTGCCGACGACGATCGAGCTGGAGCTGGCGACCAATCCGTTCGTCAGGGCCCGATCGGTCGATCAATTTGCGGAACGAAGGAAGGCGAAGGACGCTTTTCGAGGTTGAGCGGCAAAGGGAAGGAGAAGCGGAATGAAATCGACCATTCTGCTCGCGGCCTCAGGCGCGGCGATGCTGCTGGCGGGCTGCATGATGGACGAGGAGCCGAGGCTTTCGGCCGAGGCGGAAAGCCGGCTGGCGGCGGAGCTCGAAGGCTATGTCCCCGACGGCCCGGCGGTGAGCTGCGTTCGCTCGCCGGACCTTCAGGGCAATCGATCGATCGGACCTGACGCGATCATCTTCTTCGGCTCGGCTGGGCGCAAGTGGGTCAACCATACGCGCGGCTCCTGCCCGAGCCTCGAGTTCGGCCGGGCGCTCCGATTCAGGACGACCTCGACCCAGCTCTGCTCGGGCGACATCGCGACGGTGTTCGAACCGACCACCGGGATCGAATATGGCGGCTGCGCCCTCGGCGATTTCACGCCCTACCGACGGGTCCGCTGAGGAGCGGCCTTCGCGCCGGGCGAGAGGAGGCGGACGCGCAGGCCTCTACTTCTTGTAGAGCGCGTCGAGCCGATCGCCGTAGACGCTCTTGATGACGTGGCGTCGGATCTTGACCGACGGCGTCAATTGCTCGTTCTCGACCGTGAACGGCTCGTCGGCGACGATGAAGCGCCTTACCTTCTCGATCACCGAAAGCTCGGCATTGACCCGGTCGACCGCCGCTCCGAGCGCCCGGATGAAGTCGGGATCCGTCTTCATATGCTCGAAATTGCAGTTGCGGCGGTTGGCGGCGCACCATTCGGCGGACCATTCGGGATCGGGGACGATCAGCCCGACCAGATAGGGTCTCTTGTCGCCGACGACCATCGCCTGGACGATCTCGGGCTGGAGCGTGAGCATCCCCTCGACCTTGGCGGGAGCGACATTGTCGCCCTTGTCGAGGATGATGATGTCCTTCTTGCGGTCGGTGATGACGATCCGGCCCTTCGCGTCGATATGGCCGACGTCGCCGGTGTGGAGCCAGCCGTCGATCAGGGTCCGCGCGGTCTGGGCCTCGTTTCGCCAATAGCCCTGCATGACGAGCTCGCCCTGGACGAGGATCTCGCCGTCCTCGGCGATCCTCACCTCGGTATTTTTCAGCGGTGGGCCGACCGTGTCCATCTTGATCCCGGCGCTCGGGCGGTTGCAGCTGATCACCGGAGCCGCCTCGGTCTGGCCATAGCCCTGGAGCAGAGTAAGGCCGAGCGAATGGAAGAAGATGCCGACTTCCGGATTGAGCGGTGCTCCGCCCGACACCATCGCCTTGATCCGGCCGCCGAAGCGGGCGGCGATCTTCGGCCGAAGGGTTTTGGCGAGGAACAGGTCCATCGGCCGGTCCCAGAGCGGAATCGACCCGCCATAGGCCTTGGTGCCGATCGCGAGAGCGCGCGACAGAAGATAATTGGTGAGCCGTCCCTGCTTCTCGACCTGCTTCAGGATTCGCTGCCGAAGCACCTCGAACAGGCGCGGGACGACGACCATGATGGTCGGCTTCACCTCCTCGATGTTCGAGGCGAGCTTCTCCAGCCCTTCCGAATAATAGATCTGGGCGCCGAGCCCGATCGGGAAGAGCTGGCCACCGCTATGTTCATAGGCATGGCTGGCGGGAAGGAAGGACAGGAACACCTCGTCGCCCCAGCCGAAATCCTCCGAGATGACGGCCGTGCAGCCCTCGACATTGTGGAGCAGCGCGCCGTGATGAAGCATCACTCCGCGCGGGGCGCCGCCGGTGCCCGAGGTGTAGATGATGCAGGCCAGCTCCTCGCGGCTGAAGCCGGCGCCGGCCGCGCAGCCCTCGACATCGGCCGGGCCGGCCGCCGCGAGGTCGGACCAGTCGTGATATCTGACGTTCCCCTCCTGCCCTGAAGGCAGTTTCTCGAGGCCGATCACATGCTCGCAGACCGAGCTCCGTACCGCTGCCGGGAGCAAGGCGCGGGCCAGCTTCTGGGTCGAAACGATGACGGCGCGGGCGCCGCTGTCGTCCATGATGTGCTGGTGATCGCGCTCGGTGTTGGTCGTGTAGGTGGGGACGGTGATGCAGCCCGACGCCATGATCGCCAGATCGGAGATCAGCCATTCCGGCCGGTTCTCCGAGACCAGCATGACGCGGTCGCCTTTCCTCAGTCCGAGCGCCCTGATCGACGTCGACAGCCGAGCCACCTGCCTCGCCGCCTCGGCCCAGCTGATCGATCGCCACTCGCCCTTCTGCTTCGCCCACAGAAAGGGCGAATCGCCCTTCTCGGCGGCGCGGGTGAAGAACATCGTCACCAGGTTTGGAAAATGCTCGAGCTGGCGCATCACCCCTCCGAATGGCCGCACGGCTTTGCCGCGTCGGTCGCGCCTTCCTAGCTCCTTCGTCGGCGCCGCGCCACGCCACGTTTTCATCTCTCGTGGACGGGGCGCCGCCGGTTGACTAGGTCCGGTTCGACCAAAAGCTGTGAAGGGCCCGGCATGCTTGTCTATTTGCGTCTGTTCTGGATGGCCGCTCTCCTGTCGCTGGCCGGCTGCGCGGCCTCGACTACGAGCCCGGCCCCCGATTCTTCCGTCGCCGAGCCACGCTCAAGCTTCGTCATCGCCGCCAATCCCCTCGCCGCCGACGCCGGGATGAACGTCCTGCGCCGCGGCGGCAGCGCCGTCGACGCCGCGATCGCGGTCCAGGCGATGCTGTCGCTGGTCGAGCCGCAAAGCTCCGGCCTCGGCGGAGGCGCCTTCATGACCTATTATGACGCCTCGGACCGAAGCGTGAGCGTCTATGACGGGCGCGAGACCGCGCCTGCCGGGGCCACCGCCGACATGTTCCTCGACGATGGTGGCGAACCCCTGTCCTTCGCCACCGCGGTCCTGAGCGGGCGCGCCACCGGCGTTCCCGGGGTCGTCCGGATGCTCGAGCTCGCCCATCGCGAGCATGGCCGGATCGCCTGGAACGGCTTGTTCGCCGATGCCGAGGGAACGGCGCGCGAAGGCTTCATCATCAGTCCGAGGCTGGGAAGGCTCATCGCCGGCAGAAGCCCGCAGAACAGCGCTCCCGACGTCCGCGCCTATTTCGCCGAGGGCGACGGCACCCTGCTCGATACTGGCGATCGCCTGCGCAATCCCGCTTATGCGGAATTTCTCGGTCGCCTCGCCGCCGTCGGCCCTGACGCGCTCTATCGCGGCGCGACCGCCGATCGGATCATCGCCCGAACCCGCGCCGGCCCGCTCCCCGGAACGATGACCCTCGCCGATCTCGCCAATTACCGGGTCGAGAAGCGCGAGCCGCTTTGCCGAACCTATCGAATCCACCTGATCTGCGTTCCGCCGCCGCCGTCGAGCGGAGTCGGCCTTCTTCAGCTGATGCTGATGCTCGAACGGACCGACATTGCGGAGCGGGGGCCGGCCGATCCCCAGGCCTGGTTCCTGTTCGCCGAGGCGAGCCGGCTCATGTATGCCGACCGCGATCTTTATGTCGGCGATCCCGCCTTCGTCCGGGTTCCCGTCCAGGGCCTTCTCGATCCTGCTTATGTGGCCGCCCGGGCCGCGTCGATCGGCGATCGCGGCGGCGTTCCGCGCGTGGCCGGGACTCCGCCCGGTGCCCTCGCGATGGCGCCGGATTCGACCCTCGAGCCGGCCGGCACCACCCACTTCATCGTCGGCGATTCCGACGGCAATGTCGTGTCGATGACGGCGACCGTGGAATCTTTGTTCGGCTCGGGCCGGATGGTCGACGGCTTCTTCCTCAATAACGAGATGACGGATTTCTCCTTCGCACCGAGAGACTCCTCGGGCCGACCAGCCGCCAATGCGGTCGCGGCCGGCAAGCGGCCGCGCTCGTCGATGGTTCCGGCGGTGATTCTCGACGGCGAGCGCCGCTGGGTCGGAGCGGTCGGATCACCGGGAGGCAACGCCATTCTCGCTTATGTCGGCAAGGCCCTGGTGGGCGCGATCGACTGGAACCTGTCGATGCAGGACAGCATCGATCTTCCCAACCTCATCGCCCGCGGAAACGCTTATTATGGCGAGGTCGACAGCTTTGCGCCGGGGGTGATCGCGGGCCTTCGCCAGCGCGGAATCGAGGTCCGCCCCGGTCAGGGCGAGGATAGTGGCCTCCACGGCGTGATCCTTCGCGACAGCCGACTCGACGGCGGCGCCGATCGGCGGCGCGAAGGCGTCGTCAGGCTTGAGCGGCTGCCACCGCTTCGGCAATCGACCCGTAGCCGTGCAGCTTCAGAAGGCGCTTCAGCTCGGCGTTGATCCGGCCGGCGATGCCGGGACCTTCATAGACCAGGACCGTGTAGAGCTGGACGAGGCTGGCGCCGGCCCGGATCCGATCGAAGGCATCGACGCCATTGTCGATTCCGCCGGCGGCGATCAGCGGCAGCGCCCCGCCGGTCGCCCGGCGAAAGTCGCGAAGCCGTTCGAGCGCGAGCGCCTTCAGTGGCAGCCCGGAAAGGCCGCCCGCCTCACCGCGATGGGCCGACTGGAGCGGCGGCCGGCTGATCGTCGTGTTGCCGACGATCAGGGCGTCGACCTTGCGGTCGATCGCGACCGAGGCGACTGCGTCGATTTCGGCGGAATCGAGATCGGGTGCGACCTTGAGGAAGATCGGCGTTCGGCTCGTGTCGCGGGCCTCCATCACGGCGGCGAGAAGCTCGTCCAGCGCCGCTCTGTCCTGGAGCGCCCGAAGACCGGGCGTGTTGGGCGACGAGATGTTGACGGTGAGATAGTCGGCATGGTCGCGCATCGCCCCGACTCCGGCGACATAATCCTTGATCCGGTCGGTGCTGTCCTTGTTGGCGCCGATATTGGCGCCGACCGGCGCCGGCCCGCCCCGGCGAAGCCGGCGGATCGCTTCGGCCTGTCCGCGATTGTTGAAGCCCATCCGGTTGATCACCGCCCGATCCTCGACGAGCCGGAACAGGCGCGGCTTGGGATTGCCCTGCTGCGGTCTGGGAGTCAGCGTTCCCACCTCGACGAAGCCGAATCCGAAGCCCAGCATCTGGCGCCAGACCTCGGCGTCCTTGTCGAAGCCGGCCGCGAGGCCGACCGGATTGGGGAAGAGAAGTCCGGCCAGGTCCACCGCCAGCATTGGGTCGCGCGCCGGAGGGAGCCCTGCCGGAACCAGCTTCAGCGCCCGGATCGTCAGTCGGTGCGCACGCTCCGCGTCGAGCGCGAAGGCGAAGGGGCGAAGAAGGGGATAAAGCGCCATGGGCGGGCCATAGCCTCATGCCGCACGGGTTTCAGCATCCAGTTTGGAGCGTGCCGGCAATGACGAGCCGCTCGGCGGCGGTTTCGGCCGCAACCGAGGTTGATTCCGGCCTTCCGAAAGACCAAATGCCAATCGGAACGAATCGATCTTATTAGCGCGATGGTGGTGATATCCGCCCGGATCGCGACAGAAGAGAGCTTATGCGCCTGACTTCCCTTGCCGATTATGCCGTCGTGATGATGGCCGCCGCGGCCCGCCACCCGGTCGGGGTACGGCTCAGCGCGACCCTGCTCGCCGAGGAAACCGGAGTGCCGCTGCCGACCGCCCAGAAGCTGACGGGACGGCTCGCCGCCGCCGGCCTGCTCGAGACCGCGCGCGGCACTGGCGGTGGCTTCCGACTTGCCCGAGCCGCGCCCGAGATCAGCCTCGCCGACATCGTCGAGGCGGTCGAGGGCCCGATCGTCATGACCAGCTGCGTCGACACGGAGCGGCACGATTGCGCGCTCGAGGGCGCCTGCCAGGTCCGGCCGCACATGGGCGTCGTCAACGGGGCGATCAGGGGCGCGCTCGCCTCGGTCTCGCTCCAGAGCCTCGCGGCGGAGGTGCGCCGATGAGCAGCGAAGACACCGGCGTCCGCAACCGCGAAGCCCAGGAGGCGGTCGACCGCGCCTCGACCTACGAATGGGGCTTCACTTCCGACATCGAGCAGGAGTTCGCGCCCAAGGGCCTGAACGAGGACACGATCCGCTACATCTCGGCCAAGAAGAATGAGCCGGAATGGATGCTTGAATGGCGGCTCAAGGCCTATCGCGTCTGGTTGACGATGGAGGAGGTGAGCTGGGCCAAGCTCGACATTCCGACGATCGATTTTCAGGACGCTTATTATTACGCCGAGCCGAAGCAGAAGCCGACTCTGAAGTCGCTCGACGAGCTCGATCCGGAGATCCGCCGGACCTATGAGAAGCTCGGAATCCCGATCGAGGAGCAGAAGGTGCTCGCCGGGGTCGAGGGCGCGCGGAAGGTCGCGGTCGACGCCGTGTTCGACAGCGTCTCCGTCGCCACCACGTTCCGCGAGGAGCTCAAGAAGGCGGGGGTCATCTTCCTCTCCATCTCCGAGGCGATCCGCGAATATCCCGA
>CAMPIH010000060.1 GCA_946886275.1 uncultured Sphingosinicella sp.
AGCTGCTGGTTCATCCCCGCCATCTGATATTCATATTCGAAGTCGGCGACGGCGCGAAGGCCGCGGATGATCAAGGAGGCGCCTTCGCGAACCGCGAAATCCATCAGCAGCGAATCGAACGAGACGACGCTGATCTCCCCGGGCAGTTCAGCCGTTTCGCGCCGGACCATCGCGAGCCGTTCGTCGATCGAGAACATCGGCGACTTGGAAGGATTGGTGGTCACCCCGATGACGAGCCGGTCGACGAGATGGGCGGCGCGCCGAATGATGTCCATGTGGCCGCGAGTGATCGGATCGAACGTACCCGGATAGACGCCTGTCCTCATCTTCACCCCCTCTGGACCGGGATCGTGGAATGTCCCCGAGCCGTCAATGGTCCCGTTCCACCGCGAAGCGCGCCACCGCCCGAAGCAGATCGGCTTCCTCGCCATAGCTTCGAAGATGATCGACCGCCTGGTCGAGCAGGGCCGCCGCCTGCTGGCGCGCCCGCTCCGGGCCGAGCAGCGAGACGAAGGTCTCCTTTCCGGCCGCCTCGTCCTTGCCGACCCTCTTGCCCGCTTTCTCCTGCATGCCTTCATGGTCGATCAGATCGTCGGCAATCTGGAAAGCGAGACCGATGTCGCGGGCATAGCCGCGAAGCGCGGTCCGGCCTTCGGCGGGCACCCGGGCCATGATCGCGGCCGCTTCGAGGCACCAGCCGATCAGAGCCCCGGTCTTCAGTTGCTGGAGCCGAGTGACGGCGGCGAGATCGAGCTTCGTCTCGGCCGCCATCAGGTCCATCATCTGCCCGCCCGCCATTCCTGCCGGCCCCGCCGCCCTGGCAAGCTCGCAAACGAGCTCGGAACGGACGAACGGATCTTCGTGAGTGGCCTCGTCGGCGAGCAATTCGAACGCGAGGGCGTGGAGCGAATCACCGGCCAGGATTGCCGTTGATTCGTCGAAGGCGCGGTGAACGGTCGCCTTTCCCCGGCGCAGATCGTCGTCATCCATGCAGGGAAGATCGTCATGGATCAGCGAGTAGACATGGACGCATTCGACGGCGAGGGCGACCCTGGTCGCCCGTTCGCGGGCGACGTTGAAGAGATCGCAGGCGGCGACGACGAGCACCGGACGGATCCGCTTGCCGCCGCCGATCGCGGCATAACGCATCGCCTCGTAGAGCCGGCCCCGGGCGTCGGCGGGCACGGTCAGCAAGGCTTCGAAGGCGCGATCGATCTCGGCGCCGACCTCGGCGAGCGCCGGTTCGAGGACGGCCGATTCCCAGGCCACCTTTCGCTTATTCGCCGTCGAAAGGCACGGTGCCGGACGGCGCTCCGTCGCGCCCGAACTGGATCTTCTCGATCCTGGCCTGGGCCGCCTGGAGACGAGCCTCGCATTGCTGCTTGAGTCGATCGCCTTCGCTGTACAGCTCGATCGCTTCGTCCAGCGAGGCTTCGCCGCTTTCCAGCTTGCGCACGATCTCCTCGAGCCGCTTCAGAGCGGCCTCGAAACTAAGCTCGGAAACGTCCTGCGGCTGTTCGGGCATGGCGGCAGCATTGGCCCCGCACGCTCTCACGGTCAAGCCGACGGCGAGCGGGAGAACCAGGCGACTCCGTCGCGGACCTCGCGAACCGCCTTGCCGGCCGTCTCGAGCCAGCGAAGGTGCGCCAACGCCTCGCCGGTGGCGAGACCGTAGACGCCGTCGTCGATCCGGCGAGCGAACAGGATCGAGAAGCAGTCGACCGCCCGGCGCGGCTCGGCGAGATGATCGTGAAGCGCGTCGAGCCGCCCCAGATGGCCTTCGGCGAGCGCGTCGAGCCTCGCATGAAGGCCGGTGAAGGGCTCGCCATGGGCGGGCAGGACGAGAAGGTCGGACGGGAGCGTGCGGAGCTTCGCGATCGACTCGAGCCAGTCGCGGAGCGGATCGGCCTCGGGCTCGCTGAGGCTCAGCGAGACGTTGGACGTGATCCTCGGCAGCACCTGGTCGCCGGCGATTAGCAAGCCGCCGGCTTCGTCATACAGGCAGGCATGTTCAGGCGAATGGCCATTGCCCATCACGACCCGCCATTCCCGATCGCCGATCCGGACTCGATCGCCGTCGGAAAGGCGAACGAAGCTCACTGGAACCGGGCTCACCACCGACGCGAACCGCCCCCAGCCCTTTTCGGCCTCGACCTCGATCCGGGCCTCGTCCCAACCGGCGAACCGCCAGGAGGCCAGGGCTTCGGCCGGCGGCGAATCGCGCAGGTCGGTGGTCAGCATCCGGGCGAACAGCCATTCGGTCCGGCTCATCCAGAGCTTCACGCCGAACTTGTGGGTCAGCCAGCCGGCAAGGCCGATATGATCGGGATGGAAATGGGTGCAGAACACCCGGGTGACCTTCCGTCCCTCGAGCGGGCCGGCGAACAGGCGCGCCCACGCCTCTTTCGACGGAGCGATCTTCAGGCCGGTATCGACGATCGCGAAGCCGTCGCCGTCGTCCAGGATCCAGACGTTGATATGGTTGAGCGAACCCGGCACCGGAAGCCGCGCCCAGCCGACGCCGTCCGCGATCCTATTGATCGCCCCGGTCTCCGGGCCGCTTCGGCCGAACCTATAGGTCAGTCCGCGGTGGCTGACCGCGGTGTCGGCCAGCGAGGCGTCAGGCGCCGCCGGGCTGCCCGGACCGCCGTCGGGCTCAGCTGCGGAAGAGGCTGTCAACGTCCGGGCGGGACTCGCCGGTCTCTTCGCCTGCCTCCGCCGCATGAGCGGCCTCGGCGTCTCGAGCGGCCGCTTCACGCTCGGCGCGAAGCTCCTCGATCAGGGCCGTACGGTCGCGGTCGAAATCGACGTCCCGGAACGTCTGATCGGTGCCGGCGGCCTTCGCCGCCTTGGCCACGGCCGCATCGAGCTCGCGCTGAGTCGTCAGGCCGAGGGTGACCGGATCCTTGGGCTGGATGTTGGCGATGTTCCAGTGGGTCCGCTCGCGAAGCGCCTGGATCGTCGACCGGGTGGTGCCGATCAGCTTGCCGATCTGGCCGTCCGAAAGCTCGGGATGGTTGCGGATCAGCCAGGCCACGCCGTCGGGCTTGTCCTGACGCTTGGAAACCGGCGTGTAGCGCGGCCCCTTGGTGCGCATTGCCTTGTCCGGCTCGCGATGCATCTGAAGCTGATAGGTGGGATCGTTCTGGCCGCGCTCGATCTCCTCCATGGTCAGCTCGCCGGACCGCAACGGATCGCGGCCGGTCAGCTTCGTGGCGGCGGTGTCGTCGGCGATCGCCTGCACTTCCAGGATGTGAAGGCCGCAAAATTCGGCGATCTGCTGAAAGGTGAGCGCGGTATTGTCGACGAGCCAGCTCGCAGTGGCGTGGGGCATGAGCGGTTGTGCCACGGGGGTCCTCCAGAAACGATAAGGGCCGCCCCTCCCGGAGCGGCCGTGCCTGACGGCGATTTAGGCGCTGGTGGGGTTCGAAGCAAGCCAAAGCTGCACGGCTCCAATGCTTGGGCGCCGGATCGGTTGCCACCCGCGCGGCGGCACCTTATTCCCTGTCGAAAGGGAGTTTTCAGACATGTTTCTCATGGCCTTGGCGCTCGCGGCGCCGGCTTTGCCGCCGCAGCCGATGACGGTGCAGACGTTTCAGGATGCGATCACCGACCGCATCAGCGCCCACGCGACCCTTCGTGACGGCGATAGCCGGCTCGTCATCGGCTGCGATCGGGCCGGCGGCGACATCAAGGTGACGGTCCATAGCAGCCGCTGGCTGGTCCGCGGCGCCCTCTTCTACGGCCATCGCAACTTCGTCCATCGCTTCGACCGCGATCGGCCGCGCCGCCAGCTCTGGATCCCCGACGACCGGTCCGCGACCTTGGTCAAGGATCGCCGGGTGCTGCCATTCCTCCGCGGCCTGACGAACTCCCAGCAGGTCGTGGTCAGGATGAGGGACGTCGAGGACAATTGGTTCGACACGGTCTTTCGGCTGGCCGACGTCCGTCCTGCCCTCGATCAGGTCCTTCGGGCCTGCAATCGGCCCGACATCGCAGAGCGCGTTCTCGGCGAAGCCTGAGCGCGGCCGATGCCCCTCGACCATCTGAGGACGCTCGAGGCGGAGTCGATCCACATCTTCCGCGAAGCCGTTGCCGAAGCCGAACGGCCGGTGATGCTGTTCTCGGCCGGCAAGGACAGCGCGGTGATGCTTCACCTGGCGCGGAAGGCCTTCTTTCCCGCCTCGCCGCCCTTCCCTCTGCTTCACGTCGATACCGGCTGGAAGTTCGCCGAGATGTACCGGCTCCGCGACAGCGCGGCGGCGGCCGCCGGAATGGAGCTGATCGTCCACCGCAATCCGGAAGCGGAAGCGGGTGGGATCAATCCGTTCGACCATGGATCGGCGCTTCATACTGAAATCTGGAAGACCGAAGGTCTGAAGCAGGCGCTCGATCAAGGCCGGTTCGACCTCGCCTTCGGCGGCGCGCGCCGCGACGAGGAAGCGAGCCGGGCGAAGGAAAGGATCTTTTCGTTCAGGACGGCCGGCCATGGCTGGGATCCGAGGCGGCAACGGCCGGAGCTGTGGAACCTCTATAATGGCCGGATCGGCCGCGGCGAAAGCCTTCGGGTCTTCCCGCTGTCCAACTGGACCGAGCGCGACGTGTGGGAATATATCCAGGCGGAAGACGTCGAAGTCGCCTCCCTCTATTTCGCGGCCGAGCGGCCGACGGTCGAACGCGATGGATCGCTGATCATCGTCGACGACGCTCGGTTCCGCCTCGCCGAGGGTGAAGCTCCCGTCATACGCCGGGTGAGGGTCAGGACCCTCGGTTGCTACCCGTTGACCGGGGCGGTTCCAAGCGAGGCGATGACAGTCGCAGAGGTCATCGCCGAAATGGAGCGGGACGCCACCTCGGAACGGGCCGGCCGTCTGATCGACCGCGATTCACCCGCGTCGATGGAGCGCAAGAAGAAGCAGGGTTATTTTTGAGATGCCTTCGCTGCTTCGCCTGATCACCTGCGGCTCGGTCGACGACGGCAAGTCGACCCTGATCGGCCGTCTCCTCAGCGACAGCAAGTCGGTCCCGGAAGACCGGCTGAAGGGCGTCACCGATCTCTCGCTCCTCGCCGACGGACTCGAGGCCGAGCGCGAGCAGGGCATCACCATCGATGTCGCCCACATCTTCTTCGGCACCGCCAGGAGGCGGTTCATCCTCGCCGACACGCCCGGCCACGAACAATATACGCGCAACATGGCGACCGGCGCATCGACCGCTCAACTCGCCATCGTCCTCGTCGACGCGACCAAGGGCATGCTGACGCAGACCCGGCGCCACCTGACCATCGCCCGGCTGCTCGGGATCAAGAGCTTCGTCCTGGCGGTGAACAAGATGGACCTGGTCGGCTTCAGCCAGGGCATTTTCGAAACGATCAGGGGCGATTTCGCGAAGTTCGCCGAATCCCTCGGCGCCGGCGCCGTCACCGCGATCCCCGTCTCGGCGCTCCGCGGCGACAATGTCGCGATGCGATCGGACTCCGCCCCCTGGTATGACGGTCCGACCCTCCTCGACCATCTCGAGCAGGTCGAGCCGGAGCCGGCCGCCGCTCTGCAATCCTTCCGGATGCCCGTTCAATCTGTGATCCGCGACGGCGCCGAGCGCCTCTACGCCGGCACCCTTGCAGGCGGCTCGGTCGCCAGGGGAGAAGAGATACTGATCCTGCCGTCGGGCAAGAAGACAAGGATCGACCGGATCGTCGGCAGCGGCGGCGAGATCGAACGGGCCGACGTCGGCGAGGCGGTGGCGCTCGCCTTCCGCGACCAGATCGACTGCGCCCGCGGCGACCTGCTTGCCTCCGGAGAGCCGGCCCAGATCGCGGATCAGTTTGAAGCCACGATCATCTGGATGGCCGAGGACGAACTCCTGCCCGGGCGACAATATCTGCTCAAGATCGGAACCCAGACGGTGCCGGCGACGGTGCAATCGATCAAGCACCGGGTCGGGATCGATTCCCAGGCGGCACTGGCGGCCAGGACCCTGGCGCTGAACGAGATCGGCGTCGCCAATCTCGCCACTGGCCAGCCGATCGTTTTTGAACCCTATGAAAGCAACCGGGCGCTCGGCGGCTTCATCCTGATCGACCGGCTCACCAACGCCACTTCCGGAGCAGGCCTGATTCATTTCGCCCTCAGGCGATCGCAGAACCTGCACGAACAGCAGCTGACGGTGACTCCCGAACGGCGGGCCGCTCTGAAGGGCCAGGAACCGAGGCTGCTCTGGTTCACCGGTCTCAGCGGAGCCGGAAAATCGACCATCGCCAATCTGGTGGAGGCCAGGCTCCTCGCCCGGGGCCGCCACAGCTTCCTCCTCGACGGCGACAATGTCAGGCTCGGACTGAACAAGGATCTCGGCTTCACCGACGCGGACCGGGTCGAGAATATCCGGCGGACCGCCGAAGCGGCAAAGCTGATGCTCGACGCCGGGCTCATCGTCTTGACCGCCTTCATCAGCCCGTTCCGTGCGGAACGGGACATGGTGAGGCGGATGGTGCCGCCCGGCCGCTTCGTCGAGATCTTCGTCGATACGCCGCTCGAGGAAGCCGAGCGCCGCGATACCAAAGGGCTCTACCGAAAGGCGCGCGAGGGGCAGCTCGCCAACTTCACCGGCATCGATTCCCCTTATGAAGCGCCGCAATATCCCGAAATCCGGATCGACACCCTGGAGATGAGCCCGGAGGAGTCTGCGGATTCGATCCTCGACTATCTCGATTCGATCGAGCAATCGCGACGAAGGAGCTGACCGACCGGCAATTCAGCCTGCAGAGGGCTCCGGCAAAGGCGCGGAGACGGCGCCGATCGCCCGGCTCATGTCGCGCGGACTGAACGGCTTGGTGAGCACCTCGACATTGGCCGGCTTTCGGGCGATCGATTCGGCATCGGCATAGCCGCTGATGATGATCCCCGGCAGGTCCGGCCTGATCTCGCGCGCCCTGATCAGCGCCTCGCCGCCCGAGAGCAGCGGCATCGCATAATCGGTGACTACCAGGTCATAATCGTCGGGCGCCGATTCGAGCAGCCGGAGCATCGACTGGCCGTCTCCGACCGCCTCGACCTTGTGGCCGAGATCCTCGAGCATGGCGGCGGTCGTCTCGCGCACCGCATCATGATCGTCGACGAGCAGGACGCGAAGCGACCGGCTTTCCTTCTGCTCGATCTCCGCCACAACGCCCGGAGCCTTTTCCGCCGCCGGCTGATCGGTTCGAGGAAGCCAGATCTCGACGCTTGTGCCCTCGTCGACCCGGCTTCGAATGTGAAGAGCGCCGCCGGACTGGCGGGCGAAGCCGTAGACCATCGACAGGCCGAGCCCGGTGCCCTTGCCCATGTCCTTGGTCGTGAAGAACGGCTCGGTCACCTGCTCCAATATGTCGGCAGGAATCCCGCAGCCGCTGTCCTCGACGACGAGAACGACATAGTCACCCGGCGCGAGTCCCAGTTCGTTGCGCTGAGTCACCGCCCGGTTCTCGGCTCGGACCCCGATCGCGCCGCCGTCCGGCATGGAGTCGCGGGCATTGATGATGAGGTTCATCAAGGCGAGCTCGAGCTGGGTCTCGTCGGCATAGGCGCACCAGATATCGTCGGCGGTCTTCCAGTCGAGCTGGACCAGACCTCCGAGCGTATGGGTGAGCAGGTCCGTGACCCGGACGGACAGCCGCCCGATGTCGACCGAAGCCGGCTGGAGCTGCTGTCGGCGGGCGAAGGCGAGCAGTCGCCCGACCAGCTCCGAACCCTGCTCGGCCGCGTGGCGGGTCATGCCGATGATCTTCTTGTGATCCTCCTCGAGCGGCAGGCGCCGTTCGATGAGCGCGATTCCGCCCAGAACCGCGGCAAGAAGATTATTGAAATCGTGGGCGATCCCGCCGGTCAGCTTGCCGATCGCGTCCATCTTGCGAGCGTGGAGAAGCTCCTCCTCGAGAGTCTTGCGGTCGGTGACGTCGAGCAACGTCCCGGCAAAGTGGGAAGGCGCGCCGTCCGCGGTCCGAAGAAGCACGGCCTGGTCGAGGAAATGCTTGTACTGACCGTCGGCGCAGAGCCAGCGATACTCGATCGCCATCGCGCCGCTGCTAGACCGCTCCTCGATCGCGGCGAGGACCCGGGCGCGGTCCTCCTCGTGAAGGCGATCGAGCCATAGATTGGGATGGGCCTCGACCTCATCGAAACTGTAGCCGGTGACAGCCGCGAAATTGCCGCCGACGAACTGGGGGACACGCGGCGAGGCGTCGGCCGCCTCGAGATAGAAGATGATCGGAAGCGACTGGATGATTGCCGCCTGTCGCTGCTCGACCAGGCGCAGCTCCTGCTCGATCCGGAGCCGTTCGGCATTGGCCCGCAAATTGGCGTCGAGCAGCGCCTGCTCCTGGCGCGCCTTGCGCTCGATCTCGCGGGTCTTCTCGAACAGGTCGACGAAGACGGCGACCTTCGACCGCAATACGACCGGCTCAACCGGTTTGAAGACATAGTCGACCGCGCCCATCGTGTAGCCGCGGATCAGATGCTTCGCCTCCTTGTTCACCGCCGAAAGGAAGACGATCGGGATCCGCTTCGTCTGCTCGCGGCCGCGAATGATCTGCGCGGTCTCATAACCGTCCATCCCGGGCATGAAGACGTCGAGCAGGATGACCGCGAATTCGTCCTTCAGGAGGTGACGAAGCGCCTCCTCGCCCGATGCCGCGACGACGACGTCGGCAAGATCCTCGAGCACGTTGCGGATGGCAAGCAGGTTGCGTTCATCGTCATCGACGATGAGCACTCGGGCGCGCTCGCCGGGAACAGGAACGTCCCCGGGCGGATCGCCAACCGCCTCCTCACTCGCGACGATTGGCCTCACTCCGCCAGGTACCGAAGCATTCATCCGCCTTTATTCCGCCGCCGTCTGGGCGACCGGCTGAGCGCGCGGCGCCGGCCCGTCGTTGCGCGTCTTGGCGATCCACACGCGCAGAAGGGCGAGCAGCAGATCGATGTCGACAGGCTTGGCGATATAGTCGGAGGCGCCGGCATCCAGGCATTTCTGCCGGTCACCCTTCATCGCCTTCGCCGTCACCGCGATCAGCGGGACGCCGGCGATCGCCGGCCGCTGCCGGATCTGCTGCATCGTCTCGTACCCGTCCATCTCCGGCATCATGATATCGATGAGTGCGATATCGATCCCGGGAGTCTGTTCGAGGATGAGGATTCCATCCTTCCCTCGTTCCGCGTGAAGCACGTCGACGCCATAGCTCTCCAGGACGCTCGTCAGCGAGTAGATGTTCCTTATGTCGTCATCGACGATGAGGATTTTCGCGCCGGCAAGTTCGGGCACGGCGCGTCCGTCGGTGCCCGAGGCCGAGACCGGGATCGATGGGCGGGCGCGTTTCCGCCGAGGCTTGTCCCCGCGGATTCGCTTGAAGATTTCGGCGAGCTCGTCCTGCGCGGCCGGCTTCTCGACAACGCTCAGCGCCCCGAGGTCGGTCACCGAGGAAAGGTCGTCGGCCCCCGAGATGACGTGGACCGGGATGCCTCGGGTCTGAGGATCATGCTTGAGCAGGTCGAGAAGGACGAAGCCATTGATGTCGGCCAGGCCGAGATCGAGCGTGATCGCGTCCGGCTGCAGCTTCCTGGCCATGTTGAGGGTGCCGGCACCCGCCGTCGAGATCACGCCCTTGAGACCGGCCTCGTGGGCCATGTCGAGGAGGATCGAGGCGAAGGTCACGTCGTCCTCGACGATGAGCACGAACGGGCCATTGCCGAGGGAATCGCGATCGTCCGAGACTTCCAATGTGGTCGGAAGCGCAGAGGGAACGGCCGCGCCGCTATTCTCGTAGCTGGCGGCCATTCCGCCGATCGTCGGAGCGGCGACGGCGACGGCCTCAAGCGGCACGAACAGGGTGAAGGTCGAGCCTTCGCCAGGCTTCGAGCGCACCTTGAGCTCGCCGCCGAGCAGCCGGGCAATTTCCCGGCTGATCGAAAGGCCGAGGCCGGTTCCGCCATATTTGCGGCTGGTCGTGCCGTCGGCCTGCTGGAACGCCTCGAAGATGAGCTTCTGCTTGTCCTCGGGAATGCCGATTCCGGTGTCGGTCACCGATATCTCGACCGCCCGGTCGAAATTGCGGAGCACCGGATGGTTGCTGCTCCAGCCGCTTTCGACGCAGCGCACGTCGAGCGTCACGCCGCCTTCCTGGGTGAACTTGAAGGCGTTGGACAGGAGATTGAGGACGATCTGCTGAAGCCTCTTCTCGTCCGTCCGGATCGTCTCGGGCAGCTTGTTGTCGAACTTGACCTTGAAGTTCAGGTCCTTGTCGGCGGCGAGCTGGCGGAACGTCCGCTCCATATGCTGCTTGAGAGCGCTCATCGGCATGTCGCCGAGCTCGATCGAGACGGTGCCCGATTCGATCTTCGACAGGTCGAGAATGTCGTTGATGAGGCTGAGCAGGTCCGAGCCCGCCGAGTGGATGGTGCGGGCGAACTCGGTCTGCTTCTCGTTCAGATTGCCCTGCGGATTGTCCGCCAGCAGCTTCGACAGGATGAGCAGCGAGTTGAGCGGCGTTCGCAGCTCGTGCGACATGTTGGCGAGGAATTCGGACTTGTACTTCGAGGTGAGCGCGAGCTGCTCGGCCTTCTCCTCGATCGCCCGCCGCGCCATGTCGATCTCGATATTCTTCGCTTCGACCTGCTTCTTCTCGTTCTCGAGCAGCTGGGCCTTTTCCTGAAGCTCCTCGTTGGTGTTGTGGAGCTCCTCCTGCTTGGTGGTGAGCTCGGTCTGGCGGGCCTGAAGCTCCTGGGTGAGCAATTGCGACTGCTTGAGAAGTCCCTCGGTGCGCATCGTCGCAGCGATCGTGTTGAGAACGATTCCGACCGACTCCATCAGCTGATCGAGGAAGCTCTGGTGAGTCTCGTTGAACTCGCTGAACGAGGCGAGCTCGATCACCGCCTTGACGTCGTCTTCGAACAAAGCCGGCATGACGATGACGTTGGCCGCGGGCGCGTGGCCGAGGCCCGACCCGATCCGGATGAACTCGCTCGGCACGTTCTCGAGAAGCATCGATCTCTTGTCGGCAGCGCTCTGGCCGACCAGGCCCTCGCGAAGCTTGAACACCGGCTTCAGCGCGTCGAGATTGTCGGCGCCATAGCTGGCCGCCAGCTCGATGACGGTCTCGTCCTCCTCGCGCTTGGTGACGTAGAAGACGCCATATTGGGCGTTCACCAGCGGCGCGAGCTCCGACATGATGAGGTTGGACACGGTGGCGAGATCGCGTTCGCCCTGAAGCATCCGCGAGAAGCGGGCGAGATTGGTCTTCAGCCAGTCCTGCTCGGCATTCTTCAACG
Organism: uncultured Sphingosinicella sp.; assembly: GCA_946886275.1. The sequence goes on from CAMPIH010000060.1 coordinate 11,298, forward strand.
TCTGATCCTTCAGGTTGCGGATCATCTCGTTGATATTGTCCTTGAGCGCCGCCATCTCGCCCGACGCCTCGACCGCGATCGAGCGGGTCAGGTCGCCCTTGGTCACGGCGGTCGCGACGTCGGCGATCGATCGAACCTGGTTGGTTAGGTTCGCTGCAAGCTGGTTAACGTTATCGGTGAGATCGCGCCACAGGCCCGCGGCTCCGGGGACCCGCGCCTGGCCGCCCAGACGTCCTTCGATACCCACCTCTCGGGCCATGTTGGTGACCTGGTCGCCGAAGGTCGAGAGCGTGTCGATCATGAAGTTGATGGTTTCCGCGAGCGCGGCGATCTCGCCCTTGGCGTCGACCTGGAGCTTGCGCTTGAGGTTGCCCTGGGCGACCGCGGTCACGACGTCGGCGATTCCGCGCACCTGGTTGGTGAGGTTGGTCGCCATCAGGTTGACGTTGTCGGTGAGGTCCTTCCAGGTGCCGCCCACTCCGGGCACCTGCGCCTGACCGCCCAATTTGCCCTCGGTTCCCACTTCGCGCGCCACCCGGGTCACTTCCGAGGCGAAGC
>CAMPIH010000061.1 GCA_946886275.1 uncultured Sphingosinicella sp.
CGGGATCGCAGGTCAAGGTCAGCCGTTCCTACCGCGACGTGGTGGCGAGGTTCGTCCACTAGAGGAGGCGACATGCTCCTTCTGATGCTCCTTCAGGCGGCCGCGCAGACCTCCCCTGACATCGTCCTCGATGCGCGGGCCCATGTCCGCGAAGTCCGGATCGAACGACGCGGCGAGACGAGCCTGGAAGTCAGAGGCGGCCCCGGCAGCGACGTCGTCGTCCACAAGCCCGAGACCCGTGGTCGCAGCCGGCTTCGCAACGTCGATGTCGCGGTTCGCGCCGAGGCCCGAATTGCCGATCCGGAGGAAAATACTCAGCCTGTGGAAACCCCCCAGCCGGAATCTCGTTAGACCGTCGAAACAGGGAGACAGGCTGATGCGGAACCGATTCTTGCTCGCTGCCGCTGCGGCGGCCACGGTCTTTCTGGCGGCGTCACCGGCCGCCGCCCAGCGCAACCAGCGCGACGATCAGCCTCAGCCATCCCAGCCCTCGCCGCTGGCGCAGCAGGCTCTGGCGTCGGGAGACCAGCCGGACGTCCTGCTCGACGTTCCCAACCTCTCGGTCGAACAGCTGACGATCGAGGTGAACAATCTCGACGTAGAGCTCGCGCTTCAGGCGCGCCTCGCCAACCTCCTTCACCTCAGCGCCGGTGCGAGCGCGAGCATCGACAACGTCAAGATCGACCTGCGGGGAGTCCGCGCCCAGGCAACCCTGATCGTTCGTCTCGACAATGTCCGGGCGATCATCGAACGCACTCTCCAGACCCTGGACAACAACCCACAGATCGTGACCCAGCTGCTCTCGACGGTCGACAATACGGTGAACACGGTCGGCGGGGTCGCCAACAACGCCGTCGGGACGGTCGGGACGGTCGCTGGCAGCCTCCTCCAGAACGGCGCCGTTCTCGATCTCGCCCGCGCCGGGCTGACCGAAATATCGCGGACGGTGAACAGCGCCGGTCAGACGGTCCGGCGGGTCACCGACAATAGCGGCCAGATCCTCGAGGTCGTCACCGACAGTGCCAATCGGATCCTGTCTTCGCGGAGGATCGGCACCGGCCAATAAGCGAAACGCGGGGGACTCCCGGCCTCCGGCTGCGGTAGACAATATCGTCCGGAGGGAAAAATGGCCGAATCGTTCGAGATCTTCGCCGCGCTCCACGTGCCTGGCGAGCCCTTGATCCTCTACAATGCGTGGGATCCTGGAAGCGCCCGAAGCGTCGCCGAGGCCGGCGCCAAGGCGATCGCGACCGGAAGCGCATCGGTCGCCGCCGCACAGGGTTATGCCGACGGCGAGCAACTTCCGCTCGAGGCCGCGCTCGCCAATGCGCGCGCGATCGCGGCCTCGGTCGATCTTCCCGTGACGGTGGATTTCGAAGGCGGCTATGCGGTCGAGCCCGAACTGCTCGCCGCCAATCTGCGCCGCCTGGCGGAATGCGGCGCGGTCGGCTGCAATCTCGAGGACCAGGTGGTGGGCGGCGACGGACTTCATCCGACCGACCGCCAGGTCGAGCGCCTCCGCGCCGCGCGCGCCGCAACCGGCGAGGCCTTCTTCATCAACGCCAGAACCGATCTCTTCCTCAAGGCCCGGCGAGAAGAGCATGACGAGGCCCTGGTGGAAGCGGCGCTCGCCCGGGCCGACGCTTATGCCGAAGCGGGCGCGAGCGGCATCTTCGTCCCCGGCCTCGCCGACCTTCGCCTGTTCGAACGTTTCTGCGGCGCCTCGCCGCTGCCGGTGAATTTCATGGCCTTTCCGGGCTGTCCGGAGCCGAAACAGATCGCCTCGGCCGGCGCCGCCCGGATCAGCCACGGCCCCTTCCCCTACAAGCTCGCGATGAAGGCCCTGAAGCAGGCGGCGGAGGCCGCGTTCGGCAATTAGGCGGGACATGGACTCCCCCCGGCTTCCCGCTTAGCCTCCGCCGCGGAGGGGCGCCGGATGAGCCTGTTTCCCAGACCTTTCCCGGAGCCGGAGACGGAGCGCCTCTTCCTGCGCTGCGAGCGGGAGGAACGCGGCCAGCCGATCAGGGCGCTGATCGTCATCGCGATCGCGACCCTTTTGTCCTACATCGTCCTCAACCCGATGCATTTCCCACCCTCGGGTGTGATTTCCTACACCGCCGCGGCCGGCGTCCTGATCGTCCTGATGAGCGGATTCTTCCTGCTCACCCGAACCCAGGCCTATCTCGACAGGCCCTGGATCGATCTTCCGATCTTCGTCGCTCTGGCTCTGGCGATGAAGGCACTCACCCTCGTCCTGAATGCCCAGTCGGCCATCACCGGCTTCCCGCCTCATGCGATGGCTTTGGTGCAGATGGCGATCCTGGTCGTCTTCGCCAGCGTCGGCTTCGCGGGCACGTTCCGGCTCTATCTCGTCTGGGCGTTCGCGGTGCTCGCCTTGTTCGCCGGCTGGCTTTTCTTCGAGGACGCTTCGCAGATCTCCAAGGTCTATACGCTGACGAACTTCAGCACCTTCTTCGTCTTCGCCGCCTATTTCAACTGGGACACCGAGCGTCGCGCGCGCAACGTCTTCGCCGCCAATCTCGCTCTCGACGCCGAGCGGAGGAAGACCGAGGAGCTGCTCTACAACGTCCTTCCGCGCGAGGTCGCGGCCCGCCTTCGAAGCGGCGAAGCCGTCGCCGACGCCTTCTCCGACGTCACCGTCGTCTTCGTCGACCTGGTGGACTTCTCGAAGCTGGCGAAAAGGCTGTCGCCGGGCCATCTGGTCAGGATCCTCAACCTCTTCTTCTCGGCCGCCGATCGCTGCGCCGAGCGGCACGGGCTCGAGAAGGTCAAGACGATCGGCGACGCCTATCTGGCGGTGCTCGGCGGAATGGGCTCGGCCGGGCGCGACAGCAGGGGCGCGCTCCATTTCGCCCACGATCTCGTCGCCGAGCTGGAGGCCCTGTCGGAAGAGAGCGGAATCGCTCTTCAGGTCAGGATCGGAGTCCATACCGGCCCGGTCGTCGGCGGAGTGATCGGAAGCAGCCGCCTGGCTTATGATTATTGGGGCGACACGATGAACATCGCCAGCCGGCTCCAGGGAGTCGCTCCGGCCAACGGCATCGCCGTTTCAGAGGCCACCTATTTCCAGACCCGCACGGTGCAGGCTTACGAAGCCCGCAAGGCGATCTTGAAGGGGATCGGGGAAACGAATGTCTATGTGGCCGCGCTCGGGACGGCCGAACAGGAAGGGAAAGGCTGATGGCGAGGATCACAGGGCTGGGAGGGATTTTCTACAAGGTCGAGGATCCGGAGCGGACCCGAGCCTGGTACCAGGAGATTCTCGGGATCGGCGGCGAATGGGGCGCCCATTTCCGCTGGGCCGACGAGCCCCAGGACGATCCCTACAGCCTGGCCAGCCCGTTCAAGGCCTCGACCGACTATTTCGATCCGTCCGCGTCAAGCTTCATGGTCAATTACCGGGTCGACGATCTCGAGGCCCTGATAGACGAGCTGAAGCGCAAGGGCATCGAGATCCTCGGCACCCAGGACGAGGATTATGGAAAGTTCGCCTGGATCCTCGACTGCGACGGGATCAAGATCGAGCTTTGGCAGCAGGCCGGTCCGGCGCCCGCGTGACGATCACGCCTTGCGCCGCGGGCGCCGAAGGAAATCGAAGAAGCCGCCGGCCGCGGTGGACTTGAGCACCGTCGAGCGGAACATCCTGGCCGAGATCCTGATGATGACGACGATCCACAGCGCCTGCCATGCCAGGGCCAGAAGATGCGGCCAGAGCGCCTCCGATTCGGCGGCGAAAGCGATCATCGCGAGAGGCGAGCTGAACGGCACGACATAAGCGAGCCAGGTCATCGTTCCGCCGTCGCTTCCGACCGCGGCCATGCCCAGAAGAAGCATCATCAGCTGGAGCAGGGTGATCGGCATCGACAGCGTCTGGATCTCGCGAATGTTGCTCGCCTGGCCGCCGATCCCGAGGAACAGGGATCCGAGGAGCATGTAGTTGGTCGAATAATAGAGCAGGACGAGGACGATATAGGCCGGCCAGCCGATCGCGGGCCCGACCTGAGGCGCCGTCATCCAGTCCTGCGCCGCCTGGAAGAAGAAGTAAGCGAGCCCCGCCATTCCGCCCCAGACGGCAAGGCCGACCAGCGAGATGCCGAGCATGGCGAGAAGCTTGCCCAGGAACACTGCGTCCAGCGGCACCGCGGCGGCGAGCACCTCGATCACCTTGTTCGATTTCTCCTCGACGAGGTTCGACAGAAGCAGGGTCGCCAGCATCAAGGTCACCATGAAGATGAGCATCTGGCCGAATTGGGCGATGGCGCGGCGGATCGAGCGAAGATTGCCGGCCGCCTGTTCGGTCACCACCCGCTCCGCCGCTCCGGCCGGCACCTGCAGACCGGCCGACTCCAAAGCCGCGGTCCGCCGCGCCTCCTCGACGAGCAGGTTGATCCTCTTGCCGACCCGATCGTCGATCTTGTCAGGGCCGGTCAGCACCGGGCGATCGAGGGTTCCGCTGAAGACGGCGGAATAGCCTTGCTCCTCGTCCGCCAGGAGCCTTTGCGCCTGGATTCCGACATTCTCGGCGGGAGGGACCGTGCGAAGGATCGGAAAGGCCTGATCGAACGTGCCGCCGACCAGCCGCGCCCGCGCTTCAGCAAGCGCCTCCTGGGTCTCGCTGTCGGCAACGACGGCGACCACGGGCTGGGCGGCGATCCGGTCCGCTTCGTCGGTCGCGATTCCCGCACCGATGACGAAACCGAACACCAGCAGCGGCGCGAGAAGGAAGAAGATGAAGCTTCGCGAATAGACGGTGGCGACGAAATCGCGGCGGGCGATGACGAAGGCGGCTTCGAACAATCCTGTCATGCCTTCGACCCCGTCTCGGCGAGCTGGCTTTCCTCCATCTCGCGGGCAGCGGCCTCGCCAGCAATGGCGACGAACGCGTCATGGAGGCCGCGCCGCTCGATCGATAGCTCCTCGATTCCGGCGCCGCCGTCGATCAGCGCCTCGAGCAGAGGCTCGATCCCCTTTTTCGGGAGCTCGAACTGCCAATAGCCGGAGTCGAGCCGGGCGTCGGCGGGAAGCGCCGAGCGCCAGGCGCCATCTTCATTGCGGGTCTTCAGCCGCACCTGCGGCTTCAGCCGGTCCCGGGCCTTAGCGACCTCGCCTTCGAAGCGGATCCGGCCGCCGGCGATGATCGCGATCCGCTCACACAGGCGCTCGGCATGGGCGATGACATGAGTCGAGAAGATGATCGTGGTTCCGGCCGACGCTTCTTCGCGGATGAGGTGCTCGAGCCGGCCCTGGTTGATGGCGTCGAGGCCGGAGAAGGGCTCGTCGAGCACGACCAGCCGGGGGCGGTGAACGATCGTGCCGAACAGCTGGATCGTCTGCGCCATGCCCTTCGAAAGGCTCTTGATCGGCTTGTCGACATAGTCGCCCAGGCCATTTTCGGTGAGAAGGATGGCGGCGCGCTTGCGGCCGATCTCGAGCGGGAGGCCGCGCAGGGCGCCCATGAAGGCGATCGCCTCGCTGGTCGTCATCGCCGGGTAGAGACCGCGCTCTTCGGGCAGGTAACCGACGATCTTCGCCGCCTCGAGCGGCCGTTCGTGCCCGAGCAGGCTCCGCTGCCCCTCGTCCGGCTCGATGATTCCGAGCAGAATCCGAAGCGTGGTGGTTTTCCCGGCGCCGTTCGGCCCCAATATGCCGTATATGCTGCCCTCGGGGACGGCGAGGTCGATACCACGGACGGCAGGCTTGCCGTCAAAGGCCTTGGTCAGGCCCCGGGCTTCGATCGCTACGCCAGCTGACACGGAATTTTTCGCCCCCACGAAGGAAATTGGATAGAGCCGAGAACGTGTTGAAAGGCAAGCCGAACCTGCGCGCCGAGCTGGAACGCCAAGCGATGGAGCTGGGCTTTTCCGCGTTCGGAATCGCGCGCTCCGACGCCGCCCCGAAAAGCGCGGAGCGGCTCCGCGCCTGGCTTGCCGACGGCTGTCATGGCGACATGATCTGGATGGAAGAAAGCGCCGATCGGAGAGGTTCGCCGGCCGGCCTCTGGCCCGACGTGAAGAGCGTGATCTGCCTGGGCATGAGCTACGCTCCGGGATCGGACCCGCTCGCGCTTGCGGGAAGCCCGCATCTGGGGCGGATCTCGGTCTATGCCCAGGGGGCGGACTATCACGATCTGATCAAGAAGGCGCTCAAGGCGCTGGCGCGCTGGCTGGTCGCGGAGGCGGGCTGCGATCTCAAGGTCTTCGTCGACACCGCGCCGGTGATGGAGAAGCCGCTGGCCGAGGCCGCCGGCCTGGGGTGGCAGGGCAAGCACACCAATCTCGTCAGCCGCCGGGACGGCAGCTGGCTGTTCCTCGGCGCGATCTACACCAATATCGCGCTCGATCCGGACCCGCCCCATGCGTCGCGCTGCGGCAGCTGCACGGCCTGTCTCGACGCCTGTCCGACCGACGCCTTCCCGGCCCCGTTCCAGCTCGATGCCCGGCGCTGCATCTCCTATCTCACGATCGAGCATAAGGGGCCGATCCCGATGGAGCTGAGGGAGAAGATCGGCAATCGAATCTATGGCTGCGACGATTGCCTGGCGGTCTGCCCCTGGAACCGGTTCGCGGCGTCGGCGCGGGCGAACAGGGCCTTCCTGCCGCGGGCGGAACTGGCCGCGCCGGAACTGGGCGATCTTCTGGCCCTCGACGATCCGGGATTTCGAAAGGTCTTCGCCGGATCGCCGATCAAGCGGATCGGACGCAACCGGATGGTCCGGAACGCCGCGATCGCCGCCGGCAATAGCGGCAGGCCCGAGCTCGCCGCCCGACTTCGCCCCCTCGTTTCCGATGCCGATCCGGTCGTCGCCGAAGCGGCTTCGTGGGCGCTCGATCGCCTCGAGAAGCAGGCCTAACGCGTCTGCTGCTGAGCCGTCAGCGCGGCGACGCAGGACGCTCGGTCCATGTCGCGGCCGTCGGGCAGCCGGGCATCGACATGAGTGACGACCGCTTCGCCGCCGCTGCGGGGCGGATAGAGATAGGCGTCGAGGACGCAGGCGGGGCCGAGGAACTGAAGCTTCCGGGCCGCGCCTTCGCGAACGTCCAGGCCGGGCTGGCCGAGCAGGCCGACCAGGCCGCGCGCATTCCGGCCCATCACGCTTTCCAGTCCCTGGATCGTGTAGCTCGGCGCCGGCGGCTGGCCGGCCGGCGGAACCGGTCGATCCGATACCGGCGAAACACAGCCGGCGAGCGAGGCTGCGGCCATCACGGCCAGCCCGAATTTCACTCTCAATGTTCTTCCCCCATGGCGATCGCAGGAATCACGAAAACGGAAGCGCGGCAAGCCGATGCGGTACAAATCGGCAGGTCCGAACGATCCTTTGCTCCCACCGATCGCCGAATCGGGCTAGGAGAAGCGGCATGAACTCGCTCCCGCCCTTCCATCTCGCCTTCCCCGTCCACGATCTCGCCGAAGCCCGCGCTTTCTATGGCGGCCTTCTCGGCTGCGAAGAAGGCCGAAGCTCCGATCAATGGATCGATTTCGACTTCTTCGGTCATCAGATCGTCACTCATCTCGATCCCGAGCTTCGCCCTCGCCGCCACTCCAATCCCGTCGACGGCCATGACGTGCCGGTCCCGCATTTCGGCGCGGTGCTGCCGATGCCCGAGTGGGAAAAGCTGGCGCGACGCCTTGAGGAAGCCGGTACGGCCTTCGTCATCGCGCCGACCGTGCGGTTCCGAGGCCAGCCCGGCGAGCAGGCGACGATGTTCTTCCTCGACCCCTCCGGCAATGCGCTCGAATTCAAGGCGATGAACGACCCGGCCAATCTCTTCGCGAAACAATAGGGGCTTCCCCAGGCTCAATCGTCCACGCTCAAATAGCGGCCGTTGAGATAGAGCAAGGGATGGACGTCGTCGCGGACGACCACTTCCTCGACCAGCCCGATGAAGATGCTGTGAGTGCCGAAGGCATGGCTGTCGATCCGCCGGCAGCGGATCGCCGCCTGGGCGTCGATCAGCCGAGGCGGCGTGACGCAATCATTCTCCCAGCCGCTGGCGAAGCGAAGCCCGTGCTGGGCGCGATCGGCGAACATGTTGGCGATCGCCTGCTGATCGCGGTGGAGGACGTTGACCCCGAAATAAGCGGCATCCTCCATCTTGGCGTGAACGAAGGCCGCGCGGTTGATGCAGACGAGAAGGCTCGGCGGGTCCATCGAGATCGGGGAAACCGCCGTCGCCGTGATTCCGAACGGCTGACCCTCGACGCAGATCGAGATGACGTTGACGGTCGAGGCGACCCGCCGCATCGCGTCGCGGAAGCGGCCGGGCAGTGGCAGGTCCTGATCGGTCATCCGCGCGCCTCGAAGCCCGCCAGAACCTCGCAGACCCAGCGCGCGGCAGTGAGGGCGGTCGTGTCGCCGACGTCGAGGCTTGGATCGAACTCGGTCAAATCGACCAGCTTCACCCTCGGATCGGAGGCGAGATAGCGGGCGGCGTCGAAGAACATCCGCGCCGGCATGCCTCCCGGGCGGGCGCCCGGCGCGCCCGGGCACTGGGCGCGGTCGATCACGTCGATGTCGAAGTCGACGATGATCGCCTCGACATGGGCAAGGCGCTCGAGCGCGTCGTCGAGAACCAGGAAGATCCCGTCCTCGAGGCATTCGGAAAGAGTGAAGGTGCCGGCGCCAGCGGCCATGACGTCTTCGTGCATCTTCGCGGTGTTGGCGAAAGGGGCGAGGCCGATCTGGACCAGGTTGCGGCCCGGCAGGCCATCTTCGAGGAGGCAGCGTATGGGGTTGCCGTTCATCGGCCCACCGTCCGTCTCGCGCATGTCGAAATGGGCGTCGATCGTGATCAGCCCGACCCGCTCCAGAGGCAGCGCCAGGCCATGGGCGGCAGGACGGGTGACCGCATTGTTGCCGCCGACCAGCAAGGTCAGCTCATGGTCCGCGACCGCGCCGCGAACCGCCTCGACGATCGGGCCAAAGCCGTCGGCCGGGGAGATGCCTCGAACGTCGACATCGCCAAGATCCCGAACTCCGATTTGGATCTCTTCGCCGGTCTCGAGATCGTAGGTGCTGAACCGCCTGAGCGTCCGCCGAACCGTTTCCGGCGCGAGGTCGCAGCGCCCCGGGGTCACCGATCCGGCTTCCATCGGCGCGCCGAGCAAGGCGACCGGCGCCGCTCGGTCGGTGAACAGGTCGGCGATCGATTTCCATGTCATGCCATGGCTCTATAGCCACCCGGCCCATGGGTGTAGACCCATTAGCCGCAACCGGCGCGTCGGAACGGCGCAGCAGCCGGCGCGGCGGGACGATCGGGCCGTTGTCCGTGATCGGTCCACGCCCTAAGAGGCGGATCATGTGGGACCGGCTGCTCGTCGACTGCAATATCGCGACCATGGATCCGGACGTGCCCGGGGCCTTCGGCGCGATCGAGAATGGCGCGATCGGGATCCAGGACGGCCGGATCGTCCGGGTAGGCCGGCGTACCGAGCTTGCCGGCTACAAGGCGAAAAAGGTGGAGCCGCTCGACGGCGCCTGGGTGACCCCGGGCCTCGTCGATTGCCACACCCATCTGGTGTTCGGCGGCAATCGGTCGGCCGAGTTCGAGCAGAGGCTGGGGGGCGCGAGCTACGAGGAGATCGCCCGCTCCGGCGGCGGAATCGCCTCGACCGTCCGGGCGACCCGCGAGGCCTCGCTCGAGGCGCTGATCCAACAATCGCGGCCGCGCCTTCAGGCGCTGATGCGCGGCGGCGTCACCACCGTCGAGATCAAGTCGGGCTACGGACTCGACATCCAGTCCGAGCTGAAGATGCTTGGAGCGGCGCGGGCGCTCGGGCAGGAGGAGAAGGTCCGGGTCGAGACCACCTTGCTCGCCCTCCACGCCTTGCCGCCGGAATATCGCGACCGCCGCGAGGACTATGTCCGGCTCGCCATCGACAGCATCCTTCCCGCGGTGACCGAGCTCGATCTCGCCACCGCCGTCGACGCTTTTTGCGAGGGAATCGGCTTCACGCCGGACGAGGTGCGCGCCTATTTCGACGCGGCGAGCGATCTCGGCCTCAAGGTGAAGCTCCACGCCGAGCAATTGAGCAATCTCCACGGCGCCGCGCTTGCCGCCGACTATGATGCGCTTTCGGCCGATCATCTCGAGCATGTCGACGAAGCCGGAATCCTGGCGATGGCCGGCGCCGGGATGGTGGCGGTGCTGCTTCCTGGAGCCTATTACGCACTCGGCGAGACCCGGGCTCCGCCAATCGAGCTTCTTCGCCGCCACGGCGTTCCGATGGCGGTCGCCACCGACTGCAATCCCGGCACCTCGCCTTTGCTTTCGCCGACCCTGATCCTCAACATGGCCTGCACCCTGTTCCGACTGACCCCCGAAGAAGCGCTGGCTGGGATGACTCGTGAAGCCGCCCGAGCACTCGGCCTCGGCGCGGAAACCGGGACGATCGCGGCCGGCAAATCGGCGGACCTGTGCGTCTGGCGGATCGGCCGGCCGGCGGAGCTCTGCTACTGGATCGGCCTGCCCGGCCCGGAGCGGCGGATCTTCGCCGGTCAGGACTCTTGACGGCAAACCGCCATCGCCCTTGCGGCCCGATGCCGGCGGAGCGATAGCGAGCCGACATCCGCCAGAGGGGACGAAATTGCCTTCGAGAAGAGACAATCGACGCCATATCCAGGCTCCGACCGGGCCGGAGCTGAGCTGCCGCAGCTGGACCACCGAGGCGGCGATGCGGATGCTGATGAACAATCTCGATCCCGATGTCGCGGAGGCACCGGAAGAGCTTGTCGTCTATGGCGGCATCGGGCGCGCCGCACGCGACTGGGAGAGCTTCGACGCGATCGTCTCGAGCCTGAAGCGGCTCGAGGAGGACCAGACCCTGCTCGTCCAGTCAGGCAAGCCGGTCGGGATCTTCCGAACCCATGCGGATGCGCCGCGGGTACTGATCGCCAATTCGAACCTGGTTCCGAAATGGGCGACGTGGGACCATTTCCACGAATTGGATCGCAAGGGGCTGATGATGTACGGCCAGATGACGGCCGGCTCCTGGATCTATATCGGCACCCAGGGCATCGTCCAGGGCACCTACGAGACGTTCGTCGAGATGGGCCGCCAGCATCATCGAGGCGATCTTCGCGGCAAGTGGATTCTCACCGCCGGCCTCGGCGGAATGGGCGGCGCACAGCCGCTCGCGGCGGTGATGGCGGGAGCGCATTGCATCGCCGTCGAATGCCAGGAGAGCCGGATCGAGAAACGGCTCGAGACCCGCTATCTCGACCGGCGCGCTTCCACCATCGACGAGGCGCTCGAAATCATCAAGTCGGCGGACCGGCCGATCTCGGTCGGACTGCTCGGCAATGCCGCCGAGATATTGCCGGAGATGGTGGAGCGCGGGATCAGGCCCGACGCCGTCACCGACCAGACCTCCGCCCACGATCCGGTGAACGGCTATTTGCCGATCGGCTGGACCGTCGAGCAATGGATCGAGCAGCGCGAGCGCGATCCCGCCGCGGTGGAGGCCGCCGCGCGCGCCTCGATGGCGGTCCATGTCGAGGCGATGCTCGCCTTTCGGGCGATGGGCGTTCCGACCTTCGATTATGGCAACAATATCCGCCAGGTGGCGAGCGACGAGGGGGTCACCCACGCCTTCGACTTCCCCGGCTTCGTCCCCGCTTATGTCCGCCCGCTCTTCTGCCGCGGAATCGGCCCCTTCCGCTGGTGCGCCCTCTCGGGCGATCCCGAGGACATCTATCGGACCGACGCCAAGGTGAAGGCGCTGATCCCCGACGATCCGCACCTTCATCGCTGGCTCGACATGGCGAGGGAGCGGATCGCCTTCCAGGGCCT
>CAMPIH010000062.1 GCA_946886275.1 uncultured Sphingosinicella sp.
GGTGGACAGCGCCCCGCGCTGTCCAGGGCGTGCTGGGGGCATGCCCGACCCGCTGCTCCTGAAGGGGAGGGGCTTGAGTGATCATTATCGGCCTTGATCCGGGGCTTGGCTGCACCGGCTGGGGCGTCATCAGGGCAGAGGGCAACCGGCTCGGCCATATCGCCAACGGGCAGGTACGGACCGATCCGAAGCAGGCGCTGGCCGATCGGCTGGTGCGGCTCGACCAGGCGCTCGGCGAAGTGATCGAGGCTCACCAGCCGGCCGCCGCGGCGGTCGAGGAGGTGTTCCTCAACGACAATCCGCAATCGACGCTGAAGCTCGGCCAGGCACGCGGCGTGATCCTGCTCGCCGCCGCCCGGCGCGGCCTCGAGGTCGGCGAATATGCGCCTCGGCTGATCAAGAAGGCGGTCGTCGGAGTCGGCGGCGCCGAGAAGGCGCAGGTCCATGCGATGATCCAGCGGCTTCTCCCGGGCGTGAAGATCGGCGGCGCCGATGCCGCGGACGCGCTCGCGGTGGCGATCACTCACGCCCACCATCTCGCGAGCCGAAGAGCCCTGGGGAATGCGGCATGATCGCGAAATTGCGGGGCCTTCTCGACGGCTTCGGCGCCGAGCATGCCGTGATCGACGTCCAGGGGGTCGGCTATCTCGTCTCCGCCTCGACCCGGACCCTTTCGCAGCTCGGGGCGATCGGCGACGAGGTCGTCCTTCACACCGAGATGCTGGTTTCCGAGGATTCGATCCGCCTGGTCGGCTTCGCCACCGCCGAGGAACGCGACTGGTTCCGGCTCCTGACCTCGGTCCAGGGCGTCGGCAACAAGGTCGCGCTCGCCATCCTCTCGGCGCTTCCCGGCGACGACCTCCACCGAGCCATAGCCAGCGGCGACCATGGCATGATCTCTCGCGCCCAGGGCGTCGGCCCGAAGCTGGCGCAACGGATCGTCAACGAGCTCAAGGACAAGGCCGGCGGGATCGTTCTCGGTTCGACCGGCGGGGCACCGATTCCGCACGGCAGCCACAGCCAGGACGCGGTTTCGGCGCTTCTCAATCTCGGCTTTCGGCCCGCCGAGGCGTCCGCCGCCGTCGCCAGGGCCGAGAGTGAATTGGGGCCGGACGCGAATTTCGACGCGCTCGTGCGCGAGGCGCTGCGCAAGGCGGCGCGCTGACCCTGCCTTCGATTCGGCCCCGCCGCTGAAAGCTGTTCGACAGGAACGAGGCTTGCGCTATGGCTTGGGCGGTGGAGCAGGACCGCATCATCGCCGGCGACAAGAGGCCCGAGGATCTGGATTCGGCGCTTCGGCCGAAGACCCTCGACGAATTCGTCGGCCAGAAGGCCGCGAGGGAGAATCTTCGCGTTTTCATCGACGCCGCCAAAAGCCGCGGCGATCCGCTCGACCATGTCCTCTTCTTTGGTCCGCCCGGGCTCGGCAAGACGACTCTGGCACAGATCATCGCCCGCGAGCTCGGTGTCGGGTTCCGGGCGACCTCCGGGCCGGTGATCGCCAAGTCCGGCGATCTCGCCGCCATCCTCACCAATCTCGAGGATGGCGACGTCCTCTTCATCGACGAGATCCACCGGCTCAATCCGGCGGTTGAGGAGATACTTTATCCGGCGATGGAGGATCGGGTCCTCGATTTGATGATCGGAGAAGGCCCTTCCGCCCGGTCGGTGAGGATCGATCTGCCGAAATTCACTTTGGTCGGCGCGACCACCCGCCAAGGCCTTATCACGACCCCATTGCGGGACCGGTTCGGAATTCCGGTGCGGCTCAATTTCTACAGCGTCGAGGAGCTCGAGCAGGTGGTTCGCCGGGCGGCCCGTCTGCTCGGCCTGGCGCTGACCGAGGACGGCGCCCGCGAGGTCGCGCGCCGGTCGCGCGGGACTCCTCGGATCGCCGGCCGGCTGCTTCGCCGGGTCCGCGACTTCGCCCATGATGCCGGGACGGCCGAGGTCGATCGGGCCGCCGCCGACAGCGCTTTGACCCGGATGGAAGTCGATCATCTCGGCCTCGATTCGATGGACCGCCGCTATCTGACGATGATCGCCGACATCTATCGCGGCGGTCCGGTCGGCGTCGAAACGCTTGCCGCCGGCCTGTCCGAGCCGCGCGACACGATCGAGGAAGTGATCGAGCCCTATCTCATCCAGCTCGGCCTGATCGCCCGCACGGCGCGCGGTCGCTGCCTCAATGGTCCGGGCTGGACCCATCTCGGTCTTCCGCAGCCGAAGGGCCAGGGGGGACTTTTCGACGCCAAGTGAATCGGGGGGAAGAATGAAGTTGATCTTGTTGGCGCTGACGCTCGTCTTTGCCGCAGCGACCGCCGCCGGCCAGACGCCGCCAGCTCCGTCGGCGCCGGACTATGGCGATCAATCCGCCTGGCTCTGCCTGCCGGGAAGGGCCGATGCCTGCGCCGCGCCGCTGGCCACCGCAGCGCTCAACGCCAATGGCTATGGCTCGAACGGTCAGGTGACGCCCGCGGCGGACCCGCCGATCGACTGCTTCTACGTCTATCCCACCATCTCTCGCGATCCGGCGATGAATTCCGACCTCGTCGTCGGCCCCGAGGAGCAGGCGGTCGCGGCGATCCAGTTCGCTCGCTTCGCCTCGATCTGCCGGCCGTTCGCGCCGATCTACCGACAGGCGACCTTGGCCAGCATTCCGGCGGTGGCGAGCGGCGCCGACGTCACCCCGATCTTCACCACCGCTTATGGCGACGTGGTCGCCGCCTGGAACCACTATCTCGAACATCATAATCGCGGCCGGCCCTTCGTCCTCATCGGCCATTCGCAGGGGACGATCCACCTCACCCAGCTGCTGGCGAGAGAGATCGAGGGCACGCCGGCGGCCGATCGGATGCTGTCCGCGCTCCTGATCGGCTTCAATGTCGAGGTTCCGGAAGGGGAGACGGTCGGCGGAAGCTTCCGCCAGACCCCGATCTGTACCCGCCCCGGGCAGACCGGCTGCGTCATCACTTTCGTCTCGTTCCGCGCGACCAATCCGCCGCCATCGGGATCGATCTTCGGCCGATCCATGCGGCCGGGAATGACGATCGCCTGCACCCATCCCGCCGCGCTCGGCCGCAACGGCTCCGCCCCACTCGACAGCTATTGGTATGCCGGGCCTTCGATTACCGCGACCCAGAACCCGATCGACTGGTCGTCGCAGGGCCCGCCCCCCGCGCCTTTCCTCCGAACCGAGGGGCTGGCCTCGGCCGCCTGCGTGAATCGCGGGCCGGTCGGCTATCTGTCGGTCAGGGTCGAAGCCGATCCGGACGATGCCCGGACCGACCGCATCCCCGGGGACGTGATCGTCGCCGGCCGGGTCCAGTCCGGATGGGGTCTCCATCTCGCCGACATGAACTTGGCGATGGGCGATCTGATCCGCGCCGTCGAGCTTCAGCGGGACGCCTTCGCGCGCCGCTAGCTTGCTTCAGGGCGAGAAACGCCTCGGTCGTCGAGATAGAAGATCGACTCGACCGGCCGGTCGAGCGCTCGGGCGATCTTGAGGGCGAGCAGGGTCGACGGAATGAAGACTCCGTTCTCGACGGTGTTGATCGTCTTGCGGCTCACGCCGACCCTTTCGGCGAGCGCGGCCTGGGTCAGACCATGCTCGCCGCGAAGCGCGTTGAGGCGGTTGCCGAGTCCTTCGCTCATTCCCTGAGATCGCGCCGCTCGAGATAGAAGAAGCGCAAAAGGGCGGTGACGAGACCGATCGTCGTCAGCAGATGGATCGCTTCGCGGCCGCTCATCGGCTCGATGAGGTTCAAGGCGTAGAGCAGGATCGCTCCGGTCATGGTGACGATGAAGCCAAGGCCGAGCGCGCTCGCGCGGTTCAATCTGGTGGCGTCGTCGTCCATCAGCGCCCTCACCCTTTTCGGCTTCAGCCAGAAGCCGCCGGTCGCGAGCGCCAGAAGGAGAACGATCGAAAGCAGCAGCCAGGCGCCGATCTTGACCTCGTCGACAAGCCGGGTGGCGACGTCCGGCTCGGCGAAATAGGCCGCCTGCTGGATGACGAAGATTGCGGCGAGCGCGGGCAGCATCCGCGCCCGTCGGCGCGACAGTCGATCGGCGGTCTCGATTTCGGCGCTGGTCGGGGCCATGTCCTGTTCCTTTGTAACCTGTAGGTGACATGTAACCTAGGCGTTACACCCCGTCAACGCGGAATCGCCTCGCTTCGTCTCCCCTGTCCCTGCTGGACTTCACGGCGGCGGTCTGCGCCGGTAGAGCCGCGGCGTGCCGGGGACGATCGACCAACCTTATGAAGGCGCGTGGGTAGGAAGCACCCACCATTTCGCGCTGCGCGTCTATTTCGAGGACACCGACGTCGCCGGCATCGTCTATTACGCCAATTATCTGAAGTTCATCGAGCGGGCGCGCTCCGACATGCTCAGGAGCGCCGGGATCGACCAGCGCTCGGTGCTCGAGGAGACGGGCGGCGTCTATGTCGTCGCCGAAGCCAGGATCAAGTATCGGCGCCCGGCCAGGCTCGACGACGCGCTCGTCGTGCTCAGCCAGGTGATCGAGGTGCGGGCGGCAAGCTGCGTCATTCATCAGCGAGTCATGCGCAGCAGTCATCTTCTCGCCGACGCGATGATCACGGCGGCCTTCCTGTCCGGAGAGGGGCGGCCGAAACGCCAGCCGCTCGCATGGATGGAGACGTTCGAGCGGTTGAAGAAAGAAGGAATTTAGTGGCGAACACCAATTTCTCCAGCGACGTGATGTCCCCGATCGCCTTGTTCATGCAGGCGGACATCGTCGTGAAGACGGTGATGATCGGGCTTCTTCTGGCCAGCGTCTGGACCTGGGCGATCATCGTCGGCCAGTGGCTGAAGATGCGCCGCGCGGCGCGTGAAGGCGAGCGCTTCGAGCGCGACTTCTGGAAGTCCGAGGATATCGACACTTTCTACGAGGAGCGCGGCCGCGGCGATCTTCCCGCAGCCAAGGTGCTTGCCGCCGGGATCGCCGAATGGCGCCGATCCACCGCCGGCAGCCGGATCGATCGCGAGGGCACGAGATCGCGCCTCGCCGTCGCTCTGCACAGCGCCGTCGCCGCCGAGACCGACCGGCTGGCGTCGCGGCTCAACATCCTCGCCACGGTCGGCTCGGTCGCGCCGTTCGTCGGCCTGTTCGGCACCGTCTGGGGGATCATGCGCAGCTTCACCGACATTGCCGGCGCCCAGAATACCAGCCTCGCCGTCGTCGCGCCCGGAATTGCGGAGGCTCTGTTCGCCACCGCCCTCGGCCTGTTCGCGGCGATTCCGGCCGTGATCGCCTACAATCGCTTCAGCTACGGCATCAACCGGATCGAGGCACGGCTTCAGCGCTTCGCCGACGGCTTCCACGGCACCCTTTCGCGCGAGCTCGAGGCGGAGTCCTGACGATGGCGATCGGGCCCATCCTCGGCGCCGGCCGGCGCGGACGAAGGACTCCGATGGCGGAGATCAACGTCACGCCGATGGTCGACGTGATGCTCGTTCTCCTCATCATCTTCATGGTGACCGCCCCCTTGCTCGCGACCGGAGTCCAGGTCGATCTTCCCGAGACCAAGGCGGCTCCGCTCGATCAGGACAATGAGCCGGTGCCGATCTCGATCGACGCGACTGGCGCGATCTTCATCGACGATTCGCCGGTCCCCGACGAGACATTGGCGCCCCGCCTCGCCCAGATCGCCGCCTCCTCGCAGGAGGAAGGCGGGCCGAGGATTTTCCTGCGCGCCGATCGCGGACTTCATTACGGCCGGGTGATGGAGGTGATGGGCGAGATCAACCGCGCCGGGCTGAGGCGGGTCGCGCTCGTCAGCAACCAGGCCGAGGAGCGAAACTGATGGATCGGGCGGAGGCAGCCGGGTTCGGGGTCGCGCTGGGCGGGCATGTCGCCTTGCTCGCCGTGCTGACTCTCGGCCTCGCCACCGTCTCCGGCCCGCCGATCGCGTCCAATCCGATCGAGGTCTCGTTCGTCGACGAGGTCGGCCTCACCTCGGCGGCCCCTGAACCCGTCACCAGCCCTCCCGAGCAGGGCATGGCGCCGCTGACCGGCCCGCCCGAGGATGCCGCCGCGGCGCTTCCGGAGCCGGCGCCGCCGGTCGCTCAGCCGCCCCGTCCTTCCGCCCAGCCGCAGCCGAAGCAGCCGCCCGTTCGGCAGCGCGAGGCGAGGCCGGCGGCGCCGGCGAGGAACGAGGGCAGCGCCGCGGCCGACCGCCGTCCGCGTCTGGGCCGGGACATATTGAAGGGGATCGGCAGCGATCCGTCACCGGCGAGGACGTCGCGTCCGGCCGCGGCGATGACCGGCGAAGCGCGCGCCAGCATCAATGCCGCGATCCGCCGCGCTCTCCTGCCCTGCGAGCGTCAGCCCTTGCCCTCCCCCGAAGCGGCGGTCATCGAGGTCGACGTCCGGGTCACCCTGACCCGCGACGGCAGCCTTGCCGATGCCGACGTTCTTCGGGTCCGAAACCCCGATTCCGACCTCGCCCATTACGAGCGGCGGATGCGCGATCTCGCTCTGAACGTCATCCGCCAGTGCACCCCGATCCGCGGCCTTCCGGGCGAGCTTTACGACGTGCCCCGCGGCTGGCGGCAATTCACCTACACCTTCGATCCGAGGCAGTCCTGATGATCCTGTTCAAGCATTGGCGTCTTTGGGCGCTCCTTACCGTCCTCGCCGGGTCTCCCGCCTGGGCCCAGAATGCCGCCGACCAGCCGGTCGAGGAGGACGAGCCGATCCGCGTTGGCGAGGGCGTGGTGAGGGTGCTTCCGGTCGCGGTGCCCTACATGCCGACTCCGCAGGCCGTCGATACGCCGGCGGGCAACACCCAGAATCTCGGCCGCCAGGTGGCCGAGATCGTCGCCACCGATCTGCGCAATTCGGGGCTGTTCACGCCGATCGGCCCGAGCGGGCTTCGGCCGGTCTCCTATCCGCAGGTGACCGCGCCCGATTATCCCTATTTCGCGACGACAGGGGCCCAGAATCTCGTCCAGGGCTTCGTCCAGTCCAACGCCGACGGCACGCTCACCGTTGGCTGCTACCTCTATGACGTCACCGCCCGGTCCGAGCTTGCCCGCCAGGGCTATGTCGTCCGCCCGCCCGACTGGCGGCGCGCGGCCCATCGCTGCGCCGACACCGTCTATTCCCGGTTGACCGGCGAAGGCGGCTATTTCGACACGAGGATCGTCTACGTCTCCGAGACGGGCCCGGCGCGCCGCCGGATCAAGCGGCTGGCGATGATGGATTATGACGGCGCCAACCACCGCTTCCTGACCAACGGCCAGTGGACGGTGCTGACTCCGCGATTCGCGCCGAACCAGCAGACGATCACGTTCATGACCTACGAGAATGAGCGGCCCCGGGTGATGGTCTACCAGCTCGATTCGGGAAGCACCCGCCCGCTCGTGCAGCAGCCGCACATGACCTTCGCGCCGCGCTACTCGCCGGACAGCCGCTACATCATCTTCTCGATGGCGGTGAACGGCAATACCGACATCTACCGGATCCCGGTCGGCGGCGGCACGCCCCAGCGGCTCACCAACTCGCCGGGGATCGACACCGGCGGCAGCTATTCGCCCGACGGAAGCCGGATCGTCTTCGAAAGCGACCGAAGCGGATCGCAGCAGCTCTACGTGATGAACGGCGACGGTTCGAACCAGCGCCGGATCAGCTTCGGCGGGGGCGGCTATGCGACTCCGGTGTGGAGTCCGCGCGGCAATCTCATCGCCTTCACCCGGACCGGCAGCTTCCAGATCGGGGTGATGGCCCCGGATGGGTCGGGCGCCCGGATCCTGACCCGCGGCGGCTATGCCGAAGGTCCGACCTGGGCGCCGAACGGCCGCGCGGTGATGTTCACCCGCGGCGCCAGCCAGGGCGAGCTCTGGTATGTCGACGTCGCCAGCGGCGCCACCCGTCGGGTGCCGACTCCGCTCGGCGGATCGGACCCGGCCTGGTCGCCGTTACGTGACTAAGGCCTCAACGCTTGTGATGGAGAATCGAATGAAGAAAAGAACCGCCAGCCTGATGGCCGCCGCCTTGGTCCTGTCGTTGACCGCCGGCTGCTCGTCGCGCCGGGCCCAGGATCTGCCGCCCGAGCCGCCCAGCTCCTCGACTCCCACCGACGGCGAGACCGGGACCCAGGACGGCGGGGTCGGCGAAACGGCCTTGCCGGGCTCCCGCGCCGACTTCCTTCAGAGCGTTCCCGCCGATCGGATCCTCTTCGCCTTCGACAGCTATGATATCGACTCCGAGTCACGGCGGATCCTCGACGCCCAGGCGCAATGGCTCAGTGCCAATCCCAACGTCAGGGTGACGATCGAAGGCCATGCCGACGAGCGCGGCACCCGCGAATATAACCTCGCTCTGGGCGACCGCCGAGCCAATGCCGCTCGCGACTATCTTCAGTCGCGCGGCGTCTCGGCGAGCCGGATGACGACGATCAGCTGGGGCAAGGAGCGTCCGGCGGTCGAAGGTTCGGGCGAATATGCCTGGTCGCAGAATCGCCGCGCCGTCACGGTGGTGCCGGAATAAGAGGCCTGGCTTCCTCCCCTCGGTTTCGAGGGGAGGAAGCGCTTCTCACATCCCCCGTTCGCCAGCGCCGGCGGCCTGAGAGGCCTCGTCGCCATAGATGGCGACCGATCGGCCGGCCGGCGAGGCCTCGCCGCGATACATTCCAGGCGTGTTGAAGCTGTAGATGCCGTCGCCCTGCGGAGTGACGACGATCACTCCGCCGGTGCCGCCCAGGGCCTCGACCTCGGCCATGACGGCGTCGGCCGCCGCCTGGGGGCTCTCGCCGTCAAGCCGCATCCGAGCGCAGATCTCGTGCGCCACGCCGACCCTGATGAAATATTCGCCGGCGCCGGTCGCCGAGACGGCGCAGGCGCGGTCGTCGGCATAGGTGCCGGCGCCGATGATCGGCGAATCGCCGATCCGGCCCCAGCGCTTGCCGGTAAGGCCGCCGGTCGAGGTCGCGGCCGCGACATGGCCCTGTGAGTCGAGCGCGACGGCGCCGACGGTGCCGTATTTCAGGTCGACATCGAAATATTCGGCGCTCGGTCGGCTTCGCAGCTCCTCGAGCTGGCGGCGCCGTTCCGGAGTCTGGAAATATTCCGGCGGCGCCTGCTCGAGGCCCTGCTGCCGGGAAAATTCGTCGGCGCCCTCGCGGCTGAGGAAGACGTGCGGGGAATCCTCCATCACTGCTCGCGCCAGGCTGATCGGATTCTTGGTCGCCGTCACCCCGGTCACCGCTCCGGCAGCGCGATTGCTCCCGTCCATGATCGAGGCATCCATCTCATTGGTCCCCTGGTAGGTGAAGACCGCGCCTCGGCCGGCGTTGAAATGGGGATCGTCCTCCAGCACCTTTGCCGTCGCCTCGACCGCGTCGAGCGCGCTTCCGCCGCGGGCGAGGATCGCCGAGCCGGTCTGGAGCGCGAGGTCGAGCGCGGCCCGGATCTCGCGGTCCTGCTCCGGAGTCAGCCGGTCGCGCTCGATGACTCCGGCGCCGCCATGAATGACGAGGCGCCAGCCGGGGCGATCAGCTTGCGAGCCCGACTGGGCGTAAGCGGGGGCGTGGGTCATCATCAGGGCTCCGATCAACAGCGAAAGCAAACGCATCGCACCTACTCCTTTATCCAGCGGCCTTAGGCGGTGAGCACCATAGCCACAATGGGCCGGCCGAGGCGACCCGGTCTCGCTTTCCCGCTCGTTCTGCGGCCGTGACGATTTCGCTTGATTCCTTTCACAGGATATAATTATGATATCATCATTAACGGGAGGACGATGATGACCGAGACGATCGACACGAGCGCGCACGACCTGAG
Source organism: uncultured Sphingosinicella sp. (assembly GCA_946886275.1). Next base: position 9,801 of record CAMPIH010000062.1, read on the forward strand.
GCTTTCCAGCGAGCGCGCCGCTCAGACCAGCAGCGGCTATGTCATGCTTCTGGTGCTGCTCGCGACCCTGTTCGTCGCGGCGGTCGGGATCTGGCAATTGGCGGAGGAGAATATCGCACTCGGCGTCGTTCTTCTGGCGTCCGGCGTGCTGGCTTTCCTGTTCGTGATCTGCGGCTTCTATTTCCTTCAGCCCAACCAGGCTGCCGCCATCCTCTTGTTCGGCGATTACAAGGGCACCGATCGGACCAGCGGCCTGAGATGGGTATTGCCCTGGCTGACCCGGACCAAGATCTCGACCCGGATCCACAACATCACCTCGGACAAGCTCAAGGTGAACGATCTTCGCGGCAACCCGATCGAGATCGCCGCCAACGTCGTCTGGCGGGTCACCGACACGGCCCAGGCGCTGTTCGACGTCGACAATTACATGGAGTTCGTCGAGATCCAGATCGAAAGCGCGCTTCGCGCCATGGCCGGTCAATATCCCTATGACGATCTGGAGCACAAGGAGACGACCCTCCGCGGCGACGCCGACATCGTCAACGTGGAGCTGGAAAAGGAGCTTCAGGACCGGGTCGCCCGGGCCGGGATCACGATCGACGAATCGCGGCTGACCCACCTCGCTTATGCTCAGGAGATCGCCCAGGCGATGCTGAGGCGCCAGCAGGCCGAGGCGGTGATCGCCGCCCGCCAGAAGATCGTCATCGGCGCCGTCTCGATGGTCGAGAACGCGATCCAGCTGCTGTCGGAGAAGGGGGTCGTCCACCTCGACGACGAGCGCAAGGCGGCGATGGTCTCGAACCTGATGGTCGTGCTCTGCTCCGAGCGCGACACCCAGCCGGTCGTCAATGCGGGGTCGCTCTACCAATAGGAGCGACCCCGTGCCCAATTCTCCGAAGAAGGCTTATCCGCTTCGAATCGAGCCGCCCTTGTGGGACGCGCTCGAGCGCTGCGCGGCCGCCGACTTCCGAAGCGTCAACGCCCAGATCGAGGTGCTTCTTCGCGAAGCCCTCGGCCGGCGCGGCGTGAAGGTCGCCCCGCCCGAGGAGCGCAAGCGCGGCCGGCCCATGAAGGAGGAATCCTGATGTCCCGAAAATCTGTCGGAAGCGCGCCCTGGTTCGTTCGCGTGAAGAAGGGGCGCCGCTGCAATCTGCGTCCTTCCTCGCGGGCCGGATGGCTGATCACCGGCCTCTATGCGCTGGCGATGACCAGCCTCAGCCTCCTCCTTCTCATCGGCGGAGGGGAGCCGGCCACCCTCATGCTGGTCGGCTGGGCGGTGGTGGCGACGGCGATGACGATCGCTTTCCTCGTCATCGCCTGGCGGACGTCGGAGGCGGTCGAAACGGCCCGCGTGAAGTGCCGAACCGGAGCGGCCCCTGGCAGGCGCCAGGAGAGGCTGGGACTCGCGATCCTGAGCGCTGCGACGATCATCGCCGGCGCCCTGCTCGGCGACGTCTTTTGAGCTTTGAGTTTCGCCTCCGAAACGGATAAACCGGAGTCGTCCTTCGGGGAGACTCCTCATGGTCTACGAAGCGCGTCATTCACGCGGACTCAATCTCGCCCTCGCCGGCGCCGTCCTGGCACTCTCGATCCTCGGCTTCGCCGCGGCCGGCGTGATCCCGACCGAGAGCGGGAGCAATCCGCTGGTCGGGTGGGCGATCGTCGGTGCCTGTCTCGCGGCGGCGGTGATCTTCGCCCGCCGAGCGATGGACAGCAGCCCTCAGGCGCGGGTCGACGAATCGGGCATCTATTCGCGCAAGCTCGGCGACCAGCCGGTGCCGTGGGACCGGATCACCAATTATCATGTCCTTCGCGCCGGTATTCAGCGGATCGCCCGGTTCGATCGAAGCGACGGCAAGACGTTCGGGATCAACACGACCTTCTATGATCGGGGCATAGGCCCGCTGAACGACGCCGTCAGGGCGCATCGGCCCGATCTGGCCGGCTGAATTCGAAGGC
>CAMPIH010000063.1 GCA_946886275.1 uncultured Sphingosinicella sp.
CGCGACCAGGGATTGATCTTCGCCTCCAGCGCCATGCCCGTTCGGACCGCCTGGCGGACGCACTCGGCGTTGAGGGTCGGAAGCATTCCCGGCATCGCCGCGTCGACGAGCGAAACCTGGCTGTTCGGCTCCGCGCCGAATTCGGTCGAGGCGCCGGAGAAGAGCTTCGCGGCGGAGACGATCTGGGCATGCACCTCGAGCCCGATCACGACCTCCCAGTCGCCGGTGGTGCCCTGGATTCGGTAAGGGGATTCGGATTCAGGCATTGTTCGCTTCCGCTTCAACGGCGGCCTTGTGGATCCGGTCGAGCATGTCCTCGATGCCCGCCAGCTGGGTCTCGGGGATCATCCCCACCGGCATCGTGCCGAGGGTGGCCCTGATTCCGGCAAGCGACACTTCCATGTCGTCGGCGCTGGCGATTCCCCGCTCGGCGAGGATCCGGAGCGCATGGATGCCGGCGAGGAAGCCTGCAAGGCCGAGCGTGAAGTCCCGCTTCTGGTAGGGGTTTTCCTCCCTCACCACCAGGACTCCGGACGATGGGTGAAGCCGGCACGCTGCTCGATCGCAAGGCCGGCGTCGAGCACCGATTGCTCGTCGAGCGCCTTGCCGATCAGCTGCAAGCCGAGCGGCAGGCCCTGCCCGTCGAGACCGGCCGGCACCGACATGGCCGGGAGCCCGGCGAGACTGGCTGGCACCGCGAAGACGTCGTTCAGGTACATGGCGATCGGATCGGCGCTCTTCTCGCCGAGCGCGAAGGCGGCGCTCGGAGCGGTCGGCGTGAGGAGGATGTCCACTTCCCTCCAGACCTGCTCGAAGTCGCGAGCGATCAGGGTCCGGACCTTCTGCGCCTGGTTGAAATAGGCGTCGTAGAAGCCGGCCGAAAGGACATAGGTTCCGATCATGATCCGCCGCTTCACCTCGGCGCCGAAGCCGGCGGCGCGGGTCGCCTCGTACATGTCGTTCAATCCGCCCTGATCGGGCTGGACCCTGTTGCCGTAGCGGACGCCGTCGTAGCGGGCGAGGTTCGAGGACGCCTCCGCCGGAGCGATGATATAATAGGTTGGAAGCGCGTAGCGCGTGTGGGGAAGCGACACTTCGACGATCTCGGCGCCGGCGTCGCGGAGCCACTCGATGCCCTGCTGCCAGACGGAATCGATCTCGGCCGGCACTCCGTCGATCCGATATTCGCGCGGGATTCCGACCCGCTTGCCGCGAAGGTCGGCGGACAGGTTCGCTTCCCACGCCGGAACCGGAAGGTCGAGCGACGTGGAATCCTTCGGGTCGAAGCCGACCATGGCCTCGAGCAGGATCGCGCAATCGCGGACGTCGCGGGCCATCGGCCCCGCCTGGTCGAGGCTCGAGGCGAAGGCGACGATGCCCCAGCGCGAACAGCGGCCATAGGTCGGCTTGATTCCCGAGATGCCGACGAAGGCGGCCGGCTGACGGATCGATCCGCCCGTGTCGGTGCCGGTCACTCCGGGCGCGATCCGGGCGGCGACCGCCGCTGCCGAGCCGCCCGAGCTGCCACCGGGCGCGAGCGGCGCGTTGCCGCCGTCGCTTCGCCGCCAGGGCGAGATGACCGGTCCATAGCCGCTCGTCTCGTTGGAGGAGCCCATCGCGAACTCGTCCATGTTGAGCTTGCCGATCATGCCCGCCCCGGCCTCGAACAGATTGGCGCTGACGGTGCTTTCATAGACCGGCTCGAAGCCGTCGAGGATCCGGCTCCCGGCCGTGGTCTGGACGCCCTTCGTCGCGAACAGGTCCTTGATCCCGAGCGGGACGCCGGAAAGCGGCTTCAGCTGGTCTGAAGCGCGTGCCTTGTCGGCGGCATCTGCCGCGGCCAGCGCATGTTCGGGAGTCTCGACGATGAAGGCATTGAGGCCCCTCGCCTTCTCAGCCGCCTCGACGAAGGCCGAGGCGACGTCGCGGGCGCTGAAATCGCCGGCGCGGACTCCGTCGCGGATCGCCGCGACACCCAGATCGGTAAGGTTGGTCACTCGATCACCTTCGGGACGGCGAAGAAGCCATGTTCGGCGACGGGCGCGTTGCGAAGCACGTCATCGCGGATTCCTCCGTCATCGACGACGTCCTCGCGAAGGCGAAGCTTGTTCGGGATGACCGCGGTCATCGGCTCGATGCCGGCCACGTTCACTTCCTGCAATTGCTCGATCCAGCCGAGGATATTGGACAGCTCGGGCGCGAGCGCCTCGACCTCGGAATCGCTCACCGAGATCCTGGCGAGCTTGGCAATGTGGCGGACGGTCTTGGTGTCTACGGACATGGCGGCGCGGCTAGCACCGCTGCTGCGGTGCATCAAGGCAGCCCTTTGCCGGAACGGGGTTTATCCGGGCCCGGCGCTCACCGAGCCTTCCGGATAAGGGAGCATCTGCGAATTCCAGCTTTCATATTGCTGGCGCAGGCTGGTGAAGACGTCCGGATGCCGGTCTTTCAGATTGGCCCGCTCGCGCGGATCTCCCGCCAGGTCGAACAGGGATTCCTGGTCGCGCTGGCGAAGATATTTCCAGTTTCCCGAACGGACCGCGGCCTGGCCCCGGTTTTTGAAGCGCCAGAAGATCGTCCGTTCCCGGGCCGGTTCGGCACCCGTCAGCACCGGCAGCAAATCTTCTCCGTCGGGCGGGGCAGCCGGGTCTGGCGAGACGCCGGCGGCGGCGGCCAGGGTCGGCAGCCAATCCATCGATGCCATGACCTGGGCCGATCGCGATCCGGCTGCGATCCGGCCCGGCCAGCGGACCAGTTGCGGCACTCGGATGCCGCCTTCGAGCAGGTCGGCCTTCTCGCCGCGCAACGGCCAATTGTCCGAAAATCGCTCGCCACCATTGTCACTGGTGAAAACGAGGATCGTATCGTCTTCCAGGCCAAGGGTGCGAATCTCATCGAGAACGCGTCCGACGGCCGAGTCCATGGCGGTTACCATTTCGGCATATTTTTCCAGAGTCCCACCGTCGCGGTGAAAGAGGTCGCGAAGCTCGAAATCGACATCCGCATCGCCAGGTCCCTGCCAGGGCCAATGCGGCGCCGTGAAGTGCAGGCTGAGAAACAAGGGCTGCGCCGCGGCTGCCGCGTCGCGCAATTCGGCGCACGCCCTGTCGGCAAGCAATTCGGTGAGATATCCGCCTCGCCGGATGTAATCATCACCTTCCATCAGACCGGAGCCGGCCGGCGCGGCTCCGTCCATGCCGCCGTGGGTGAAATAGTCCGCGGCGCCGGGAATTATGCCGTAGAAGCGATCATAGCCACTCCTCAAGGGTCCGAAATGGGGCGGCCAGCCCATGTGCCATTTGCCCACGAGCGCGGTCCGATAGCCGTGGCTTCGGAGCAGGGCAGGCAAGGTAGGATGGGTCGGCGGCAGCCCGACCTGTTCATTGGGCCGGGCGATCGGCTCCTCGAGCCCCGCCCGTAATCGGCCCGGATATCGTCCCGTGATCAGGGCGACTCGTGTCGGCGAGCAGACCGCCGAACTGGAATAGGCCTGGGACATCAGCAGCCCATCGGCGGCGATCCCATCGAGGCGAGGCGTCCGATATTCTCGCCGGCCGTAGCAGCTGAGGTCGGCATAGCCGAGGTCGTCCGCGAGAATGAAGACGATGTTCGGTCTGGAGTTCGAGAAGGCGCGGGCCGTCCGTGGAAGAGAAGCGAGGACGGCGGTGGCGGCGGCGCCGGCAATGACGTCCCGTCGGCTGCATCTGCGGCGTCGATTGCTGTTCCGGAAGATGCCCCTCTCCTCACACAGATCGCGTTTGCCGTTGTAGCAGCAGGTGGCGTTTTGCCAATCACGACTGTCGGACTTGCAACCAGCGGCGGCATCGGGTTGAGGGTCCCATGGCAAAGTCCCGGAAAGCCCGGAAAAGATCGCATCCAGCCGTTCGCTTCCTGTGGATCGTGGCGGGCCTGACGGTGCTCGTGATCGCGGGCGCCGTCGCCTACCGGATCTTCGAGCAGGATCTGATGCGCTGGGTGATGGTGCCGAAGACGGAATTCAAGGAGGTGCCGATGCCGCCGGGGGCGAATTACCGGCAGTCGGCTTTGTGGCTCGCGCGTCCCGGGCTTCAAGCTGATCCATCGCGCTGGACTCCTCCGGGACTGGAGCCGACGGCTGAGCCCCGAGTGTCGGTCTTCTTCATCCATCCCACCAGCTTCCTCGAGACGTCTTCCTGGAACGCGCCCCTGGATGACGAGGAATCGCAATGGCGCGCTCGGCTGTTCGTCCGAAGCCAGGCCAGCGCCTTCAATTCGGTCGGCGAAGTCTGGGCGCCGAAATACCGCCAGGCGGCCTTCGGCGCCTTCCTGACGACGAAGCGGGACGCTCAGCGGGCGCTTGATTTCGCCTATCGCGACGTCGCCGCCGCTTACGGCCAGTTCCTCCGCGAGGCGCCGGCCGGCCGGCCGATCGTCCTCGCCGCCCACAGCCAGGGCAGCCTTCACCTGATGCGGCTGCTCCATGAGCGGATTAAAGGGTCACCGGAAGCCGATCGAATCGTCGCCGCTTATGTGATCGGCTGGCCGGTCTCGATGACCGCGGATCTGCCCGCTCTGCCGTTGCCGGCCTGCGAGACCGCCGACCAGGCGGGCTGCGTTCTTTCCTGGCAGAGCTTCGCCGAGCCGGCCGACCCGAAGCAGGTCACCGAGGTCTATGACCAATCCACCGGCCCGGGCGGCGTTTCGAGAGCCGGGACGGCGATGCTGTGCACCAATCCGCTGACCGGCGCGATCGGCGGCGAGGCGCCCGCCGCCGCCAATCGAGGGACGTTGATCCCAAGCGCCGATTTCAGGAGCGCGGAATTCAGGCGAGCGGCGGTCTCGGCACGCTGCGATCTTCGCGGCTTCCTGTTGATCGGCGACAATGATCGGGTCCCGGAGATGGGCCCCTATGTCCTCCCCGGCAACAATTACCATGTCTATGATTATGCCTTGTTCTGGGCGAACATCAGGGCCGACGCGGAACGGCGCGTCGATGCGTTCCTGGAGCAGTGACGATCTACCGGAAGACAATCGTCGGTGCAGCCTTCCCAATCTCCGCTTCGGAGACGCGTTAGAATGATCACGTCGTCGATTCTCGAGTTTCGGGAAGCCTTGCCCGGGGGCGGGCGGCTCGTGGGGCTCGATGTCGGCACGAAGACGATCGGCACCGCTCTGTGTGACTCGCAATGGACGATCGCGACCGCGGCGACGCTTATCCAGCGGACCAAATTCACCAGGGACTTGGAAGCGCTGAAGTCATTCATTTCCGATCAGCAAGTGAAGGGCATCGTCGTCGGCCTTCCGCTCAATCTCGACGGCAGCGATTCGCCCCGGACCCAGTCGGTCCGGGCCTTCGCGCGCAATATCGAGGCGCTTCATTTGCCGGTGCTTCTCTGGGACGAACGCTGGTCGACCCAGGCGGTGACGCGGACCCTGATCGATGCCGACGCCAGCCGGGCGCGGCGGGCCGAGCTGATCGACAAGATGGCCGCCGCCTACATCCTCCAGGGCGCGATCGACGGTCTCACCATGGGCTAGGCACAGGGTCTTTTCTCGGCTTGTGATCAGCAGGTTGTTACGTCACTGTGCCGGCCATGACCGAGCAGCTGACGAAGCCGCTGAAGGCCAGTCCACGCGACGCCGTCACCCGGACGGGTGACCTCATGTCTCCGCCGGTCGGGATCTTCCGCGGCGAGATGACCGTCGCGGAGACGATCGAGCAGCTTCGAGAACTGACCCGCGCCGCCTTCATCACTTACGGCTATGTCACCGACGAAGCGGGCAAGCTGCTCGGCCTGGTCGTCATGCGCGACATGCTGCTCGCCACTCCCGAGACGAAACTCGAGGAGATCATGCTTCGCGACGTCTTCGCACTGAACGTACAGATGCCTTTGGCCGACGCGTTGAGGGCCGCACTCGCCCGGCATTTCCCGGTCTATCCGGTGGTCGATGACGAGGGCGTCTTGAAAGGGCTGATCCGAGGTGACGAGTTGTTCGCCGAGCAGCTCGTCGAGGTCAGCGCCCAGCCCGGCCAGATGGTCGGTGTCGAAAAGGAGGAAAGGCTCGACACGCCGCTCCTTCGAAGCCTGTGGCTTCGCCACCCCTGGCTTCAGATCAACCTTCTCACCGCCTTTCTCGCCGCCGCGGTGGTCGGTGTCTTCGAAGGCACCCTGGCGCAACTCGTCATCCTTGCCGTCTTCCTTCCGGTCATGGCCGGGCAGACCGGCAATACCGGCTGTCAGGCTCTCGCCGTCACCTTGCGCGGAATGACCCTTGGCGAGCTGGAGCCGCAATTCGTCAATCGACTCATGATGAAGGAGACCCTGCTCGGGGTCTGCAACGGCGCCCTCGTGGGTGTCACCGCCGGTATCGGCATGTTCTTCTACGCCACTCAGCAAAGCGAGGCTCAGCCCTGGCTCATGGCGGTGGTGGTGGCGGTTTCGATGGTCGCGAGTTGCACGGTTGCCGGCATTGCCGGAGCCCTCATCCCGCTGACTCTGAAACGGCTCGGCGCCGATCCGGCCACGGCTTCGAGCATCTTCCTGACAACCGCCAGCGACATCGCGAGCATGGGCGTGTTCCTGACTTTGTCGACGATCCTTCTGCTTTGAGCTTTTGTGCCCGACCATGGTTCGGGTTGAGCCTCCGCTGACCTCCCGTTACAGCCGCGAGCTGATGACCGCGCCGCTTTTCCCACATCGCCATCTGCTCGGGATCGACGGCCTTTCGCGGCAGGACATAGAATCGATTCTCGACGAGGCGGAGCCCTGGATCGCGTTCAACCGCGGAGCGCGCAAGGAAGACCGGCGGCTTTCGGGTCTCACTCAGATCAACGCCTTCTTCGAAAACAGCACTCGAACTCTCTTCTCGTTCGAGATCGCCGGAAAGCGGCTCGGCGCCCAGGTCTCCAATTTCCATCCTGCAGGATCCAGCGTCCGCAAGGGCGAAAGCCTGATCGACACCGCACTGACCCTGAACGCGATGCGCCCCGATCTGCTGGTCATTCGTCACGAAGCGAACGGCGCCGCCGCCGACGTCGCCGCCGTCATGGACTGCCCGGTCATCAATGCCGGTGACGGACGAGGCGAGCACCCGACCCAGGCGCTGCTGGACGCGCTGACGATCCGCCGCCGCTTCGGCCGGATCGACGGACTGAAGATCGCGATTTGCGGCGACATACGCCACAGCCGGGTGGCCAATTCGAACCTTCGCTCGCTGCCGATGCTCGGCGCCAGCCTGAGGCTGGTCGCGCCGCCCTTGCTGATGCCGGAAACGTTGCCGGCTGGAGTCGAGGGGCACGACGATCTCGAGCGGGGAATCGACGGCGCGGACGTGGTGATGATGCTTCGGATCCAGCGCGAACGGATGGAAGAAGCCGTTTCAGGCTCGCTCGGCGATTTTCATGCCCGTTATGGCCTCAGCCGCGAGCGGCTCGACCGAGCGGCGCCGAACGCCCTCGTCATGCATCCGGGGCCGATGAACCGGGGGATCGAGATCGACTCCGACGTCGCCGACGATCCGGACCGGTCGGCGATCCTCGAGCAGGTCGAGCTTGGCGTTGCCGTGAGAATGGCTTGCCTCGACCTGCTGACCCGGAGTCGCCGCGAGGCCTGATCAAGAATAAGGCGGCCAGCATTGGCCTGCTGACCGCCTCCCAGAGGGACCGTGAAGAAGTTCAGGCTTGCCGGTTGCGGTCCGGTGCGTAGCGCGCTGCCCAGCGGATCGCCGCGTCGCCCGCATTGGTGCGGACGAAGCACTCGCCGCCGAGCGACTTGATCGAAGCGCAAAGACGCCCGGCGTCCACCGAAGAGGCGAAGCCGGAGACGGAAACCCGATGGAGTGTCCGGCCGTCGATGTTGATCGTGGTGGTGGTCGGCTGAAGCCGTCCCAGGCCGTAGTTCCGCTCCGACTCCTGCCATGCACGCTCGGCATTGCCCTCGTTGCTGAAGGCGCCGAGCTGGACGACGAAGCGGCCGTCGCTGACGGGGCGGACCGTAGGCGCCGCCTGCGGCCGGAACACCGGCGCCATCGGTCGGCTCACCGCGGCGGTGCGGATGATCGCCCGGTTGGGGCGGGTCAGGGTTTCCGCGGCAGCCGCGAACTGAACGTCGAGCTCGTCGGCCGAGACGGACTGCGGCACCGGCACCTGCGGCACCTCGGGCTCAATCGCTTGCGCGACCTCGACCGGGGCGGCCGGAGTCGGCCACCAATCGGGCTCGGCCTGAGATTCGGCGGGTTCGGGCAAGCTGAGGGGCTCGAGCGGCTCCGGCGAGACCGAGGTCTGAGTCGGCTGCTGATAGGCCAGAACCGTGGTTTCCGGCATGGACGGTGCAGGCGCCGCCGAGGCGAAGACCTGAGCCGGTGCGGGTACGGATGCGGGCGCGGGTGCGGGCGCTGGCGCTGGCGCGGCCTGCGCATAAGCCTCGACCGGAGCGGTCTCGGCGGGAGCAACGGCCGGCTGGACAAGTGCAAGGCGGACCGGCTGGCCGGAATCGGCGACGGGGTTCACGCCAAGCAGGCTGGCCACCTGCGCCGATTGGCCGCCGGGACGCGCCATTGCTGCCCATTGCTGAAGGCGCCTGGGCAATTCGGCCGGCGAGATGTCCTGAGCGGCGACCGCTCGGGCGCGCTGCCAATTACCGGCGAGCGCATAGGACAAAGCGAGATTCTGGCGAAGCCGCGGAGTCGAATCATGCTGGCGCGCCGCGGGTTCGAGAATTTCGATCGCGCGTTCCGGCATTCCGGCGAGCGCATAAGCGAGCCCGACGTCGGCGGCCGGCGCTCGTCCCGCAAGCTCGTCGAGCTGGCCGACCGCGGCTTGCGGCCGCCCCAGCGCGACTTGCATCAGGGCATAGCTCAAACCGGCGCGGACATGCGGGGGATCGAGCTCGAGAACGTCGGCATAGGTCGTTCGGGCCGCCTCGAAGCGCCCGATCTTCAGATAGATGTCGGCGAGCAGCAGGCGGTAGCCGGCATCGCGCGGAGACAGTTCGACGGCGCGTTCGATCTCGGTCAGGGCGTCGGCGAGCCGGCCCTGCTGGATCGAGCGAATCGCCTGGCTGTGCAACTGCATAGCTTCCTGGGCCGGCGCGCTTCGCGGCGAATCCGGCCTCGCCAGCGCAGAGTTGGAGAGGAAGACGGCAGTGCCGATGCTCAGCGCCAGCGTAGAGGCGGCAATGTTGATCGCGATCCTGTTCATCTTCCCGCTCCCCCTAGTTTCGCGCCGAGCCCGCGGCAGGCATGCGCTGCACCATCGTCTCGACCTCCGGCACCGACTCCAGAAAGGCGTCCAGCGCGCTGGTGACGATCTGCTGCGCGGACCGCCCCGTCACGGCGCAGGCGAGCCGAAGCCGCAAGTGCCGCTCCGAATCGAGCCGAAGCGTGAAGGCCGACTTCTTGCCCGCGGGCACCGAAGTGCTCTGCGGCAGCGAGACGACCTTGGCCTTGGCTGCGGGTGTCTTCGGCGAAGGCTGTTCGGCCGGAGCCGGCTCGCCCTCCTCGACGTCGAAGCTCTCCGCGATTGCGCGTTGCTGTGCGACGACCGGCAGCGGCTCGACTTCAGCGCGAAAGGGCTTCGGCGCCGGAGTCAGGGCCGAAATCGAACTCGGCACATGCTCGACCATTTCCGGTTCGGGCTGTTCCTCGACCTGCGGGGCATAGCCCATGTCGTTCCAGCCGAGATCCTCGATCGGGGTGAAACCCTGGGGCCGCATCGCCGGCTTGGCAGCGCCCTTGCGGGCGAGCAGACCGGACGACAGGGAGGCGTATCTTGCTTCATTCATTGCCACGTCCCCCTCACTGGCCAATTACGCGCCGGCCGAAACCGGAAGCGGGACGTTGAGCGAGCGGATGGGGCACGATGCCGCCGGGCGCCGAAAACACGGTGCGGCGGAAATTCTTCTCCAGGCGATCTGCAATATAATCCCACAATTCGACGACTTCCTTTGCCGAGCGGCTATTGGCGTCGACTTCCATCACGGTTCGCCCGTCGATCATCGACGCCGCGAAATCGGTGCGGTGATGAAGGGTTACCGGGGCGACGGTACCGTGCTGCGAAAGGGCGACGGCCGCTTCGTAGGTGATCTTCGCCTTGGGCGTCGCGCCGTTGACGACGAAGATGAGGGGCTTGCCGGCGCGTTCGCACAGATCCACCGTGGCGCCGACGGCACGCAGATCGTGCGGGCTGGGACGCGTCGGAATCAGGATCAGCTCGGCGACCTGGATGACGCTCTGGATGGCCATCGTGATCGCCGGCGGCGTATCGATGACGGCGAGCTTGAAGCCCTGCTGGCGAAGCACCTCGAGATCGGCGCCGAGCCGGGCTACCGTGGTTTGGGCGAAGGCGGGCATTTCATCCTCGCGCTCGTTCCACCAATCGGCAAGCGACCCCTGCGGATCGATATCGATCAGGCAGACGGGACCGGAGCCGGCCCGCTGTGCCTGAACGGCGAGATGGCCGGATAGGGTTGTTTTCCCCGATCCGCCCTTTTGAGAGGACAAAGCCAAAACGCGCATGAATTTTCCCTCGGTTCCCAGGCGTAGGACCAAGGGCTTGCACCCGTCGGTGCTAAAATCCGGTTAACCCAACGGGCAGATCCTTGCGAAATCGCGCAATGCGCACCCCCGCCAATTTGCGACAGGGACCGGCGCCCTTGCCTGTCTGGTAACTCGGCGACATGATGAACAAACCGTCCTGGTGAGCGAAAGGTCGCGATGCGCAGCCGCATAAGGGAAGTTCGTCGGGCACGCGGGATGACTCTTCAGGACGTCGCGGAGCGTTGCGACCCGCCGACGACGCCGCAGACGATCGGACGCCTCGAAACCGGCGCGCGCACCGTTTCCGTTCGCTGGCTGAATCGAATCGCCGGGGCGCTCGGAGTCGAAGCCGCCGATCTCGTTCTCCTCCCGGCGCGCGACGACGTGCCGATCGCGGCGGTCCTGGATCATGACGGCGTCCGACCGCTTCGGCACGAAGTGGTGGTTATTGCTCCCAGGCCTGGTCCGGGCACGATTGCGATCACCGTCGAGTCCGGCACCGGCGATTATCGCGGTGGCGACGAGATCTGGCTCAGGCGACTTGAACCGGAGGCCCTTGCCAGCGCCTTCAACCGGGACGTGCTGGTACCCCGTCAGGGCGACCGGTTCGTCTTCGGCAGGTTGATCGGTCGCGATGGAAACCGGCTGCATATCCTCGCCCTTGGCGCCAGCCGGCGCCAGATCGTGGTCGCCGATCCCGCCTGGATCGCGGTGGCCGTGACCCTGATCCGAACCCTCTAGCCCGCTCGGCCAGAGCGGCGATCTTCCGGGATGCTTCGACGTCCTCTGGGTTCTTGCGGATGATCGGCGGGTCGGGAGCCTCGCCGGACCGTGGGCGTTGGCCATTGCCGCAGAGGGAGAATGGCCTTGTTTCTTTTCTTTTCAAATCGTCTCGGCTGCGCCGGCTCGCTTCTGGCGACCTTGATCGGCACCTTGCTGATCCTGATCCTGCTCGGATGGATCAATTTTTGATGGTGGGCGGTGACGGGATCGAACCGCCGACCCTCTCGGTGTAAACGAGACGCTCTACCGCTGAGCTAACCGCCCGCATCCTCCTCCTGCCACCGGCACCCGCTCGGGACAAGATCGGCGGTACGGCCCCTTCACGTCATGCCGCCGACCGGGGAACAGATTCACCCCAGCGACTTCACGATCTCCTCGACCATCTTCTTGGC
>CAMPIH010000064.1 GCA_946886275.1 uncultured Sphingosinicella sp.
CGTGACGAGCAGATGGACGATCCGGGGCTCGACCCCTCGGTCTACGAGCGCGTTCTCGCCGATCTCTCCAGGGTCAACGCCTGGACCCTCGCCGCTCGCCCGACTCTGGGTTTCCTCGAACGGGCGACGCGCGGGATGAGCGGCTTTCGTTTGCTCGACGTCGGCTTCGGCCATGGCGACATGCTTCGCAGGATCGCCGCCTGGGCACGCCGCCGCCGGCTCGAGGCCGATCTGGTCGGCATCGACCTCAATCCGAAGAGCGCCGCGGCGGCCCGAGCCGCAACCCCCGCCGACCTCGCCATCGATTATCGCACCGGCGACTATGCCGAGCTTCCCGGGCGCTTCGATTTCGTCGTCAGCAGCCTCGTCGCCCATCACATGACCGAGGCGCAGCTTCGCGCCTTCCTCCGCTTCATGGAAATCCGAGCGGAGCGGGGGTGGCTGATCAACGATCTCCACCGCCACGGCCTCGCCTGGCTCGGCTTCCCGCTCCTTGCCCGCGCGATCGGCGCCCACCGGATCGTCCGAGAGGATGGGCGGCTGTCGATCGCCCGTTCGTTCCGGCCGGCGGACTGGCGGCGGATCCTCGCCGATGCCGGCATAACCGAAGGGGCGGCGAAGATCGTTCGCCGCTTTCCGTTTCGACTATGCGTCGAACGGCTGCGCTGATCGTCGGTGGCGGCCCGGCCGGGTCGGCCACCGCCATCACCCTCGCCCGGGCCGGCGCGATGCCGGTCCTGATCGAACGATCGCTCGGCGAGCGCGATGTCGTCTGTGGCGGCTTTCTCGGCTGGGACGCGCTCGCCGCGCTCCAGCGCCTCGGGCTCGACGTCGAGGCGCTCGGCGCAAGGCCGATCCATCGCCTCCGCCTGGCCGCCGGCGATCGGATCGCGGAAAGCGAGCTGCCGATGGCCGCCGCCGGCCTGTCCCGCCGCCGGCTCGACGCCGCCTTGCTTCGCTTCGCCGAGGAATCGGGGGCGACGGTCCTCCGCGGCCGGGCGGTACGGGCTCTCGAAGGCGATTGCGTCCGGCTCGACGACGAGGAGGAGATGGGCGCCGAGGCCGTCTTCCTCGCCACCGGCAAGCACGAGCTTCGCGGCGCCCCCCGGGAGACCGGCCGCGACGATCTCGCGGTCGGGCTTCGAACCGCCCTGAAGGGCACTGCGGAGCTCGGCCGCGCGCTCGCCGGGACGATCGAACTCCATCTCTATGACGACGGTTATGCCGGCCTGCTCCTTCAGGAGGACGGTGCGATCAATCTCTGTCTGTCCATCTCGCGCAGGCGAATGGCCGAAGCGGGATCCCACGAGGCGGTGATCGAAAGCCTCGTTTCGGAATGTCCGCTGCTCGGCGAAAGGCTCGTCGGCGCCTCGCTCGGCGAATGGGAGGCGATCGCCGGCGTTCCCTATGGCTGGAGCGCGAAGGAATCGGATCCGGGACGTTTCCGGGTCGGCGATCAGGCGGCCGTGATCGCCTCACTGGCCGGCGACGGGATCGCGATCGCCTTGACCAGCGCCGAGGCGGCGGCTCATGCCTTCCTCGGCGGCGGCGCGGCCGCCGCAGGCAGTTTCCAGGCCGAGTTCGCCGATCGGGCGAGGCGGCCGCTGGCTATTGCCGAACGGCTCCGCGGAGCGGCCGAGCACCCTGTCGGCCGCCGCCTGCTGATCCGGCTCGCCGGCGTCCAGCGCCTCGCCGCCGCCGCCGCCCGCTGGACCCGGATCGCCTGAGCGCTGGCGCGATTCGAAGAGTCTAAGCCCGGACCGTCGACTTTCGGCTCGGGCTCTCGTCCTTCGACTTGCTGCCATGAACGGCCTCGCCGCTCTGGCCCTTTTCTCTCTCCTTGTCGCGGAGAGTGGGGTTGCGGTTGTTGTTCTTGCCTTCGGCGGCGCCCGAATGTTCGCGCATCATCTTCTCCTTCATCGGATCGACTCACCAACGCAGAGGTGGGGACGGCGTTGCCGAGGAACGGACGGACCGTGCATTTCGTCGAGCCGAGCGGCGCTTCGCCGAAAGCAGGCGTCGCTGGTCGAAAGCGGCAAGCGGCGGCCGCCGTTTCGGGCGAGGAAGAGAGCGCGGTCCGCTCGAACGGCGACTTCCCCAGGTCTCCTCCCCGGTGGGCCGCACCCGAACAGGCCCTTCGACTTGCCGGGGCCGCGACTCGAACCCGGCAGATCAAGCGTGAGCCAGGTCGCCAATCGAGCCCACCGGCGGCCTGGCTCACCATCGGGAGGCGATGGTGCCCCGCTATCGCCTCCCGATAGCCTTTCCCCGATCAGCCGCGGCCGGCGAACTTCTTGACGTCGTCGATATAGGAACGGCCGATCCTCTGTTCGGCGCCGCCCTTCAGCCGCGCCGTCCAGTGGCCGCCCTCGTCGCGATAGAGGCCGATGATGGTGTCGCGGCGGACGATGACCGAGCGGTGCACCCGAAGGAAGCGCGCCGGATCGAGATCCTGCTCCAGCTTTCCGATCGTCCGGTGGATGAGCCAGCTTCGCGGCCCGACATGAAGCCGCATATAATCGCGCTCCGCCGTCACCCGCTCGATGTCCGATGCCGAGATCCGGACCAGTCCGCTATGGTCGGGCACCCAGAATTCCTCGACATGGGTCGTTTGCGAGGCGGGCCGGGACTTGCCGCCGGAATCGAGCCAGGCCCGGGTCCGCGCCAGCGCCCGTTCGAGCCGCTCCACCTGAACCGGCTTCATCAGATAGTCGATGGCGGCGACGTCGAAGGCGGCGACGGCGAAATTGTCGAAAGCGGTGACGAAGACGATCGCCGGATTGACGGACGAGGCGGAGAGCGCCCGGGCGACGTCGATCCCGTCCATTCCCGGCATGGCGATGTCGAGAAGGACGACGTCCGGCTCGACCGCCTCGGCGATCCGGAGCGCGGCTTCGCCGTCATTCGCCGTTCCGACCACCGCGACCAGGGCGCAGCGGGCGAGAAGCAGCTGAAGCCGCTCGACCGCAAGCGGCTCGTCGTCGACGACGAGCACCCGAAGCGCCCGCTCAGTCATCGCGCGACACCGGCATGTAGAGGTGGACGGTATAGCCGCCGTCCGGATCGGCGCCGTTGAGGCAGCCGGCGAGGGCGCCGTAGCGGGCGGTCAGCCGGTCGCAGACGTTCCTGAGACCCACTCCGGTGCCGCCGTCATCGTCGCCGCTCGCCGCGGCTTCGCCATCGTCCTTGACCTTGACGTGGAGCCGGCCGGCTTCCTCATAGGCGCTGATCCGGACCGTCACCGGCTTGCGCGATCGGGCGACTCCATATTTCACCGCATTCTCGACCACCGGCTGGAGGATCAGCACCGGAACCCGAACCGACAATAACGGCTCGGGAACGTCGACCTCGACGCTGAGCCGGTCCGGAAACCTTATCTGCTCGATATCGAGATAGAGACGCTGAAGCTTGATCTCCTCGCCCAGCGACACGTCGGCCGTGGGGTCGGCGGATAGAGTCGCCCGGAAGAAGGTGGAAAGGTTCATCAGCATCCGCTCGGCGACGTCGGTCTTCCGGCTCAGGATCAGCGAGGAGAGCGAATTGAGCGTGTTGAACAGGAAGTGCGGATTGATCTGATAGCGAAGGGCCCGGAGCTGGGCCTCCTGGGCCTCGCGTTCGAGCGCGCCGGCGCGCCGGTCCGCCAGCCGCAACTGCTTGGCGAAGCTGATCGCGACGAACAAGGCGGCCCAGGCGGCGAACAGGAAATACCAGCTGATGCTCACTTCCAGGATCGATCGGACCGCCATCTCGCCGGAGCTCATCTTGCTCCACGACGGATCCTCCCGGGCGGGATCGAGCGGCGAGAAGACGTAGAAGACATAATAGTTGAACGCGGAGAAAAGCAGCGACGCCGGGAGGCACAGGATCGCCGCGGTCGCGGCGGTGACGTTCAGGCTCCGGTGGCGGACCGCGGCGAGAGCGAGGTAGACGAGGAAGGTGATGAATGCGCCGACCAGGGTCACCACGCATCTCTTGGCCAGCATGCCCCAGAAATCGGGATATTGGAGGATCAGGGACCGGAGCGTGATCAGCCCGATATAGATGAGCCAGAAGGCGAGAATCGACTTCAGCGCCATTCCGAGGTCGGGCATTCGGCGCGCTTCGCCTTTGGCCAGGGTTCGATCCATGGCGCCTGTTAGCCCAGAAGCGGGAGAAAAGCCTTCCGGCCAGCGGCGATTCGCAGAAGAGTCGATCGTGTTGGTCGAAAAGCCGGTCAGCGGACGGCGATAGCCCAGCGAATCCGCCCGTCCGAGTTCCGGTTCGTCGTCGTCAGTTGGTGTCGATGATCGCATTCGAGCCCCCAGCAACGGCATAACATAGGGTCCGGTCGCGCGTCACCGCATCGCCCGACCGGGCCGCCGGGCCTCACCTTATCCACAGTCGGGACTCGAAACGATGTCGTTGCGGCACCGCAATCGGCGGCCTTGTCCTAGCGTAAGTCGGCCGCAGTTGTGGCCTTCGTGTGACAGTCCCGGGCGCGAGGAGGCGGGAAGGTCTTTTCACCATTGCCGCGGGAATCGAACT
This sequence comes from uncultured Sphingosinicella sp., assembly GCA_946886275.1. Next base: position 4,525 of record CAMPIH010000064.1, read on the forward strand.
CTGATTCAATTCTGAACAGGGAGCGGGGATTTAGTTAACGGCCTGGTAAGCCGTTGAGGCGCATGATCTCCGTCGAGGGCAAAAGGAGTGGGATCATGAGTACAAGGACTCGGCCCGCCAGCGGAGCGGTGGCACTGGCTGAGATGCGTGAGTTCGCGGGGTTCTCCAAGGGCACCCAGCGTTACATCCGGCGCTCGCTGGATATCGGCCTCGACCGCCGCGACGCGGTCAAGCGCTGGTCGCGCGATCCGGCGGAAGCGGCAGGCATCCGCGCCCAGGAGCGAGTCTATCGCCGGCTCGACCATGTCCGGAACTATATTCCCGACGATAGCGGGCTCGAGGCGATGGAGCCTCTGATGGCGCCGCTGATCACGATGACGGCGTTCGATCTCGGCCAGGACCGGCTGCCCTGCTTCGCTTCCTACCGGTTTCTCTACGAGCGGCTGATCGGCGCCGCGGTTCGGCCGTGGCTCCCCGGCGCGTTCTGCTCGGCATCGGCGCTCCCGCACCTTCACCCCGATCGCCGGCGCACCCTTCTCCAGTCGATCAGCGAGGCCGCGGCGACCGCGCCGGGCTGGTCGAACCGCGAACCGGTCTTCTATCCGGAGTGGGTCGAGAAGGTCGACCTGACCGTCGCCGGCTAAGACGTTTCAAAGCACGACATCTTCAGGGGCGGGCTTCGGTCCGCCCCTTTCTTTTGGCGCCTGATTCAGCCGAGGCGCTCGAGCAGCCCCTCGGCGAACTGCGTCAGCGTGTCGTCGCGGGCGCCCATGACGATGATCCGGTCGCCGGGCCGGGCGAGCTCGACCAGCCGATCGGCGCAGTCGGAGCGTTCGGGGATATGCTCGGCGGCGCGGTTGAGGGATCGGACTCCGGCGACGATGTCGGCGCTTCCCACCGCCCGGTTGGTGGTTCCGCCGAAATAGGCCGGGTCGGGCATGATGAGAACGTCCTCGGGCCCCATTCCGGTGGCGAAGGTCGCGATCAGCTCGTCCTTCATCGTCCGGAGCGGACCGTAGCCGTGCGGCTGGAACAGCATCAGCAGCCGCCCCGGAAAGGCGTGGAGGGTGCGCAAGGTGGCGGCGATCTTGTCCGGGTTGTGGCCGAAATCGTCGATCACCGACACGCCTCCGGCCTCGCCGATCCGCTCGAAGCGGCGGCGAAGGCCCTGAAAGCCGCTCAGCGCCTCGGCCGCTTCCTCGATCGGGACACCGCACGCTTCGGCCGCGGCGAGTGCGGCGAGCGCATTCTCGGCATTGTGGCGGCCGGGCACGGCAAGCTTCACCGGCACCTCATGGTCGCCGATCCGGGCGACGAAGGAGATGGCGAACGGCGCCTCCTCGATGTCGCTGCCGAGCAGATCGGCGCTCGGGTCGCGGAAGGAATAGGTGCGAAGCCGCTCCGCCGGCAGAGCGGCGGCGAGAAGCCGCGTCTCGTCGTCGTCGAGATTGACGACGATCGATTCGGCCTTGGCCGCGAAATCGCCGAACAGGTGGCGAAGCTCGTCCAGGCTCTTGTGGTCGAGGGTGATGTTGTTGAGCACGGCCACCTTCGGCCGGTAGAGCGCGATCGAGCCGTCGCTTTCGTCGACCTCGCTGACGAAGGTCTCGCCTCGGCCGACCAGGGCGCTGGCGAAGAGCGCGCCGGGGCTGACGAAATTCTTCATCACCGCGCCGTTCATGACCGTCGGATCGCGCCCGGTGGCGTGGAGGATCCAGCCGATCATTCCGGTGACGGTGGATTTGCCGCTCGTCCCGCCGACCGCGACTCCGGTTCCGGAGGCGTTGAACAGCGAGGCGAGAAGCTCGGGCCGGGTCAACCTCGGCGCGCCCAGCGCCTCCGACTTGACGACGTCCGGAACCGTCTCCTCGATCGCGGCCGAGGTGACGAGGATCTGGTCGGCGCTGGTGAGGCCGCTTCCGTCCTGCGGGAAAAGGGCGATCCCGCGGCTCTTCAGGAACTCGAACTTGGGCGCCAGCCGTCCCTGGTCGAGAGTACGGTCCGAACCGGCGACCCGATCGCCGCGTCCGGCGACGATGAGCGCGAGGGGGAGCATTCCGCTCCCGCCGATGCCGCAGAAGAAATAGGATTTGGTCTGATCCATTGCGCCGCCCTATTGGGAAGCGAAGGGCATTTCAAACGAGGATGGGAGGAACGATGCGGATCGCGGTGGTGGCGCCAAGCTCCCGCTTCAGCGAGAAGGCCGCCGATCGCGTCCGGGCGCTCGCCGCCGCCGACTTTCCCGAGGCGGAGCTGGTCTTCCATCCGCAATGCTTCCTCGCCGACAATCATTTCGCCGGGTCCGACAAGGACCGGACCGACGCCCTGGTCGAGGTCGCCAACGATCCCGCGATCGACGCCGTCTGGTTCGCCCGCGGCGGCTACGGCGCCTGCCGGATCGCCGAGCCGGCGCTCGCCCGGATGGGGCCGTCGGCTCGGAACAAGACCTATCTGGGCTATAGCGACGGCGGCTATCTGCTCGCCGGCCTCTATCGCGCCGGCTTCCCGAGCCTCGCCCACGGGCCGATGCCTCAGGACATCATGCGCGACGGCGGCGAGTCGGCCGTTGCCCGGGCGCTTGCCTGGCTGACTCGCCGCTCCCCGGACTCGCTCGAGCCGGGCCTCGAGGGCGGAAGAGCCCATGCCGCGTTCAACATCACCGTGCTCGGCCTCCTGCTCGGAACGGCGCTCGAGCCGGACCTCGCCGACCATCTGCTCCTGATCGAGGAAGTGTCGGAGCATATGTACCGGACCGATCGGGCGATGTTCCACCTCACCGGCAATTCCGCGATCCGCAAGGTGGCCGGGATAAGGCTCGGCCGCTGCAACGACATCGTCGAGAATGATCCGGACTTCGGCCAGAGCGAGGAGGAGGTCGTCCGGTACTGGTGCGGACGCGCCGGAATCCCGTTTCTGGGCCGCGCCGACATCGGTCACGATTCGGCCAATCATATCGTCCCGTTCGGCCTTGGCGGCGCGTTAACCTAGCTCAATCCACAGAAAAGCCGGTCCGACCGTGGAAAAACGGCTTTTTGAGAGCGGCAGACCCATTGCCAAGGCCCGCGATTTGCGCTCTATCGAAGGCAGAATCCACAGGGAGGGAAGTTATGGCACAAGGTAGGCAGAGCGGGTTGCAGCGTCCGGTCACGCCGTCGAAGGAACTTTCGGCGATCACCGGCCCCGACGCGTTGCCGCGCAGCCAGGTCGTCAGCAAGGTCTGGGACCATATCAAGAAGAACAATCTCCAGAACCCGCAGAACAAGCGCGAGATCGTCGCCGACGACAAGCTCCGCGCCGTGTTCGGCAAGGATCGCGTGACGATGTTCGAGATGAACAAGCATCTGTCGCGCCACCTCAGCTAGGTGACGACGCCGGAGGCCTCGGCCTCCGGGATCGATAAAAGGCGATTGCTCGCCGACCTGAGGGAATTGGGCATCAGGCCCGGTGACCTCGTCATGGTCCACGCATCGCTTCGCAAGCTCGGCCTCGCCCGCACCGACTTCGGTGAGGGCGGGGCCGCTCTGCTTCTGGACGCCCTCGATGACGCCGTCGGCCCTGGCGGCACGCTGCTGATGATCCTCGGCAGCGACTATGAAATGGACTGGGTCAACCAGCGTCCGGTCGAGGAAAGGGCGAAGCTGCTCGCCGGCTCGATCCCACTGGATCCGGCGTCGGCGCCGGCGATGAAGGAGGTCGGCTGGCTTGCCGAGGCGTTCCGGACCCGGACGGGGACTCGCCTCAGTTCCAACCCGAGTGGCCGCTTCGCGGCGCGAGGCGCCGGCGCCGAGGCCCTGCTCGAAGGCCAGCCGTGGGACGATTATTACGGACCGGGCTCGCCGCTTCAGAAATTGTGCGATCAAGGCGGGCGAATCCTTCGCCTCGGCGCCGATCCGGACACGGTGACGGCGCTCCATTACGCGGAATATCTCGCTTCGGTTCCGGACAAGCGGCGCACGCGCTGGGACTATCTGATCGCGACCGGGGACGGCCCGCGGCACGTCTGGATCGACTGTCTCGACGATAGCGGCGGGATCAGGAAGTGGAGCGGCGAGGATTATTTCGCGATCATCCTCAAATCCTATCTCGAGCTCGGACGCCATCGCGCCGGACCGGTCGGACATGGCTCCGGCGAGCTGATCGAGGCGGCGGACATCCTTGCCTTCGGCACCGACTGGATGGAGCGCAACCTGGCCTAGGACAGGTCGAGGTGGCTCCGGCGTCAGTCGCTTGCGCCGGGGCGCCAGCGAAGCCCGATCCACAAGGTCCGGGGCGTGGCGCGCTCGACGATGCCGGCGCCGGAAAGGCCGGCGACGACCCGAGCGTCGGTGAGATTTTCCGCTTTCGCCTCGACGGCGAGCCGGCGGGTCAATGGCCAGGCCGCGAAGGCGTCAACGGTCAAAGCGTCGGGGATCAGCTCGGCGTTGAGATCGTCCTCATATTGGGCGCCGACATAGCGCAGTCCGAGCGAAGCCGCGGCGCCGTTGTCGCCGGTCCAGCCCAGGTTTGCGGAGAAGCTGTGGCGGGGCGACTGGGCAGGCCTCAGGCCGTCGAGCGGAAGCGCGACTCCGCTCGCCTCCACCTCCGCGTCGGCGAAGCTGTAGCCCGCGGCGAGCTGCCAGGCGCCGAGATCGATGGCGACGTCCAGTTCTGCGCCCCGGCTGACGACGGCGTCGAGGTTGCGGCGCTGGCGGAACTGGCCGGCGACGAAGCCCACGCCGGGAAACTGACCCGGGCCCTCGCCGAGGGTCACGTTGGCGATCGCCTGCTCGAGCCGGTTGGCGAACAGGGTGAAGCCGATCCGGACCGGCGCGACCGGCCGAAGCTGGAGCCCGACCTCCGCGCCCTCGAGCCGCTCGGGTGCGAGCTCGGCATTGGCCGCGGTGGCGTCGCGGCCCACCCGGAACGGCCGATAGAGCTCGTTCAGGGTCGGCAGGCGCCAGCCGAGATAAAGAGCGCCTCGGAGCGTCAGGATCTCGCTCGGCTGCCAGGCCAGGCCGGCCCGGCCGGTCGGTTCCCAGCCGCTTCGATCGGCAAATCTCGTATCGGTGATCGGCGCACCGGTCGCCAGCAGTCGCTCATGGAGCCGGCCGCCGCCGATCGACCAGCGATCCAGCCTCGCGCCTGCGGTGGCGGTGAGGGGCCCGCTCTGCCAGCTGGCCTCGGCGAACGCGCCGCTGGTCAGGGTGCGGCCGCCGGCGATCCGTCCGCGAGTCGGCGCCCCTGCGACGAAACTGGACAATTCCTGGGTTCGTCCGGTCGTTTCGCGAAAATCCCCGCCGAGCCGGAGTTCCAGCGCGCCGAAGCTCGGGCGGATCTCGAACCGTCCGCCGAACCCCGTCGACGGGACCGAATATTGATCGAGCGTCTGGGTCACCACCGTGCGGGATTCGTCGACCGACGCGAACAGGTTCGAAAAGTCGCGGGTCTGCAGATAGAGCAGGGCAGAGAAGGGGAGGCCGCCGCGGCCGACGATCCGGAGCGAGGCGTCGGCGCCCGTCGTGTCGATGTCGCTCGACTCGGTGCCCCGCTCCCGGGAATCGGTGAAGCCGGACAGGTTCGCCTGGAGCTCGGTGCTTGCGCCGATCGGCGCCACGGCCCTCAGGGCCAGGCTCGCCTGGTCGTAGGGCGCCGGACGATCCGCCGGTCCCCGCTGGGATTCGATGACGGGAATGAAGCCGTCCCCCTTCATCCACGCGCCGGAGAGGGAGACCTGCCCGCGGCCGAGCGGGACGCCGATTCCGGCGAACGCGTCGATGCTGTCGCGGCTGCCATAGGCAAGTCCGGCGGAAAGCCCCTCGGTCTGGTCCGAAGCGAGGCTCTCAAGCTCGATCGTGCCGGCCAGGGCCCCCGGCCCGTAGACGCCGGACCCGCCGCCGCGGACGACCCGGATGCGATTCAGCCGGCGCGGATCGTAGGCCGGCCAGCTGATCCAGCCGCCGAAGGGATCGCTCTGGGGAACTCCGTCGAGGAGGAGAAGCGCCCGGCTCGACGCGTTGCCGCCGAGCGCCCTCAGGGTCGCGCCCTGGCTGGTCGGATTGGCCGAGCGGGCGTCGGAGCGGCGGAATTGCTGGAAGCCTGGAATCTCGCGAAGCAAATCCTCGAGCCGGTTGGAGGCGGAACGCTCGATCCGGTCCCGGTCGATGGTGACGATGTCGAACACCCGCTCGCCGGCCGGCGCCTCGAGGCCGCGGCCGGTGATGACGATCTCGCCCTCCTGGGCGAAGGCTGGAGCGGCGGCGGCGGCGGCGATGAGGGGGCCGAGGGCGGTGAAGGCTTTCATCCTGCCCCCATACAGCAAAAGGCCGCGCCGTCGCGGGGCGCGGCCCTTGGCCTGGCTTGTCTAGTCCGGGTCCTGCGCCGAAGCGGCCGCCTCGAGCTCGGCACGGCTGAGCGAGATGACGAGGCCGAGATTGTTCTTGCCGAAGCTCCTGAAGGGCAATCTCGCGCGCCGATTGCCGGTGAAGACGATCGCGCCCTCGCCGTCGATCGATTCGACCACTCCCACCAATCCGCCCTTCGTGTCGCGGACCTCGATCCCCGTGCGGAAGTCGGTCACCTCCGCGTCGACGACCGGGCCGGGTTCGGTCGCGGCGGTGGAATCGGACGGTTCGGCCGGCTGCGGCTCGGCCGTGTCCTGGCTGTGGCCGGCGGCAGGAAATGCGGACAAGACGAAGGCGGCCGCAATGAAAGCGGCCTTGCGCGGGTTCAACATGATTCGGGTCTCCGATCTGGCGTTTGCAGTGGAGACGTCCGGGACCGCCCGAAGTTGCATCCGACTTCGCCAAGTCGTTCGCAGCAAAGGGCAAATCGCTCAGAGCACGTATTTGCTGAGATCGTTGTCGCGGGCGATGTCGGACAGCTGATTCTCGACATAGGCGGCGTCGACGATGACCGTTTCGCCGCGGCGCTGCTCGGCTTCGAAGCTGACGTCCTCGAGCAGCTTTTCCATCACGGTCTGAAGGCGGCGGGCGCCGATATTCTCGATCCGGCCATTCACTTCGGCGGCGATCCTGGCGAGGGCGCGGATCCCGTCCTCGGCGAACCGCACCTCGACGCCCTCGGTCGCGAGCAAAGCGCGAT
>CAMPIH010000065.1 GCA_946886275.1 uncultured Sphingosinicella sp.
ACCCGGTTGGCGGTCATCGGGATGAAGGGCAGCCGGACTCCGGCATGGATGGTGAAATAGTCGACGCCCTGCTCGGCCTGCTCGATCAGGGTGTCGCGGTAGATTTCCCAGGTCAGCTCCTCGGCGACCCCGCCGACCTTCTCGAGCGCCTGGTAGATCGGCACCGTGCCGATCGGCACCGGCGAGTTGCGGAGGATCCATTCTCGGGTGTCGTGGATGTTCCGGCCGGTCGACAGGTCCATGACCGTGTCGGCGCCCCAGCGAATCGCCCAGACCATCTTTTCGACCTCGGCCGCGACGTCGGAAGCAACCGCGCTGTTGCCGATATTGGCGTTGATCTTGACGAGGAAGTTGCGGCCGATCGCCATCGGCTCGCTTTCGGGGTGGTTGATGTTGGAAGGGATGATCGCCCGGCCCCGGCCGACCTCGTCGCGGACGAATTCGGGAGTGACGTAGTCGGGGATCGAAGCGCCGAAATCCTGGCCGTCCCGAGCCGCCGCCTCGGCGGCCCGCTCGCGCCCGAGATTCTCGCGGATCGCGACATATTCCATTTCCGGCGTCACGATCCCGCGCCGGGCATAATGCATCTGGCTGACGTTCGCGCCGGGACGGGCCCGAAGCACCTTTCGGCGCACGCTGGGGAAAGGCTGGACTCCGCCGGACCGGTCGGGCCCGAGCTGGCCATTATCCTCAGGCCGGATCTCGCGCTGGACGACTTCCTCGACGTCGCCCCGGCCGCGGATCCAGTCTCGGCGAAGCTCGGCAAGACCGGCCATGATGTCGATCCGCGCCTCGGGGTCGGTATAGGGACCGGAACAGTCATAGACTCGAAGCGGCTTTTCGCCCGAGCTCGGCTCCAGATCGATTTCGCGCATCGCGACTCCGAGCGCGCCGACCCGGATCTTGCGGCTTCCGCGGATCGGCCCGGTGGTGACCTTGAGCTCGGTTCTTGCAGGTGAGTCGGCCATGTCTGTCTCTCCATGTCGGACGGAGAGCGGGCGGCCCGCGCTCCCTCCCTACGCCGGTGTCAGCCGGATCAGGTTCGGCGGGTCAGGGCTTCAGCCCAATCTCAACCGCTCAGGCGCGGTCCCCCGGGGAAGCAGCGACCCTAGGCCCACGGCGCCGCCATGAAAAGCCGGGATGGAAGAATTCGGCGCCGTGGCGCCCGAGTCCGTCGCCGGTGGGCAGATGGCGCCGCCCGGCTTCTCCGCGTCAGCCCAGCGGCAGCTCCAGAAGTGCCGGCTGCGGGTCGAGGTCGCCGCCTTCCTTCAGATTCGACAGGGTCAGGCCGAGCAGCCTGATCCCCCTGGGCGGCGGAAGCAGGGTTCGGAGCAGGCTGCAGCCGATATCGAGAAACTCCTCGCGGCCGCTCACCGGCCGGTCGAGGCTTCGGGAGCGGGTCACGATCCGGAAATCCTGATACTTGACCTTCAGGGTGACGGTCCGGCCGCTGATCGCCTTCTCGCTGATCCGCCGCCAGACGGTCTGGCTGATCCGCTCGAGCTCGGCGGCGAGCGGGGCCTCCTCGGTCAGATCGTCGAAGAAGGTGTCCTCGGCGCCGATCGACTTCCAGGGCCGGTTCGGCTTGACCTCGCGGTGACAGATGCCGCGGGCGAGATCGTGATAATATTGGCCGCTGCTTCCGAAATTGTGCTGGAGGAAGGCGAGGCTCTGGGCGCGCAGATCGGCGCCGGTCTCGATTCCCAGCCTGGCCATCTTCTCCGCAGTGCGCGGTCCGACGCCGTGGAAACGGCGCACGGGGAGGCCGGCGACGAAGGCCTCGCCCCGGGCCGGGGTGATCACGCACAGGCCGTCGGGCTTGTTCTGGTCGCTCGCCAGCTTGGCGAGGAACTTGTTGTAGGAGACTCCGGCGCTTGCGGTGAGGCCGGTCTCGGCGCGGATCCGGGCCCTGATCTCCTCGGCGATCCGAGTCGCGATCCCGATCCCCTTCAGATCCTCGCTGACGTCGAGATAGGCCTCGTCGAGGCTGAGCGGCTCGACCAGCTCGGTATAGTCGCGGAAGATCGCTCGGATCTGGCGCGAGACCTCCCGATAGGCGTCGAAGCGCGGCTTGACGAAGATCAGGTACGGGCAGCGGCGCTTCGCCGTCACTGACGGCATCGCCGATCTGACCCCGAACTTGCGCGCCTCGTAGCTGGCGGCGGCGACGACCCCGCGTGCGGTCGATCCGCCGACGGCGACCGGCTTGCCGCGAAGCGCCGGATCGTCGCGCTGCTCGACGCTCGCGAAGAAGGCGTCCATGTCGACATGGATGATCTTGCGGACGGTCGCGGCGGCGGTATCGTTCACCCTTTGTGCTTAACCGCTCGACACGTTGCCGGGCAACTCTATTCCACACGGCCCGGGCGAAAGGCCGAGGGAGGTGCCGGCGTCCCAAAATGAGGCTGGCGCAAAGCAGTCGTGGCGCCGGGACCGGCCGGCGAGCTAGGGACGAGGGTCATGTTCGGAGCGAAGCGCAAGGGAGTCCTGATCGCCGGCGGCGGCCTTGCCGGGTCGCTTGCCGCGCTCGCGCTTGCGCGCCGCCGCCCCGACGTCCCGATCCTCATCGTCGAGGAGAAAGACAGGTTTGGCGGCGACGGCTTCCGCTCGGTGTTCGGCCGATCGCTCGACGAGGACTCAAAGGCACTGATCGAGCCGCTTCTCGACCATCGCTGGCCCGGTTTTTTCGTCGCCTTCCCGGGACTGAGCCGCAATCTCAAATCGGACTTCGGCGGTTTCGAGGGCGAAGCGATCCACCGCTCTATGGTCGCCGCCCTGAGGCCCGACCAATATCGGCTCGGCACCCGAGTGGTGGCCGTCCGCGAGGACGCGCTCGTGCTCGACGGCGGCGAGACGGTGAAGGCGGACGGCGCGATCGACGCTCGCGGCGCGTCCAATCTGTCGATGCTCGACCTGCTGTTCGAGACCCGGGTCGAACGGGTTCTCCGGCTGGAGTCGCCGCACGGCCTCGACCGGCCGGTGCTGATCGACTCCACGCACGACGACCAGAGCGCCGGGTTCAGCTTCGTTCGCTGCTTCCCGCTCGGCGAGAAGCGGCTGCTTGTGACCCAGTCGCTCGTCTCCGAGCGCTCCCAGCCGGCGGACTGGGCCGGTGCCCGGCTCGACCAGTATCTGCGGCTGCGAGGCTGGACAGACTCATCGGTCGAGTCGGAAGTCCCTGCGGTTCGTCCGCTCCCCTTCGGCGGCGATTTCGACGCCTTCTGGCGGATCGGCGGCGCCAGGGTGGCAAGGCTCGGCCTTCGCGGCGGCTTCCTTCAGCCGGCGACCGGAAGCGGGGTCGCCGATTCGGCGCGAAACGCTTTGCTTCTCGCCGGCCGGAGCGACTTTTCCGGACCCGCCCTCCACGAGCTGTTCGAACAGGAGGCGAGGCAGCTCTGGAAGGCCCGGCAGCCGCTTCGCGACTATGTCGCGGCGCTTCAATCCACCGCTCCGGCCGATCGGCGGGCGCTTGCGAGGCGGCTCTACGAATCCGATCCCGGGCTGATCGCCCGCTTCCACTCGGCGCGGGTCGGGCTCATGGACCGGCTCAAGCTTCGGCGCCTGTTCGGCCAGGCCTGACCATCCGCCGGCACGCGCCCGGCAAGAGAGAGGCTGAAACGAAGCGGCTCCGGCGGGGCGCGCCGGAGCCGCTGTCTCCCTGGGGGGGCGTAGGGAGACGAAGAGGGAAAATCAGGCCAGCCGGCCGCACATCTGGATCGGCTGGGCCATGTTGAAATAAGCGGGCGAGGTCGCCATCACCGCCTGGTGGATCTCCTGATATTGATCGGGCGTCCCGTCGCCATCGAGGTAGACGAGATAGTTGATCCGCCGGTGGCCGGCAGGAACATCGTCGTCCAGCCCAAGGAAGCCGCGCAGGTCGAGCTCGCCTTCGGTCTCGATCCGGCAATCCCGGAGGGTCACTCCGCGAATGGCCGCCTGAGCGACGTAACCGACCACCATGCAGGCATTGACCGCCGCCAGCAGCAGCTCCTGCGGACTTGGAGCCGTGTCGGAGCCGAGCAATTCCCTGGGCTCGTCGGCCTGGATCGTGAAACGGCGCTCGACCTTGTCGCCGGCGCAGCTGAAGGATTCGACGGTCGATTCCGATCGTGCCTGTCCTTGCCAGCGGGTGGTCACCCGAAAGCAGGCGCCCCGGCTGCAGCCGTCGCCGCCGACCTTTCCGCTGACCTTGTCGAGCAGGTCGAGGTCGATACCATTGAGCTGAGCGCGGGGGGAACCGGACATCGGCGTCGCTCCTTTGCCGGCCACTCAGGCGAGGGTCGAGTGAGCGGGCGGAGTCTGGATCGCGAAGGTGGCGAGAACGCCGCTCAACGTCGCCGAGCTGCAGCCGATCGCCACGGCGAGGGCCAGGACCAGTCGAAGTCCGGCCTTCTTGCGGGTCGCGGTGGTGGTCATCTTCAATCTCCCAATCATCGTCGCCTGCCGGGCGACGTCTCCCCTTTCGAGGAAGGGGGTGACAGGGCGATGCCGAGCCGCCGGGAAAAGGGTTTCAATTGTTACAGGCGCCGAATCGATTCTTGCTGCGCGGCAATGCCGGTTGCGGTAGATAATCGCCGGGATTCTTTGCGTTTAGCCGATACCAGGGGGAACGGTGCTCGCATCCGCCGATCTGGAGCCGATCAAGGCCGCCGCGATCAACTCGTCGCTCGACGGCCTCGTCGTCATCGACGAGCAGGGCCGGCTGATCGGGCTCAATCCGGCCGCGGAAGCGCTGTTCGGCTATTCACGCGACGAGGCGATCGGCCGGCCCATCGTCGAGCTCATCATTCCCCGCCATCTTCGGTCCGCGCACAAGCGAGGCTTCGAGACCTATCTGGCGGGAGGGCCGGCGAAGCTGATCGGCAAGCGCATCGAGACCGAGGCGCTCCACAAGGATGGCCGACTGATCCCTGTCGAGCTGACCATCCTCGAGATCGAGGTCGACGATCGAAGGGTCTTCACCGCCAATATCCGCGACCGGTCCGAGGATGCGGCCACCGAGGAGCAGCTCGAGCAGGCTCGGCGGCAGCTCGAGCTCGCGGTCGCGGGTGCCGGCCTCGGAGCCTGGTCGTTCAACCCGAAGACCGGCATTTCCTGGTATTCCGACCGGGCCCGGGAGATGGTCGGGATCGAGGAGAATTTCCTCGCCGACGGCGAGGCCTTTCGAGAGCGGGTCCATCCCGACGATCGCTCGCAGCTGGTGTTCGACCGTTTCGACGATTTTCCGGAAGGCCCGGTTGCCCGCGAATACCGGATCATCCGGCCCGACGGCGAGACTCGATGGATATCGAGCCTCGGCGCCGCCGAGCGGGACGAACGCGGCAATGTCGAGGCGGTCCACGGAATCCTCGTCGACATCACCGAGCGGCGGCGGGCGGACGAGGAACTCGCTCTCGTCCGCCGCGATCTCGAGCTTGCCGTCCAGGGCGCTCAGCTTGGTGTCTGGTCCTATGATCCGCAGACCGGATCGGGCTGGTTCTCCGATCGCGCCAAGGCGCTGCTGGAGCTCGACGACAATGTCCTGGGCGACGCGCGCGACCTCAGGAAGAGGGTTCATCCGGACGATTGGGACCGCCTCGCCGAACCCTATATCAATCCCTATCCGAACGAGCCGCTGCCGATCGAATATCGGGTGATCCGGCCCGATGGCTCGGTCCGCTGGGTCTATGGCCTCGGCGCCGCGATCCGCGACGAGGAGGGCGTCACCCGGACCGTCCACGGGATCCTCGCCGACATCACCAGCCGAAAGCAGGCGGACGAGGCGCTCGAGGATTCGCGCCGGCGCCTCGAGCTCGCGGTCGAGGGCGCCAAGCTGGGCACCTGGACCTATTGCATGAAGACCGGGACCACCTGGTATTCGGCACGGTCCAAGGAAATGTACGGCCTTCCCGCCGATACGGAAATGACCGCCGAGGTCATCCAGGCCTCGCTCCATCCCGACCATTGGGAGGAAGTGTCGAGGCCGTATCTGACCGGCTATGTCGAGGACAAGGTCGAGGTCGAATATCGGGTCATCTGTCCCGACGGCTCGATCCGCTGGATCTACTCGCTGGGCGCGGCCGAGCGCGATTCGGAAGGCCGAGCCACCAACGTCAATGGCATCCATCTCGACATCACCGAGCGAAAGCAGGCAGAGGCGGAGCTCGCCGAAACCCGCCGGCAGCTCGAGCTCGCCATCGAAGGCGCCAAGCTCGGCAGCTGGACGGTCGATCCGGAAACCGGCGCGACCTGGTATTCCGACCGATCGAGGGCGCTTCACGGGCTGGACAAGGAACTCCGGCTCGATGCCCGGACCCTCAAATCCTACATCCACCCTGACGATTGGGACCTGGTGCTGGATTCCTATCGCAACGGGTTTCCCGGCGATTCGATCACGCTCGAGCATCGGGTCGTGTGGCCGAACGGCGACGTCCGCTGGGTCCAGTCGATCGGCACCGCGCTCCGCGACGAAAGCGGCAAGGTCCACACCGTCAGCGGGATCCATCTCGACATCACCGATCGCAAACTGGCCGAGGCCGAGCTCGAGCGCTCCCGCCATGCCCTGGTTCAGTCCGAGAAGCTCGCCGCTTTGGGCGCCCTGCTCGCGGGCGTCAGCCACGAGCTGAACAACCCGCTCGCGGCGATCGTCGGCCAGGCCGAGATGCTCGCCGAAGACGCGCAGGGAACCCAGTTCGAAACCCGGGCGCGGCGAATCGGAGCAGCGGCCGAACGTTGCGCGCTGATCGTCCAGACCTTCCTCGCCATGGCCCGGCAGCGGGAGCGCCAGCCGGTCCTCGTCAGTCTCAACGACATCATCGCCTCGGCGCTGGAGCTGACCGATTACACGCTGAGGACGGCCGGAGTCGCGGTCCGGATCAATTTCGGCAGCCACCTGCCGCCGGTCGAGGGCGATCGCGACCAGCTTCACCAGGTGATCGTGAACCTCATCGTCAACGCCCAGCAGGCGATGGAGAAAGGCGAGGCGTTCGAAAAGGTGCTGACGATCCGGACGTCGCTCAGCCCGGCAGGGAGGGTCGTCGTGGACGTTACCGACACCGGCCCGGGAATCGCGGAGGCGGTCCGCCACAGGATCTTCGAGCCCTTCTTCACCACCAAGCGCCAGAGCAGCGGCGGCGGAACCGGGATCGGCCTGTCCTTCTCGCAGGGGATCATCGAGGCCCATGGCGGCACGATCAAGGTCGAGCCGAGCCGCCGCGGCGCCCATTTCCGGGTCGATCTTCCGGCCGCCGCCGGCGAGGCCCTGATCGTCGCCCCTCGCGAGCCGGTCGCGATCATCCCGGATTCCGTCCCGGTCAGGCGCCGCTGCCTGATCGTCGAGGACGAGCCCGACGTCGCCGAGACCCTTCGCGAGCTGGTCGAGCGGGAGGGCTTCGACGTCACCGTCGCCGGCGACGGTGCCGAAGCCCTGTTCATCCTCGACCGCGGCGAGTTCGACCTCCTCCTGTCGGATCTCCGGATGCCGTCGCTGAACGGACCCGAACTCTATGCGAGGCTGATCGAGACCAAGCCCGATCTGGTCAGGCACATGGGCTTCGTCACCGGCGACACGATGGGCGATTCGATGGGCGAGTTCGCCCGCGCCTCGAGCCGGCCGGTGCTCGAGAAGCCCTTCACCAAGGCGGGCATCAGGGCGATCCTGGCCGCGCTCACGGACCATGGAGAATGAGACCATGAGCGAAGCCGCGCACATCGTCGTGGTCGACGACGACGCCGATGTCCGCGAGACCGTCGGCGAATATCTGCGGCGCAACGGCTTTGCCGTCACCGAGGCCGACGGCGGCGCCGCCCTTCGCGAAGTGATGGCTTCGCGGCCGATCGATCTCGCTCTGCTCGACATCAACATGCCCGGCGAGGACGGGCTGACCCTGGCCAGGGAGATTCGCGGCTCGGGCCAGGCCGGGATCATCATGCTGACCGCGAACAGCGACGATCTCGACAAGATCGTCGGCCTCGAGGTCGGCGCCGACGATTATGTGACCAAGCCCTATAATCCGCGCGAATTGCTCGCCCGGGTGAAGGCGGTTCTTCGGCGGGCGAGGCAGAGGGACGGAGCGACCGCCACGCTCGGCCGCGAAGTGCAGATGGGAAAGTGCCGGCTCAATCTCGACGCCCGCAAGCTGTTCGAGGCGGACGGCACCGAGGTGCCGCTGACGAGCATGGAATATGACCTTCTGCGCACCTTCGCCGAACATCCTCGGCGGGTGCTGAGTCGCGATCAGCTGCTCGATCTTGCCCACAACAAGGAAATGGAGCCGTTCGACCGGTCGATCGACACGAGGATCACCCGAATCCGCCGGAAGATCGAGCCCGACCCGTCCAAGCCCGATTGCCTGCGCACGGTGCGCGGCGCCGGCTATGTCTACAATCCGGACTGCCGCACGGCCTGAGCCAGGACTCACCAGGAATCAGGCGCCGTCGCCGGCCATCACCGTCCGGCTCGCAAGAAGATGAAGGCGTTCGCGATCGGACAATGGCGTCCGGTTGCGAACAGCTGGGGGCCGTTCGAAGAGCCCTGGCCAGGCGCCCCTCTCTCTCAAGTCCGGCCACCGAAACTGGCACGCATCCTGCTGGACAAGGCATGGGATTGCGTGGCCGTTTGCGACGACAGAAAGGTTCCTCCGATGAACAAGGTCCATTTCGCTCTTGGTCTACTTCTCGCCGCCACGCCGGCCTCCGCGCAGGGCCCGGTGGCGGTGCCGAGCTTCGATTCGGTCGAGCTCCAGGGCGGTGGGCAGATCGTCGTTCGTCACGGCCCGATTCAGCGGGTGACGATCGTCCGCGGCAACAGCGAGATGACCAGGTTCAGCGTCGAGCGCGGCCGGCTCGAAATCCGCGCCTGCGTCCGAAGCTGCCGCGACTACGATCTGCAGGTGGAGATCGTCACTCCGGACATGGATGCCCTGGCGATCCGCGGCGGTGGCGCGATTCGGGTCGAAGGCCGCTTCCCGCGGAGGGACGAGCTGGCGATCGCCGTCACCGGTGGCGGCGCCATCGACGCCCGCTCGATCGAGGCCGGCGACGTCGCCGCTTCGATCAGCGGCGGCGGCTCGATCCGGACCCACGCATCGGCGAGGCTCGCCGCCAGCATCAACGGCGGCGGCGCCGTCCGCTATCGTGGCGATCCCGAGACGACGGTGGCGATCAACGGCGGCGGCTCGGTCACGGCGGACTCCGGCGGCTGAACCGACGACGCCGCAGTGAAGGTCTCTTAAGACATTCGCCTTATGCGCGGTGGCCATGAAAGCAGGGGTCTTTCGCCTGGCCGGGCAGTTGCTGGATGTCGGAGAGACACGCACCGCCTTTGGCCGCGCCTTGCTCAAGGAGCGCTACCGGGCGCTCCAGAAGCAGATCCCCCTCCTTTACCTCGTCGCGCTCGCCAATTTCGCCGGCCTGACGGTCGCCAGCGGCGCTCCCCTGGCCGAAGCCACCCACCCGGCCAACTTCCTCGTCCTGTTCGTCGTGGCCAGGCTCGCTTACTGGCTTCGCACGCAGAAGCGGGTTCTCGCGCCCGAGCAGATCATCGTCGAGTTGAGAAACACGTTCGTCCTGGCCGGTTTTCTGAGCCTCGCCTTCGGTTACTGGTCGATTTCGCTGATCCTGCACGCGTCGCCCGCGCAGCAGGATCTCGTCATCCTGTTCGCCTCTCTCGCGGCGCTCGGCTGCGCCTATGGCCTTGCAAGTTTCCCGATCGCCGCGCGGCTGCCGCTGCTGCTTTTCGCCATGCCTCTGGCCTTCGTCCTCACCGCTTCGCCGAGGCTCGCCCACATGGCGGTGGGCCTCAGCCTGGGACTGGTCATCTTCCTGATCCTGAGGCTGCTCAACCTGCAGAATGCGAGCTTCACCGAACTGATCCGCTCGCGCTCCCGGATCGAACTGGAGCGCGAGCGCGCCCACCGGGCCGAGCAGGCGGCGCTGAAGGAGAAGGCGCGCGTGAATCAGGTCGCGGACACCGACCCGCTGACCGGAGTCGCCAACCGGCGGGCGCTTCTCGCCGCTCTCGCCCGACGAGTCGCCGATTCATCCGGTCCCCGTTTCGCTTTGGCCGTGATCGACCTCGACGGCTTCAAGCCGATCAACGACACGTTCGGCCATGCCTCCGGCGACGCCGTCCTGATCGAGGTGGCGGCGCGGCTCGAGCGGGAGGTGCCGGGCGCGCTTGTCGCCCGGATCGGCGGTGACGAGTTCGCCATCATCAGGACCGAAGAAGACGAAAAAGCGGCGCTTTCCCTGGCCGACAAGATCTGCCTGGCGCTCGGACGGCCTTACCGGATCGACGGGCGCGAATACCGGATTTCGGCGAGCTGCGGCGTTTCGCTGCTCGAGCCGGGGTCATCCACCGCCGCAATGGCGCTCGCCCGGAGCGATGCCGCCCTCTACAGCGCCAAGCAGAAGGGACGCGGCGGCCGGGCCCTGTTCACGTCCGATCTGGACGCTGCCAACCGCCGCCGAATGGCGATCGAGAGGACGTTGCGCGAGCCGACGGTCCTCGACCAGTTCAGCCTCGTCTTCCAGCCGATCTTCGATCTGGAAAGCGGCGCGATCCGCGCCTTCGAGGCCCTGGCGCGCTGGGATCATCCGACCCTGGGTCGGATCGCGCCCTCGGAATTCATCCCGATCACCGAGCAGATCAACGTCATCGAGCAGATCACCGAGGCGACGCTCGCACGAGCCGCAGCTGAGGCTTGCCACTGGCCCGAAACCGTACTCCTCTCCTTCAATCTCAGCGCCGTTCAGCTTCATTCGGCGGCGAGCGCCCGGCGCCTGCTTCGGATCGCGGCCCGCCAGGGCCTCGCGCCGTCCCGCCTCCAGATCGAGGTGACGGAAACCGCCTTGCTCGCGGATTTCGACACCGCCCGGCTCAACCTCGACCGCTTGCGCAAGGCCGGGGTCCGGATCGCTCTCGACGATTTCGGCGCGGGCTTCGCCTCCATCTCCTATCTCAGGGAGATGGAGTTCGACTCGATCAAGCTCGACGGGTCGCTGGTCACCGAGGCGCCCCGATCGACGAGCGCCCTTCGCCTTCTCAGGGGAGTCATCGATCTGACGGCATCGCTCGGCGTCGCCTGCGTGGCCGAGCATATCGAGACGGACGAACAATTGAGCCTTCTTCGCAAGCTCGGCTGCCGCGACGGCCAGGGCTATATCCTGTCGGAGCCGGCCGGCGCCGAGGCCGCCCGCGCTCTCGCGGAATCCCGCGCCGCGAAGAGTCCTTCCGCGATCGCCCATTACCGCTCGCGAACGGCGGCCTGATTCAGTTCATCAACCGTTCAGCCCTTCAGACGTGATAGTGTATCATTGCTGCTGAAGGAGATTGAACGATGCGCGCCTTCGCCCTGGTTTCCGCCACTGCAATCCTCTTCTCCGGCCTGCCGCCGGCGCCGATCGAGCCTTTGCTTGCCCAGAGCAGCGCCCGGGAGCTCGCGGCGAATGATCCCGACCAGGTCTGCGCGCCGTTCCTGAGCGGCGACCATGATGAATATTCGCCCCGCGGGCGGCTCGGTTCGCTTCGCAGCACTGCTCCGATCGTCATGGGCGGCGCCATCCCGACCTCGCCGCCGCCGCCCCCGCCT
>CAMPIH010000066.1 GCA_946886275.1 uncultured Sphingosinicella sp.
GCGAGCCGGCCGCGATCGAGACCTGCCTCGAACAGGCGATCGAGCGACGCTTCGGCCTCGACGTTCCGGTGATGGTTCGAACCGCCACGGCCTGGTCGGCCCTGCGCGCCGGCAATCCCTTCCCGGAAGCGGCGCGAGACGCGCCGAACCGGCTCATGCTGATGGTGGCGAAAAGGCCGCCGGCCGAGGGCGCCGAGGGGACGATCCAGGCCCGCGCGACGGCCGGCGAGCAGGTGAAGCGGGCCGGCCAGGGGATCTGGATCCACTATCCGGAAGGCGTCGGCCGCTCGAAGCTGACTCCGACCCTGATCGACCGGGCGATCGGATCGCCCTCGACCGCGCGCAATTACCGAACCATCGTCAAGCTCGAGGAGAGGCTCGCCGAATGACTCCTTTCATCCCCCGCCGCTACTGGCTGATCGCGATCGGCCTGGCCTTCGTCGCCGCCGCCATCCTGCTGTGGATGGGCCGGCCGCTCATCTGCGCCTGCGGAGAGGTGAAATTGTGGGTGGGGGAGGTCCACGGCCCCGACAACAGCCAGCATCTCGCCGACTGGTACACGCCCAGCCACATCATCCACGGTTTCCTCTTCTATCTCCTCGGCTGGCTGTTCCTGAGGCGCAATCCGCCTGGCGACCGGCTGATTGCCGCGATCGTCATCGAGGCGGCCTGGGAGATATTGGAGAACAGCCAGTGGGTGATCGATCGCTACCGCGAGGCGACGATGGCGCTGGGCTATAATGGCGACAGCGTGATCAATTCGCTCGCCGACATCTTGTGGATGATCCTCGGCTTCGGAATCGCCCGCCGGCTGCCGGTCTGGGCCATTGTCGCGATCGCGCTCGCCTTCGAACTCGCCACCCTGCTCATCATCCGGGACAATTTGACGCTCAATGTGTTGATGCTGGTGGCGCCGATCGAGAGCGTCGCGCAATGGCAAGCGGGAGGGTGAGCTTGAAGTCTTCGACAGCGATCATCGCCGGTCTGCTGCTGGCCGCGTCAGCCGGGCCGGCCCAGGCGCAGGAGCTCTTCGGCGGACTGCTCGAACATGACGTCGACACTCCGCTTACCAAGGGCGGATTCGAGGACGGCGTCGACCTTCAGATCGGCTGGCGCGGCGAGCGGATCGAGGCGCTTCGCTTCGTCGGCTCGCCTTCGCCCTACGTCTTCGGATCGCTCGCGAGTGGCGGCGAGACCCATTTCGCCGCCGCCGGGCTGAGCTGGCGGATCGGCGGTCGGCTGTTCGTCCGCCCGGGCATCGGAATCGCCATCCACAGCCGCGACGACGATGGCGTCGTCGGCAATCGCCGAACCGACCTGGGATCGAGGATCCTGTTCGAGCCTGAGATCGCCGTGGGTTATCAGGTCAGCCCAAGGCTGGCGGTCGAGGCGGCCTGGGTCCATCTCAGCCACGCCCAGCTGCTGAGCCCGCAAAATCCGGGAATGGACTCGATCGGGGTCCGGCTGACCTACAGGCTTCGCTGAGGCCTCCGTTCAAGGCCTAGCCGCCGCCAATTCCCTCGATCACCTTGCCGCTGCCGCCGCACACCGGGCAGCGCATCCCGTCGAGCTCGCCGCTGCCTTTGCACTGGGGACAGATATTCTCGCCGGTACCGGGGGTGCCGGGCGCCGCCTCGTCACCGGGATTCGTGTCTTCGGGACCGGTCATGAGGGTCCAACCGCGCAGTCGTCCGACTGTTCCTCGCGACCCCGCTGCGTTCAGCGGCCGAGCATGTGCTCGGGCTTCACCACCCGATCGAAGGTCGCCTCGTCGACGAGGTCGAGCTGGAGCCCGGATTCCTTCAGGGTCAGCCCTTTTTCATGGGCGTATTTCGCGATCTTCGCGGCATTGTCGTAGCCGATCTCGGGCGCGAGCGCGGTCACCAGCATCAGCGACTTGTTCATCAGGTCGGCGATCCGCTGCTCGTCCGCCTCCATGCCTTCGAGCGCGCGAGCGGTGAAGCTCTCCATGCCGACGCTGAGCAGGTCGATCGAGCGGAGCACGTTGGCGCCGATCAGGGGCTTGAAGACGTTGAGCTCCATATGTCCCTGGAGGCCGCCGACGGTCACCGCGACATGATTGCCCATGACCTGCGCGCAGACCATGGTGAGGCTTTCCGCCTGGGTCGGATTGACCTTGCCGGGCATGATCGAGCTGCCCGGCTCGTTCTCCGGCAGCCGGAGCTCGCCCAGTCCGCAGCGCGGGCCCGAGCCGAGCAGGCGAATGTCGTTGGCGATCTTGCTCAGCGACACGGCGAGGACGTTGAGAACGCCCGAAAGCTCGACGAGCGTGTCGTGGGTGGCAAGCGCCTCGAACTTGTTCGGCGCCGTCTTGAACGGAAGCCGGGTGAGATGGGCGATGTCGTCGGCGAACCTCTCGCCGAACCCCTTGGGCGCGTTGAGCCCGGTGCCGACGGCGGTGCCGCCCTGGGCGAGCTGGTAGAGACGCGGAAGCACCGATCTGACCCGCTCGATCCCTGTCTCGATCTGGTGGGCGTAGCCGGAAAATTCCTGGCCGAGGGTCAGCGGGGTCGCGTCCTGCAAATGGGTTCGGCCGATCTTGACGATCCGGTCCCATTCGCCGGCCAAGGCGGCGAGCTTGCGGTGGATGATGTTCAGCGCGGGGAACAATCGGTCGTTGACCGCCCGAGCCGCGGCGACATGCATCGCCGTCGGGAAGCTGTCGTTCGACGATTGGCCGCGATTGACATGGTCGTTGGGATGGACCGGCGATTTGCCGCCGCGCTTTCCAGTGAGGATCTCGTTGGCTCGCCCGGCGATCACCTCGTTGGCGTTCATGTTGGACTGGGTGCCGGACCCGGTCTGCCAGATGACGAGCGGGAACTGATCGTCATGGTCGCCTCGAGCCACCTCCGCCGCCGCCTGCTGGATCGCTTCGGCCAGCTCAGCGTCGAGGCCGCCTTCGCGCGCATTCACCCGGGCCGCCGCCTGCTTCACGAAGCCGAGCGCGTGGACGATCTCGGCGGGCATCTGCTCGCGGAAGCCGAACGGGAAATTTTCGATCGAACGCTGGGTCTGGGCGCCCCAATAAGCGTCGGCCGGAACCTCGATCGGCCCGAAGCTGTCGGTTTCGGTGCGCGTGGCGGTGATCGAGTTCATCCGGTCCTCCCCTTAAAGCGGAGCCGGGCTACTATTTCTTCCGCTTGAAATCCACCGCGACGACGTTCGACCCGTCCTCGATCGGCTCGGCCACCGGCGGGTCGTTCTGCGCCTGGTCGTGATCGTCCAGATCCGTCTCGTCGGACTGGGCCTGGAACTGGAGCTGGAAGCTGACCGCCGGATCGACGAAGCCGGTGATGGCGGAGAAGGGGATGTAGAGCTTCGCCGGCGCCTGGTTGAAGGACAGGCCGACCTCGAAGCCGTCCTCGCGCACCTTCAGGTCCCAGAAACGGTTCTGGATGACGATCGTCATCTCGTCCGGGAATCGCTCGGTCAGGTGCCTGGGAATGTCGACTCCGGCGGCGCCGGTCTTGAACGTGATGTAGAAATGGTGCTCGCCTGGGAGCCGCCCGGTGACCTCGATCTCCCCGAGCACCCGGCCGACGACCGCGCGCAAGGCTTCCTGGACGATCTCGTCGTAGGGAATCAGGCTGTCGGGCGGCGGCTCGCTCATAGTGACGACTCGTAACGTCGCCGGGTGAGCGGTCAAGCGTCCGAAGCGCTGATTTGGCGACTCATTTTTCCGGTCGTCCGCCGAACCGGGCGATCTGCCACGGCGGCCGGGCAGCGGGTTCGAACCACGACCCGTGCCCGATCGGGCGGCGGCCCACTTGACGGCTACCGGGAAGGGGCCAGAGTGACGGGCTTCGAAGGAGCCTCGAATGCCGATCGACGCCACCCGTCCCTATGACGATTCCAACATCTTCGCCCGGATCCTGCGCGGCGAGCTGCCGTGCCGGAAGGTCCATGAGGACGACTATTCGCTCGCCTTCCACGACATCAATCCGTCGGCGCCGATCCACATCCTCGTCATCCCCAAGGGACGCTACGTCTCGTGGGACGATTTTTCGGAGCGTGGAAGCGCCGAGGAGATTGCCGGCTTCGTCCGGGCCGTCGGCCGGATCGCTCGCGAACAGGGCCTCGTCGAGCCCGGCTACCGCCTCCTTGCCAATGTCGGCGGCGACAGCGGCCAGGAAGTGCCTCATCTCCATGTCCATATCTTCGGCGGCAGGCCGCTCGGGCCGATGCTGAGTCGCTGATGATCGGGGCTTGTTCCTGAGCGAGAAAAAGCTAGGCTCCGCGCCAAACATGAAAAAGCGGCCGTCAGCGCCGCGGGTTCAGGGGAAACGAACATGATTTTCGGGCGCGTAAAGCCTCTCGACGCAATCCTTGCCACCGCGGCAAAAAAGAGCCTTCACCGATCGCTCGGCCCGATCCAGCTGACCCTGTTCGGAGTCGGCTGCATCATCGGCACCGGCATCTTCGTTCTCACCTCGGTGGGTGCACAGAAGGCCGGACCCGGCCTGACCATCGCCTTCATCGTCGCCGGCGCGGTCTGCGTCGTCGCGGCTCTCTGCTATTCCGAAATCGCGTCGATGGTCCCCGTCGCCGGCTCGGCCTACACCTACAGCTATACGGTCATGGGCGAATTCCTCGCCTGGACCGTCGGCTGGGCTCTCCTCCTCGAATATGCGGTGGGCGCGTCGGCGGTCTCCGTCGGCTGGTCTAATTATTTTACCGACACGGTCATGGCCCGATCATGGGGCATAGAATTGCCCGCCGCCCTCAAGGCGGGGCCGCTCTTCCTCGGTGGACAGCCGGGCGGGTTTATCAACCTGCCGGCCGCCGTCATCGCCTTGCTGATGACCTGGCTGCTGATGATCGGCACCACCGAGAGCGCCCGGTTCAACGCCGTCCTCGTCGCGATCAAGGTGACCGCTCTGACGGCCTTCGTCATCCTCACTCTGCCCCGCACCGAAGTCGAAAATTTCAGCCCGTTCATGCCGGGCGGCCTGTTCGGCGGCTTCGGCTCCGGCGTCGGAGTCGTGGGCGCGGCCGCGACCATGTTCTTCGCCTATGTCGGCTTCGACGCCGTCTCGACGGCCGCCGAGGAAACCAAGAATCCGCAGCGCAACGTGCCGATCGGCCTGATCGGCTCGCTCCTCATCTGCACCGTCTTCTACATGCTCGTCGCGGCCGGCGCGGTCGGCACGATGGGCGGCCAGCCGATCATGGGTCTCGACGGGACTCCGCTCGCGACCGGCTCCGAAGAGCTGGCGCGCCAGTGCGCTCTCCCGCAATTTTCCGAGATGCTGGTCTGCTCTCGCGAGCCGCTCGCCCACGTGCTCCACACGATCGGCTTCGGGACGGTCGGCAACATGCTCGGCTATGCGGCCTTCATCGCGCTTCCGTCGGTCATCCTCATCCTCCTGTTCGGCCAGACCCGGATCTTCTTCGTCATGGCCCGTGACGGCCTGCTTCCGGAAAAGCTGGCGACCGTCCATCCGCGCTGGAAGACCCCGCACATCGTCACCGCGATCACCGGTGTCGTCGTCGCCGTCGCCGCCGCCTTCTTCCCGGTCGGCCAGCTCGCCGACATCGCCAATGCCGGAACGCTCTATGCCTTCCTGATGGTGGCGATCGCGGTCTGGATGCTTCGCAAGCGCGATCCGGATCGTCCGCGCGGCTTCCGGGTTCCGGCCTTGTGGCTGGTGGCGCCGCTCACGGTGATCGGCTGCCTGTTCCTCTTCTTCAACCTGCCGGTCGAAGCGATGCTGGTCCTGCCGGTGTGGACGGCGATCGGGATCGTTCTCTACTACGCCTACGGCTATCGGAAGAGTCATCTCGGCCGCGGCATCGTCGAGGTGCACGAGCCCGAGATCCACGACATCGAGCCGCCCATCCCGGGCGTCGACGAGGAGCGTGAACTCGACCGCTGATCGACTTTTCATCGATGGAAAGGGGAGGCTTCGGCTTCCCCTTTTTCGTTGGCGCCGAAGCCGCTAGAACGGCCCGGTGGCCGGTAAGCCGCCTTTCGCCCTCGAAGGCCTGGATCATGTCGTACTTCTCGTCGACGGCATCGCCTCAGCGGAGACTTTCTACCGCGAGGTGATCGGCTGCACCGTTGACCGGGCACTGCCGGCCTATGGCATGCTCCAGATGCGCGCCGGCGCCGCGCTCATCGACCTCGTCGACATCGGCTCCGAAGCGGGCGCCTGGGCGCGGCCGCAAGTCCCTGGCGGCCGAAACATGGACCATGTCTGCATCGCGACCGGAAGCTGGGACGAGGCCGAGATGCGGGCGCACCTCGCCGCCCATGGAGTCGACATCGTCGAGCAGGGCGTGCGCTACGGCGCCAGCGGCGACGGCCTGTCCTTCTATATCAGGGACCCGTCGGGAAACACGCTCGAGCTGAAGCGGACGAAGGACTCGGGCTAGCCAAGTCGGCAACCCTCGGGAGGCCGAGGCGTTCGCTCCGGAAAGGAGAGCGTCATGTCCACCCAGCCGCCCGAATTTCCGCCGCAGCCTTCGCAACCCGGCCAGCCGGAGCAGGCGCCGCCCGAGATCATCACGCCCGGACCGGACACCGACGTGCCGGCGCCGGCTCCCAATCTGCCGCCGTCGCCGTCGCCGGCGCCACCGCCGGCAACGCCATCGGCCTGAGAAGGACGGGCTCTAGTTCTGGCTCAGGCGCTGGTCGACCAGCGCCTTCAGGTCCGCTTCCGGGCGCGCGCCATAATGGGAGATGACCTCGGCAGCGGCGATCGCGCCCATTCGAAGGCTCTGCTCGAGCGATCGGCCCTGTGCCTGGCCGGTGAGGAAACCGGCGGCGAACAGATCGCCGGCACCGGTCGTATCGACCACCGAAACCGCTTCCGCGCCGGTTTGCGCCCGCTCGTCGCCGCGAACCGCGATCGCCCCTTTCTCGCTTCGAGTCACCACCAGCAGCGGGACCCGGTCCCTGACGACGGCCACCGCGCTTTCGAAATGCGCGATTCCCGCGAGCGACTGAATCTCGTCCTCATTGGCGAACAGGATGTCGATCTTGCCGTCGTCGATGAGCTGGTTGAAGCCATCGCGATGGCGATCGATGCAGAAGCTGTCGGAAAGGGTGAAGGCGACCTTGCGTCCCGCCGACCGAGCGATTTCGATCGCCCTGATCATCGCGAAGCGCGGCTGCTCGGGGTCCCAGAGATAGCCTTCCAGGTAGAGGATCGCGGAATCGCGAATCTGCTGCTCGTCGAGAGCGGTGACCGGCAGGTGCTGGGCGGCGCCGAGGAAGGTGCTCATCGTCCGCTGGGCGTCCGGGGTCACGAGCACCAGGCAACGCGCGCTCGGCACTCCGAAATCCTTCGGGTCGGTGACGAACTCCACGCCAAGCGAGCTGATGTCGTGGCGGAAGAATTCGCCGAGCTGGTCGGGAGCGACCTGACCGATGAACCCGGCGCGGCCGCCCAAAGCGGCGACTCCGGCGGCCGTGTTGGCGGCCGAGCCTCCGCTCGCCTCCCGGCCCGGACCCATGCGCTCGTAAAGTCTCGTCGCCTCGTCGGCGTCGATCAGTCGCATGGAGCCCTTGGTCAGACCTTCGGCGTCGAGGAAGGCGTCGTCGGCATCTGCGATGACGTCGACGATGGCGTTGCCGATGGCGAGCACGTCGAGGCGGGGGTCGGTCATTCAGAGCTCCGATTTGGGAAAGCGCCCGCTTAGGGCGTGTGTGCTACGCGCACAATGGCCGTGACGGAGCGTCTTTTGGTGCAGGGCAAGGAGCAAGGAGGGAACGATGCTGACGCATCGTGACCGACGCGCCGACGACGCCCTGCGCCAAAAGCCGCCCGCCGCTTCGCGGTCGCCTCGCGAAGCCCGCTGGCGGCGTCGGCTTGCTTGCGCGTAGCGAAAGCTACGCGACTGCGCTGCGCTCCTTTCCAGCGGACTTCGCGAGACGATCCCGGCCGTTGTGCGCGTAGCACACACGCCCTCAGGCGTGTATTCGAGACCCGCAATGGCCGTGACGGGGCAGAGCCCGCCCGCCTCTCCCCGGCCGCGGCAAGTGCCATTGACGGCGGCGGAGCCCGGTCGCCATAGCGGCTGCCGATGAAATATCTCGGCCTCTCCTTCGTCGCCGGCGTCGCCGGAGCGCTCGGCTTCGAGCCGGTCGGCTTTTGGCCGATCATGCTCGCCTCGCTGCTCGCCTTGCTGTGGCTGGTCGAGCGGGCGCCGACCCTTCGCTCGGCGCTGGCCCGCGGCTGGTGGTTCGGCTTCGGCCAGTTCGTCCTCGGCCTCAACTGGATCGCCACCGCCTTCACCTACCAGGCGGCGATGCCGGCCTGGCTCGGTTGGGTGGCGGTGGTCCTGCTGTCGCTCTACCTCGCCATCTATCCGGCCGCGGCGGCCGGTTTGGCGTGGCGCTGGGGGCGGCGCCATGCGCTCGTCTTCGTGCTCCTCTTCGCCGCCTCCTGGGTCGTCACCGAATGGCTCCGAGCCACCTTGTTCACCGGCTTCGCCTGGAACCCGGTGGGCGTCGCCCTCATCGACACCGGCCTGGCCTGGCCGGCACGATGGATCGGCACCTACGGACTGTCGGGCCTCGCCTTGCTGGCCTCGGGCGCGCTGCTGCTTCTGTTTCGCGGGGACCATCGCCGCGCCGGCGGCGCGACGGCTTCGGCCATTCTGCTTCTCTGCGGAGGCGCGTGGGCGGTCGCGTCCGCCGCTCCGAAGGGCCAGCCAGGAGGCGCGGTCCGGATCGTCCAGCCCAATATCGGCCAGCAGAACAAGTGGGATCCCGGCTTTCGGGAAGAGAATTTCCGGCGCCAGCAGCGCCTGACCGGAGCGCCGACGGCGGAGCCGAGGCTGATCTTGTGGCCCGAGGCCGCGACTCCCGACTTCATCGGCGTCGATCGCCGCGCCCGCCAGAGTTTCGCCGGCCTGATCGGGCCGAACGACCTCATCCTGCTCGGCGCGGTCGAGCTCGTGTTCGGACCGGACGGGACTGCCGACGCTGCCTATAACAGCCTCTTCGCGCTCGATTCTCGGGCACGGATCGTCGGCCGCTACGACAAGGCGCACCTCGTCCCCTATGGCGAATATCTGCCGATGCGGCCTTTGCTTTCGGCGCTCGGGATCAGCCGGCTGGCGCCCGGCGACAAGGATTTCCTCAACGGCCCCGGCCCGCGCAACATCGATCTGCCCGGCTTCGGCACCGCCGGAATCCAGATCTGCTACGAGATCATCTTCTCCGGCGACGTCGTCAGCGACTCGGATCGTCCGGACTTCATCTTCAACCCGTCCAACGACGCCTGGTTCGGCGCGTGGGGGCCGCCGCAGCATCTCGCCCAGGCGCGGCTTCGGGCGCTCGAGGAAGGCCTGCCGGTCCTCCGGGCGACTCCGACCGGCATTTCCGCGGTCATCGACGCCCAGGGCCGGCTTCTCCATGCGCTTCCCTCCGGCGTCGAAGGGGTGATCGACGCCCGGCTGCCGCCGCCGGGTCCGGACACCCTGTTCGCCCGGTTCGGCAATGCGCTACCCTTCCTCTTTGTGCTTCTGCTCGTCGCCGCGGCTGTTGCGGTCAGACGCAAAACCCGCTAGCGGGCGGCGGACATAAACATATCTTTATATCCGCAAATTTGCCCTTTTACTTGAGCGAGGAAGGCTTTTCTGTCGATGCGCAGCAGCTACCATTTCACCTCCGAGTCCGTGTCGGAGGGACATCCCGACAAGGTTTCGGATCAGATTTCCGACGCGCTGGTCGACTATTTCATCGGCAAGGACCCCGAGGCGCGGGTTGCCTGCGAAACCCTGGTGACGACCCAGCGGATCGTCATCGGCGGCGAGATTCGCTGCAAGCCGGTCTATGACGAGGAGACGTTCAAGGACACGCACGGCTGGGCGCCCGGATCCCGCGACGAGATCGAGCAGGTCGTCCGCCACGTCGTCCAGAAGATCGGCTACGAGCAGGACGGCTTCCACTGGCAGACCGCGACGTTCGACAATTACCTGCACGGCCAGTCCGCGCACATCGCGCAGGGCGTCGACGCCAGCGGCAACAAGGACGAAGGCGCCGGCGACCAGGGCATCATGTTCGGCTTCGCCTGCGACGAGACCCCGGACCTGATGCCGGCGACGCTCTATTACAGCCACAAGATCCTCGAGCGGATGGCCGCCGACCGCCATTCCGGCGCGGCCCCCTTCCTCGAGCCCGACGCCAAGAGCCAGGTCACGCTTCGGTTCGAGAACGGCAAGCCGGTCGCGGCGACGACGGTCGTCGTCTCGACCCAGCACGGCAAGGGCTATGACCAGGGCGAGAAGGAAGCCGAGCTTCATTCTTATGTGAAGAAGGTGATCGCCGAGGTGATCCCGGCCGAGCTTCTGTCGGACGAGACCGTCTACCACATCAACCCGACCGGCAGCTTCGAGATTGGCGGCCCCGACGGCGACGCCGGCCTCACCGGCCGCAAGATCATCGTCGACACTTATGGCGGCGCCGCGCCCCACGGCGGCGGCGCGTTCAGCGGCAAGGACCCGACCAAGGTCGACCGTTCCGCGGCCTATGTGTCGCGCTACCTTGCCAAGAACATCGTCGCTGCCGGCCTCGCCCGGCGCTGCACGATCCAGCTTTCCTACGCGATCGGAGTCGCCGAGCCGCTGTCGCTCTATGTCGATCTTCACGGCACCGAGGCGGACGGAATCAGCGCTGCCCGCCTGGAGGAAGTGCTTCCGAACCTGGTTCGGCTCACGCCGAAGGGCATAAGGACCCATCTCGGCCTCAATCGCCCGATCTATCTGCCGACCGCCGCCTACGGCCATTTCGGCCGCAAGTCGGAAGGCGATCTGTTCAGCTGGGAAAAGACCGACCTGGTCGATCAGCTCAAGCAGGCGATCTGAAGTCCGTGCGCCGCCTGGCCGGATAGGACCAGGCGGGACCCGGCATTGACGCGATAGGGGCGCCATGGGCGATCCGACGACCTTGAAGCGCCTTTACGGCCGCCGGTCCGGGCACAAGCTTCGGGCCGGGCAGGCGCAGCTGGTCGACGAGCTGCTGCCGGCGCTGAGCGTCCCGGAAGAGGGCCCGATCGACGGCCTGGCCTTGTTCGGCGATCAGCGGCCGCTTCACCTCGAGATCGGCTTCGGCGCGGGCGAGCATCTCGCTTTTCGCGCCGACCTCTTGCCCGATCACGGCTTCATCGGCTGCGAGCCGTTCCTCAACGGAGTCGTCGGCGCCCTCGGCCATGTCCGCGACCGCCATCTCGCCAACGTCCGGCTCCACATGGGCGACGCCCTGAACGTGCTCGAGCGGCTGCCCGATTCCTCGCTCCGCTTCGTCTATCTGCTCCATCCCGATCCCTGGCCCAAGGCCCGGCATGCCAAGCGCCGGATGATGAATCCGGGGCCGCTTGACCTGATCGCCGCCAAGCTCGAGCCAAGCGGGGAATTCCGGTTCAGCACCGACCATCCGGTCTATTGCCGCTGGGCGATGATGGTCATGAATCGGCGGAGCGATTTCGAATGGCTTGCCGAGAGC
>CAMPIH010000067.1 GCA_946886275.1 uncultured Sphingosinicella sp.
TCAGCTACAAGGTCGAGAACACCCGCGTCGGCCAGGAGCTGGACTATGACAAGCTCACCCTGACAGTCGACACCGACGGCACGATCACGCCCGACGACGCGATCGCCTATGCCGCGCGTATCCTTCAGGACCAGCTGCAGCTGTTCGTCCATTTCGACGAGGGCATGGTCAGCGTCCCGACCATGGCCGGGATCGCTGCGCCGAGCGCCGCCGAGACCGAGGCCGACGCCAACCAGCTCAACCGCTACCTGCTCAAGAAGGTGGACGAGCTGGAGCTTTCGGTGCGCAGCGCCAACTGCCTCAAGAACGACAACATCATCTATATCGGCGATCTGGTCCAGAAGACCGAAGCCGAGATGCTCCGGACCCCGAACTTCGGCCGGAAGTCCCTGAACGAGATCAAGGAAGTGCTCGCGAGCATGGGCCTTCGCCTCGGCATGGACATTCCCGGCTGGCCGCCCGAGAATATCGAGGAGATGGCCAAGAAGCTCGAGCAGGAGCTGCTCGGCTGAGCCGGCCTTCGCGGTCGGTCTTGAAGTGGAAAAAGGGCCGCCGCGAGGTGGCCCTTTTTTGTGTCGGCGGGTCGGCCGATTCGAGGTAGCGGCGCCGAAGCGAGCGGGCCGTGCTATACTATTCCGGCAGTCAGGGATTCACCGCCCAGGGCAACGAAAGAGGGGAAAATTTGAGATGGGCGAGCGATTCGAGCGGCACCGGCAACCCTGGACGAGCGACGAGATCCAGAAGCTCCACACGCTTGCGAAGAAGGGGATGGCCTTGAGGGCGATCGCCAAGGCGCTGACTCGAAGCGAGGAATCGGTTCGCGACCGGGCCAAGGCCGATGGCCTGAAGATCGCCAAGCTCCGGTAGGAATCGGCCGGCGCAGGCCGCGGCACCCGCTGGCCGAGGCCGGTCGGCGGGCTGGAGAAAAAGACGAAGCCCCGAATCTATTCCGCGGCGGCGACGGTCTCGGCCGCCAGGGCCTCGGCGGCCTTCTTCGCCTCGGTTTCGGCGCGCATCCGTTCGGTTCTCGCGACCCGGTTCGCCATGTCGTCCCAGGCGGCAGCGGCGCGAAGGCAGCGCTCGCGGACATTGGTCAGGGTAGCCGCGTCGGCGTCGCGGCGGGCATCGGCAGCGCGGTCAAGATAGAATTGGTGATGCGTGGACATTCTTTCCCTTTTCTTCCGGTGAGAGAGAGAGAAGGGGAGCCGCCTTTGGCCGCTCCCCCCTCTTCCGCGTCTCCCCCGCTCAGGCGGGGGAGGAAGGTTCAGGCGGGCTGGATGTTGACGGCGCTGGTCTTGCCGCGATTGTCGGTTTCCAGCTCGTAGGAGACGCGCTGGTCCCGATCGAGCGTGTGAAGGCCGGCGGCCTGGACGGCGGTGATGTGGACGAAGGCGTCGCCGCCGCCATCTTCCGGCTGGATGAAACCATAGCCCTTGTCGGTGTTGAAGAATTTGACTGTGCCGATCGGCATAAGGGAGTTCCTTCGTGGGTTCGTGCGCGCCGAACGCCGGCGTGCCGGTGCCCGGAAGCGAGAGAAGGAATAGGAGCCGCAAAGCGCCGAAGACCGTCCGTTGCGACCGAAGCGACGGCCTGCATAATCGCTGGAGGCCGATATGGCAAATGAGCGGCCGGACGAGCGGCGGCCGGGGCTCGCGCCGATCAGCCCTCCGCCGCCTTGCTCTGCAGCTGGATGTAGTTCTGGAGCCCCATCTGCTCGATCATGTCGAACTGCTTTTCGAGCATGTCGACATGCTCTTCCTCATTTTCGAGGATCTCGGCAAACAGGTCGCGGCTGACATAGTCGCGGACCGACTCGCAATGGGCGATCGCCACCTTGAGCTGCTCGACGGCCTCGCGTTCAAGCTCGAGATCGGCCTTCAATATCTCCTCGACATTCTCGCCGACCCGAAGCCGCCCGAGCATCTGGAAATTGGGCAGGCCCTCGAGGAACAGGATCCGCTCCGCAAGCCGATCGGCATGCTTCATCTCGTCGATCGATTCGTGCCGTTCGAATTCGGCGAGCTTCGCGACTCCCCAATTGTCGAGCATCCGATAATGGAGCCAATATTGATTGACCGCGGTGAGCTCGTTCTTGAGCGTCTCGTTGAGATGCTGGATGACCTGGTCGTCGCCCTTCATGTGCGCTCTCCTTCGCTGGCGATCCTATAACGAAGGGAGGCGCCCATTGGCACCCGAAAAATGGCGGAAATCTGCGAAAAATTGCCCGCTAATGCTAGGCGGTCGCACGCTCCGCGGCGATCACTTCGCGCGCAAATGCGAAGCATTGTCCGCAGCGCGGCTTGCGCCCGAACGCCCGGTAGGCCGTGGTCGGGCAGGAAGCGCCGTCACGCGCCGCCTTGCGCACGTCGGCCTCTCGAAGGGCATTGCAGACACAAACGACCATGACCGTCACATAAGGCTGTTGCGAATGTGTCGCAATAGCTTTCGCAAAATTGCGTCGCTTTCGGCGCAGTGATCGCTATGCCCGCGGCGACTCCGATCAGGCCAGGGCCGGCTCGCGGGCCATGAGTGAGGGAAAGAAGCCTTCATGCGCCTCGCGAAGCTCGGCGAGGGCGATGCTGTGGTCGCTGTCCGGAAGCTCGAAGATGAGGCGGCTTCCGGCGGTTCGGCCGATCGCCTCGACTTCGACTCCGGCAGCATGAGCCCGTGCCAGGAAGGTGAGCAGGCAATTGTCGCAGATGGTCGCGAGGTAGACGCCCTGATCCTCGCCGAACAGGCCGGCGGCGCCGCCCGGTATCGGCTTGTTGACGATCGCGCCGACATTGCCGGCGAGCGCCATTTCGGCGAGCGCGACCGCGACTCCGCCGTCGGAGACGTCGTGGCAGGCGGTGATCGCGCCACCGGCGATCGCCGCCCGGACGAATTCGGCGGCGACCCGTTCCTCGTGAAGGTCGACGCTCGGCGGCGGGCCCGCTTCGCGGCCTTCCATCCCGTGGATCTCGCGAAGCCATAGCGACTGGCCGAGATAGCCGCGCCAGTTGCCGATCGCGACGATGACGTCGCCCGGGCCCTTGAAGGCGATCCCGACGGCCTTGGTCCAGTCTTCGATCAGCCCGACTCCGCCGATCGCCGGCGTGGGCAGGATGGCGCTTCCGGTGCCGTCCTCGTTCTTCGTCTCGTTGTAGAGAGAGACGTTGCCGCTGACGATCGGGAAGTCGAGCTCCCGGCAGGCTTCGGCCATGCCCTCGATGCAGCCGACGAACTGACCCATGATCTCGGGCCGCTGAGGATTGCCGAAATTCATGCAGTCGGTCGCCGCCAGCGGCCGGGCGCCGACCGCGCTGAGGTTGCGATAGGCCTCGGCGATCGCCTGGCGGCCGCCTTCGCGCGGATCGGCATGGCAGTAACGCGGGGTCACGTCGGTGGTGATGGCGAGCGCCTTGCTCGTGCCATGGACCCGGACGAGGGCGGAGTCGCCGCCCGGCGGCTGGATCGTGTCCGCGCCGACCTTGTAGTCATATTGCTCCCAGATCCAGCGGCGGCTGGCGAGATCGGGCGAGGCCATCAGCTTCAGCAGGTCCCCGGCAATGTCGCCGCAGGCCGGCACGTCGGTCAGCGGCGCCGGCGGCTCGGTCGGGATCCAGGGACGCTCGTAGCAGGGGGCGTCGTCCGCGAGCGGCGCCAGCGGGATGTCGGCCGTGGTCTCTCCATTCCATTTCAGGACCAGCCGCCCGGTGTCGGTGACCTTGCCGATGACGGCGAAATCCAGCTCCCACTTGCGGAACAGCGCCTCGGCCTCGGCTTCGCGGCCCGGCTTGAGCACCATCAGCATCCGCTCCTGGGATTCGGAAAGCATCATCTCGTAGGGAGTCATGCCTTCTTCCCGGCAGGGCACGGCGTTCATGTCGAGCTCGAGCCCGACTCCACCCTTGGAGGCCATCTCGACCGACGACGAGGTGAGGCCTGCTGCACCCATGTCCTGGATGGCGACGATCGCATCCGAAGCCATCAGCTCCAGGCAGGCCTCGATCAGAAGCTTCTCGGTGAAGGGATCGCCGACTTGGACCGTCGGTCTTTTCTCCTCGCTGTCCTCCGAAAAGTCGGCGGAGGCCATGGTGGCGCCGTGGATTCCGTCGCGCCCGGCCTTGGACCCGACATAGACGACCGGATTGCCGACGCCGGCGGCGGCCGAATAGAAGATCTTGTCCTGCTCGGCGATTCCGACAGTCATCGCGTTGACGAGGATGTTGCCGTCATAAGCCGGGTGGAAATCGACCTCGCCGCCGACCGTCGGAACGCCGACGCAATTGCCATAGCCGCCGATGCCGTGGACGACTCCGGCGATGAGGTGACGCATCTTCGGGTGGTCTGGGCGGCCGAAACGCAGGGCGTTGAGATTGGCCACCGGACGCGCGCCCATGGTGAAGACGTCGCGAAGGATTCCGCCGACCCCGGTCGCCGCGCCCTGATAGGGCTCGATGTAGGAAGGGTGGTTGTGACTCTCCATCTTGAAGATCGCGGCAAGCCGGGTCCCGTCGGGACGCTCGCCGATGTCGATCACGCCGGCATTCTCGCCCGGCCCCTGGATCACCCAGGGCGCCTCGGTGGGAAGCTTCTTCAGATGGACCCGCGAGCTCTTGTAGGAGCAATGTTCCGACCACATGACCGAGAAGATGCCGAGCTCGGTGAGGTTGGGTTCCCGGCCGAGGGCGTGGAGGACCCGGTCATATTCCTCCTTGGTGAAACCATGTTCGGCGACGATTTCGGGGGTGATCGCGGATTCGGTCATGGCGCGGCGCATAGCCGGGCCGCGCCCGCCCGCCTAGAGGCTGGTCGATCGATCTGGAGCCCGCGCCGCTCGATCGAGCCCGTGAGCCGGGCCCGGTCGACAATAAGCGTGGTACCCGCTTCCTATCTTCGCGATCGGCGGCGGCTGGATGCGGGCGAGGGGGCGGCGCGAAGCGCTTCGAGACGCTCGGCGACGACGCTGCTGCGCCGGATCGATTCGATCTCGGCCAGCTTCTCCATGTCCTCCGGATCAGAGCCGTGGATTTCGGGATCGCCGTTGGCCGACTTCACTCGCTCGAACGTGGCCTCGGCCCGCTCCACCCGTCGTTCGATCACATCGCTGCAATCGCGGTCGCCGCCGCCGAGAGAGCAATCGCGGCGCCTGGCTTCGAAGTCGCGAAGCTCCTTCTCCATCTTCGTCTTGCGGGCGCGGAGATCGGCGAAACAGGAATCTAGTCGGATCACCTGTTCGGCGGATTCCTTCTGCGCGGTCTCGAGCTGAGTGACCCGCTCTTCCAGGTCGAGCTGGCTCGACAGCGCCGCTTCGGCCAGATCCTCGCGTCCCTTGCCGAGCGCGAAGCGCGCCTTCTCGTCGAGATCGGCGATCCTGTCGCGGATCGCCTGCTCGAGCTTCTTCGCCTGGACTCCGCGCTGCTGCGCGCTTCGATGCTCCGCCCGAACGTCGTCGATGGCGCGGTCGATCTGGCGGATCGCTTCTCGCATCACGCTCCCGGCACCGGCCCGCTCCATCGCGTCGACCGCTTCTTCCGCGCTTGCACTCAGCACCCGCCGGACTCGGAGAAATATCGGTTCCGCCACTTCAGCCCCCTTCAGCGTTTCGCCGGCACCGTGGCCGAACAGCGCCTAAGGGCCGGTTAACGCTTGTCGCAGTGGAGACGGGTCAGCCGCCGCGGCACAAAAGGAAAGGGCCGGCGCTGGCGCCGGCCCTCCATGTTCATCCTCTGCGCTTCACTCAGGTGTGGCAGCTGAGATTGTTCTTGCCGGGGGCGGTGATTCGGACCGCATCGCCATCGCCGCTGACCGAATGGCCTTCGGCGACATAAGGCGGGTTGCCGCCGGCGGCGGTCAGATTGACGGCCTCTCCGCCCCGCACGGTGCGCAGACGCGCCGTGTCGTTCGTATAGAAATCGACGTAGAAAAGGCTGTTGTCGCTGCAACGATAGGCCTTGCTGCTGGCGATCGCCGGCGGCAGTTCCGTGACCGGCGGCGCCTTCTTCAGCTGCTCCGCCATGGGATCCGAGCGGCTGTTGAGCTTTTCGGGCTCGCTGTCGCAGGCCGAAAGGAGGATGACTGCCGCAATCGCGCCTGCGGCGAGGAATCGATGATTCTGCATGATGTCCCCTTCGCGACCGCAGCATATTCCGTCAAGTCGGACTTTGTCGCAAAACCTGGCGTTGCCTGCCAGGCTTTCGACCAATTCGGCCGCAGGTTCGACCAATCGCCAGCTGCCCCCGCTTCGCATTGACTGTCGCCGATCGGCCGCTGCTCGTCCGGGTCCGCCGGGACGGCGGCTTCGAGGAACCGAGCCTTGGCCATTGCAGGGCAGGGAGCGACGCCTTAGTCTCGTCAGCATGCAGCGCGGGGAAAAGGCACTGTCGATGCAGCGTGTTCGGATCGGCCTGACCGGTCTGGCGTTCGTCTTTCTCGTCGTCCTGCTCGCGGCCATCTTCACGAGCCAGAGCGCGGACGAGGCGCCGATCACGCCGAACCTGATCGAGCAACAGCGTTCCGGCGGCGCCGCCGCGCCCGAAGCCGAGGTCGAGCCGGCGCCGACCGAACCGCTCGCCGAGCTCGGAGTCGCCCCAGGCAAGGCGGAGAGCAACGTCACCGCGCCCGAGGAGGAGACGCCGGCGGCCCCCGACGTCCTGGAATAGTGGGTCAGCCTCTCCGGCGAGCCGGCCGCGGGCGAAGGCCGCTCGCGGGTCTTGCCGCCTTGTGCCTCGGCGCCGCCTTGTTTGCCGCGGCCGAGATCGGCGCCGGTCTCCTGATCGGCCGCTTCCTGGACTGGGGCAGGGCAGAGGCGCTGATCTTATTCGCCTTTCGGCCATGGCTGCTGCTGATCGCCGCGATGCGGATGGCGGCGGCCCGCTGGCAAACTCGCTACCTGCTCTACGCGCTCGCCCTGATCGTCGCCGGACTAAGCGAGACCCTGCTCCTGGCTGGGCTCGGCGCGGCCAGTCCCTGGCCGGAAATGCTTCGCGGCTGGGCGGCAGGGGCGATGCTGGCGGTCATTTTCGACCTCGCTGTCCAGGCCGGATGCCGGTTCGGCGGGAAGCGCGGAAAATATGCGGCGACGATCGCGCTCGCTCTTCTCCTGCTCGTCCCGGGCGCGCTCCGGCCTTATGAGGCGATCGTGCTGGGCGGGGCGGGCGGCACCGTTTCGCCGGACCGGCCGGCCGTGACGGTGATGACATCGCTTCCGATCGTCTGGGGAGAGAAAGGGGCGTTGGGCGGTGGTGCTCCTTCGGCGTCCTGGCTGGCGCTCGGCCGCGAATTCACCCTTCGTCCGATCGATTTCCTGGATGGTTCGAGCCTTGGCCGGGCGCGGCTAATGCTTCTCGCCCAGCCCCGGCTGCTCGCGCCCGAGGAGCTCGTCGCTTTCGACCTATGGGTCAGGGGCGGCGGCCGGGCGCTCATCCTCGCCGATCCCGCGCTCGCCTGGCCGAGCGTTCTTCCGCCGGGCGACGTGCGCCGTCCGGTCGCGATCAACATGCTGACGCCTTTGCTGGCGCATTGGCGAATCACCGTCGGCCCTGCGGTCGAAGGGCCGCGCATCCATCAGATCGGCAAGAGACAGCTGAGGCTCGCCGGCGCAGGCACATTGGCGAGCGATCATCCCGGCTGTCGGCAGGAAGCACCGTTCGTCCTCGATTGCCGGATCGGCCGCGGTCGCGCGATCATCGTCGCGGACGCCGATCTGCTCCACGATTCCACGTCCATGCCTTCGGGCTCGGCCTCGGCGGAGCGGCACGACCGTCTGTCCGACAATGTACCGGCTGTCGCCGACTGGCTCGACCGGCTTGCCGGAATCAGCCGGGAGCGGGCGCAGGGAGACGTGCAATGGGCCGATCCCGGCGCGAGTCGCGGCGCGGCGGTACTGAAGGCGAGCCAGCCGATCGCGCTTGCTCTCGCTTTGGCGCTGATCTGCCTCTGGCTGTCGAGGCGCGCCTCGTCTCGACGCTGAAGCCGCTCTTCCGGCCGCCATATTCACCGATTTATCCACAGGACGATCGCTGCTATCGATGATCCGGAACAAACCACGAATAGGCAGGCAAATACGCTCTTGGGGCATGAAATCCCCACTGTAGGCATCAAAACCCCTTCCAATCCCACCCGCTCCCTGTTATCCACTGGCACTTAGTCAGGGGCATTTCCTGTTTTGCCGCGGTGCGACCGCGGACGTGCAGAACGCGCGTCCGCGAACGGGAAGCCTATGTGTGCGGGGACCGGACTGGGTGGAGATCGAGCACTTCTTCAGCGGAAGCGCGCTCAACGCGGTAGATGCCAAGGGGCGTCTCTCCGTTCCCGCCGGCGTCCGCTCGGTGATCGAGCGCCGCTCCGAAGCCAAGGTCGTCGTCCTGAGAATGCACGAGGTCGATCCCTGCCTGGTTGCCTATGACCGAAATTACGGCCGCTTCCTCCACCGCGAGAATGAGCGGCTCCGGCTCGCCGAGGAGGCCACCGATCCGCGGGCCCGCTATTCGCGTGACCGCCGCACCTTCGGCATCGTCGAAGAGGTGCCCTATGACCCGAGCGGCCGGATCATCCTGCCGCGGATGATGCGGAGCAAGGGCGCGATCGAGGATCTCGCTCTGTTCGTCGGCACCGGCGCCACCGTCGAGATCTGGAACCCCCGGCTTGCGCTCCAGAGCGGCGACGAGGGCCTTCGCGAGCTCGCTGCCTTTCATCTCGACGAAAAGGGGCTGAAGCTGTGAGCGCGACCGCCGCCAGCCCGCACGTGCCGGTCCTTCTCGACGAAGTGCTCGAAGCGCTCGCCGTCGCCCCCGGCGAAACCCATGTCGACGGCACGTTCGGCGCCGGCGGCTACACCAAGGCCATTCTCGATAAGGGAGCTGCCCGAGTCATCGCCTTCGATCGCGATCCCGACGCGATCCGAAAGGGCGAGGCTCTGGCGGCTTCGAACGGGGGGCGCCTGACGCTTGTTCCGGAGCGTTTTTCCCGGATGCGTCAGGCGCTTGCCCTGCACGGCGTCGACAAGGTCGACGGCGTCACGCTCGATATCGGCGTCTCCTCGATGCAGCTCGACCAGGCCGAACGGGGCTTCTCCTTCCAGGGGGACGGGCCGCTCGACATGCGGATGTCCCAGGAGGGGCAGAGCGCAGCCGACTTCGTCAACCAGGCCGGCGAGGCGGAGATCGCCGACGTCATCTTCCATTATGGCGAGGAGCGGCAGTCGCGGCGGATCGCCAGGGCGATCGTCGCCGGCCGCCCGATCGAACGGACGGCCCAGCTGGCGGAGATCGTCCGCAAGGCGGCCGGCCATCATCCGGGAATGAAGAAGGACCCGGCGACCCGCACCTTCCAGGCGATCCGGATCCACATCAACGAGGAATTGAGCGAGCTCGAGGGCGGGCTGGCGGCCGCCGAACAGGTGCTTGCACCTGGCGGCCGCCTTGCCGTCGTCACCTTCCACAGTCTCGAAGACCGGATCGTGAAGCGGTTTCTCAAGAGCCGGAGCGGCGACCGGCCGGCCGGCTCTCGCCACCTCCCCGCAGCGAACGAATCCGGCCCGCCGCCGACCTTCGAAGCGGTGGCGAAGCCGGTGAAGGCCGACGAGGCCGAAACCCGGTCCAACCCGCGCGCCCGCTCCGCCACGCTTCGCGCCGCACGCCGAACGTCTGCTCCCGCCTGGCCCGTCAATGAGGAAGGAATGCCGAGATGATCGCAAGGGGATTCAAGCCCGTTGCATGGGTCGCCGCGATCGGCACGGCGGCGCTCGGTTGCTACATGCTCTCGCTCCAGGTCGCCGCGGAGCGTGCCGAGCTGGCGAGCCTCGATCGCCAGGTCATCCGCGCCCAGCAGGACATACGTTCGCTCCAGACCGAGCTCGGCACCCGCGGCCGGCTCCAGCAGCTCGAGCAATGGAATGCGGAGGTCCTCGCTCTGTCGGCGCCGGTGGCCGGCCAGTTCCTCGAAAGCGGGCTCACGCTCGCCCGGTTCGACACCAGGGAAGCGCCGGGCCAGGTACATGAGCGGGTCCGCTTGGCCTCGGCCGAAGTCGCGCCCTCGGCGCCTGCCCCCGCGGCCCGGCCGCCGGTCGTTCAGGCGCGTGCCGACATCCCCGCCACCGACCCGGTGCGGCCGTTGTTGCGCCGGGCCAGCCTCGAAATCTCTCCGTCGGTGAAGCCGGCAACGGTCCGGACGGCGGCGCCGCTGCCGCGCTCGGCCGATTCCTCCTCATCCCTGCTCGACGAGCGCACCCTTCGCGAACTCGGCGTCCAGGCGCAAAGCGAAGGCGAGCAGGGCGTCGATTGATGGCGACGCTCGCCGCCCAGGTTCAAAGGCAAGCGCCCCCAGGCGAGCAGAAGCAGGAGCTGACGCTCACCTATCAGCGGCTGATGCTGGTGATGCTCTTGTTCGCCGGGGTCACCGCCCTGATCGTGCTCCGGCTGGCCTATCTTCAGGTCTTCACGGACCGTTCGGGAGCCGCTCAGCTCGTCAATCCGCTGATCCCGCCGCGCGCGGACATCGTCGACCGCAACGGCATCCCGCTCGCCCGGACGATCGACGCCTGGACCATCGGCGTTCATCCGGAACGGATCATCGGCGACCGGCGCGAGCTGGCGGTGAAGCTGAACGCGCTGATGCCGGAGCGTGGCGTCGATCAATATCTGCGGATGCTCAGCTCCGACAGCAATTACCTCTATCTGGCCCGTCGCGCAGTGCCGGAGCTGGTCGCGGCGGTGAACGCGCTCGGCGAACCGGCCATCGTCTTCAACCGGGAGCCGGAGAGGCTCTATCCGCAGACCGCTCTGGCCGGTCACGTCCTCGGCTGGACCGATTTCGACGGCCACGGTGTCGCCGGGATGGAACGCGTGCTCGAGGAACGTCTCACCGCCGAGGGAATGAGGGGCGAGCCGGTGGCTCTGGCGATCGACAGCCGGGTCCAGGCGACGATGGAATCCGAGCTCGGCAACGCGGTGACGGCCCTCCAGGCGGAAGGCGGCACCGGGATCATGCTCGACGTCCATACCGGCGAGATCGTCGCGATGGCTTCGGCGCCGACCTTCAATCCCAACGCCGCCGGTCGCTCCGATCCGAGCGCCCTCTACAACCGGGCGACGATGGGCGTGTACGAGCTGGGCTCCGCCTTCAAGCCGATCACCGTCGCCGCCGCGCTCGAGGCCGGCGTGGTGACGTCGATGGCGCAGCGCTGGGACGCCAGCGCGCCGCTTGCGATCGGCCGATTCCGGATCAGCGACGATCACGCCCAGGGCCGGCCTCTGACGATCCCCGAACTCCTGGTCCATTCCTCGAACATCGCGACCGCCCGAATCGCCGACGCCATGGGGTCCGAGCG
>CAMPIH010000068.1 GCA_946886275.1 uncultured Sphingosinicella sp.
TGTGTTCACACCGCAGGGGTCGCAAGTTCAATCCTTGCCGCGCCCACCACGCCTTAACCTGTCTTCCAATCGAGCCGATTTTCGCCTTGTCCCTGCGCAACGGGTTCATGCGGCCGCCGGAACGAATTTGCTTTTTCCGCCTTGTTAACCGTAAGTTCGTCCATGTGCCTCATAAGGGGCGACGAGGACGAAAAGAGAGGATCGGTCAACGCAGGAGGAGCAGGTGGGCAGCGGCGATTTCGTGATGGACCCCTGGGCAAAAGGGCAGGCGCGCGGCGCCGACCCCGAATTCCTGAAGCAGCTTCAGGGCTACGGCCTCAGCACGGTCGAGATCAGCTATTACATGCCCGATCATCCGGCGCTGGTTCAGCTCTTCGTCTACCAGCATTACGACGTCGCCCCCAAGTTCCCGGTGCTCCGGGATTTCCTCGATCATTGGCGGCGCGAGATCGAAGCCGCGCTTCATTCCGTTCGGGTGGCTCATCATCATCTCATCGGTCCGGCCGAATGGCGCGCCGTCGACGGGGTGATCACGATCAATTGAGCCAAGGGCCGTCCATCGGTTCGGCCGACCGGCTCCGCCTCGCCGTCCGGGTGACTCCGAAGGCCGGCCGTGACGCGATCGCGGGTTTCATCGTCACTGCCGACGGCCGCAAGGCGCTCGCCATACGCCTCGCCGCGCCGCCGGTCGACGGCGCCGCCAATACGGCGCTCATCGCGTTCCTGGCGAAGGAGCTCGGCCTTCCGAAGTCGGGCGTTCGGATCGTCAGCGGCGAGTCGAGCCGGCTCAAGATGGTCGAGATCGACGGCGCGCCGGACGAAATGCTCGCTCGACTGACCGCCTAGCGGCCTTTC
Source organism: uncultured Sphingosinicella sp. (assembly GCA_946886275.1). The sequence goes on from CAMPIH010000068.1 coordinate 856, forward strand.
TTGTCCTCGACTCCGAGGCTCGCCTTGGCCCGCTCGACATCTTCGTCGCTGGGCGGCTCGAGCAGCTCTTCGCCGGGGCCGAGTGCCTCGTCGGGAATTCCCGGTCCGGTACCGGCGAGGCTCTCGTTCACCGAGCGTTCGTTGGGCCCGGTCGTGATCTTCGTCCTTCGGTCAGACATGGCGTTTCTCCTCGGTGAGGAACCGAGCGGCGGGGCAGGAGGTTCCGGCAATTCGGGGCCGCACGAGCTTGACGCAACAGCGCAGTCGACCCTATGTGCGCGGCTTCCTCATGACGCGTGGCGATCGTAGCTCAGCTGGTTAGAGCATCGGTTTGTGGTACCGAGGGTCGCGGGTTCAAGTCCCGTCGATCGCCCCATTCATTCTAGACAGTTACAGGACCGATCGATGGACTCGCTCTGGGATTTCCCCGATTTCGACGAGCATGAGCTGGTGCATTTCGTCACCGACCGTGAAAGCGGGCTGAAGGCCGTCATCGCGGTCCATTCGAGCCATCTCGGGCCCGGCGCCGGGGGCACCCGGCTGTGGCATTATGCCCAGGCCGGCGATGCGATCGCCGACGCGCTCCGGCTGTCGCGCGGCATGAGCTACAAGAATGCGATGGCCGGCCTGCCTCTGGGCGGCGGCAAGGCGGTGATCCTCGCCGACGAGGCGCGAACCAAGACTCCGCAGATGCTCGCCGCCTTCGGCCGAGCCGTCGAGGGCCTGTGCGGCCGTTATGTCACCGCCGAGGACGTCGGCATGAACGTCGCCGACATGGTCGCGATCTCGAAGGAAACGAAATTTGTCGCCGGCCTCCCGGCCGAAAGCGGCGCGGTCGGCGGCGATCCGGGACCGCACACCAGCTACGGCGTCTTCCTCGGGATCAAGGCGGCGGTGAAGCGGGCGCTCGGCAAGGACAGTCTCGAGGGGCTCCATCTCGCCATCCAGGGCGCCGGCAGCGTCGCCAGCGGAGTCGCCCGCCGCGCCGCGAAGGAAGGCGCACGGCTGAGCATCGCCGACATCGACCGCCAGCGCGTGTCGGCGCTCGCCGACGAGGTCGGCGGCACGATCGTCGATCCTGCCGAGATCATGACCCTCGAGGCCGACCTGCTCAGCCCCAATGCGCTCGGCGCGATCCTCACCGAATCCTCGATCGCCCAGCTTCGCGTGCCGATCGTCGCCGGCGGCGCCAACAACCAGCTCGCCACCCCCCAGGACGGCGATCGGATCCACCAGCGCGGGATCCTCTACGCTCCGGATTACGTCATCAATGCCGGCGGAATCATCAACGTCTCGACCGAATATATCGGCGACGGCGACGAATCGGTCGTCCGCCAGCGGGTCGAGGCCATTCCCGGCCGGCTCGAGACGATCTGGGACGAAAGCGTCGCCACCGGCCGCAATCCCGCCGCCGTCGCCGACGACATGGCACGACGCATCATCGGCCGCGGCTGAGGCCGCTCGCCTCGGATCGAATCGTCGGAGGATCCGCTACAATGGCGCGGGTCTCGGCTTGTCGCGGCCGAGCCGGTGCTCCCGCCAGACCGTGACGAGGCCGCTCGCGACGATGATCGCGGCTCCAGCCCAGCCGGTCGCTGCGGGCTGGGTGTTCCAGAGCAACCAGCCGAGTATCACCGCCCACAGCAGCTGGACATAATCGAACGGCACGACGACCGGCACCGGCGCGAATCGCAGCGACGAGGTGAGGAGCAGCTGGCCGACGCCGCCGAGGAGGCCCAAAGCGGCGAGGATCGCCCATTCGCGCAGGTCATGCGATTCGGCGAAGAAGGGCATCAGAGCGCCCGAAAGGCAGATCGAGAAGGTCGTGAACCACAGCACGGTCGTCGGCGTGCTTTCGGTTCGGCCGATGTCCCGGATCGCGATCGTCACTCCGGCGACTCCCAAGGCGGCGATCAGGGCCAGAGCGATGCCGACGGCAGGGAGCTGGTTCCCGGTCGGCTGCATCACGATGAGAACGCCGAAGAAACCCAAGGCGACGGCGCTCCAGCGATAGGGACCGACCTTCTCGCCCAGGATCAGGGCCGAGAGCAGCACCGCGAACAAAGGCGCGACGAAGCTGATCGTCGTCGCCTCGGCGAGCGGAAGATAAGCGAGGGCGCTGAAGCCGAACACGAGGTTGGCAAGGCCGAGCAGGCCGCGGGTCAGATGCGCTCCGGGACGGTTCGTCCGCCAGGCGCCGAAATTGCCCGTATAGGCAATCCAGGCGAGCAAGGGCGGAAGCCCGAAGGCGAAGCGATAGAAGACCATTTCCGGGAGGGCGATCCCGTTATCATGGCCCAGCTTGATCATCGCCGCCATGAACCCGAAGCAGGTCGTCGCCCCGATCCGAAGCGCGATTCCGAGAAGGCGGTTCTGGGCAAGAGGGGTGCGGGTCGCTTCCACCCGCCGTCATTGCGGGCAGTGGAGCGGCGAAGCAATCGGCTTCGGCAAGCTCCGGGGAAAGGGCCGCGGGCGAAGACGCGCAAGGACGCGCTTCCTTGCGGCCGAGCCCTTCGCTAAACCGGCCTTCGAACATGCACGTCTACGCGAATCCGGCCCGTTTCCTCAAATTGGCGCGACCCCTCACCGGCTGGCTCGGCTGGACGGGCGGCGCGCTGATCGTCGTGGCGCTCGCCTATGGCCTCTTCCTCGCGCCGCCCGAGCGCTACCAGGGGGAGAGCGTCCGCATCCTCTACGTCCACGTGCCCTCCGCCTGGCTGGCCATGGGCGGTTGGACCGGGATCGCCGTGGCCAGCCTCGCCCAGCTCGTCTGGCGCCACCCGCTCGCGGCGGTTGCGTCGAGGGCGCTGGCGGTGCCGGGTCTCGTCTTCACCGCGATCTGCCTCGGCACCGGCTCGCTTTGGGGCCGCCCGACCTGGGGCACCTATTGGGAATGGGACGGGCGGATGACCTCGATGCTCGTTCTCCTGTTCCTCTACGCCGGTTTCGTCGCTCTGTCCGGCGCGGAGAAGGAGAAAGGGGGGGAGGGGCGCCTCACCGCCATTTTCGGCCTGGTCGGGGCAATCAACATCCCGATCATCCGCTTCTCGGTGGAGTGGTGGGAAAGCGTTCACCAGAAATCGAGCATCAGCCTGATCGAAGGCAAAGCGAGCATCGACGCCTCGATGCTGTGGCCGTTGCTCGCCTCGGCGCTGGGCTTTTCGCTCCTGTTCGGCTCGGTCGTGCTGATGCGGATGCGTGCCGAGCTCGCCCGCAACAAGGTCGAAGCTCGCCTGAAGCGGCTGGCGGCATGAAGGGACGATCGCGATGAATGCCTGGCCCTTCATTATCGGCGCCTATGCGCTTTGCGTGATCGGCACGGCCGGCCTGGTGGGCTGGAGCCTGGTGTCGATGCGCCGGGCCGAGAAGCAGGCCGAATCGCTGGGCCGTCGATCGTGAAGCCGAAGAATCAGCGTCTCGTCTTGCTTCTGCTGGCGGTCGGGGCAGTCCTCGGCGCCGTCCTCCTCGCCATGTCCGGCCTTCGCAACCGCGCCGCTTATTTCTACGCACCGGGTGACGTCGCCGCGCGTGGACTTCCGCTGGATCGCTCGGTCAGGATCGGCGGAATGGTCAAGGCCGGCTCGATCCGGCGCCATCCGGACGGGGTGACGATCGATTTCGTCGTCGGCGACGAGACCCGCGCCACCATCCCGGTCCGCTATTCGGGGATCACTCCCGATCTGTTCCGCGAGGATAGCGGAGTCGTCGCCGAAGGCCGGTTCCGCCCCGACGGAAGCTTCGTCGCGACCGAGATCCTCGCCAAGCATGATGAAAATTACATGCCGCCCGAGCTCGGTCCGAAGGGGCAGCACAAGTCGGAATCGCTCGAATGATCGCCGAGGGGGGGCTGGCCGCCTTGTGGCTCGCAGCGGCGCTGTCGCTTCTGCAATTGCTGATCGGCGCCGCCGCGGTCGGTTCCGCCGGAGCCCTGGCCGCGGTTGCGGGCGATGGTGTCGCCCGGACTCCGGCTGAATCGCTCGATCGGTTCGTTCGATCGGTGGCCGTCGCCCAGGGCGTCCTCGCCTCGATCGCCTTTCTCGCGCTGATCTGGCTGTTCCTTCGAACCGACCTGTCGGTCCAGCTCGTCGCCGCCAACAGCCATTCGGCCAAGCCCTGGCTGTACAAGTTCGCCGGCGCCTGGGGCAATCACGAGGGATCGATGCTTCTGTGGGTGACGGTTCTGGCCGTCGCCGGCGGCGCCGTCGCCTTGCTCGAGCGCCGGCTCCGAAGGGAGAGCCTTGCCGCCACCCTGGCCGCGCAGGCGGCGATCGCGCTCGGCTTCTACGCCTTCCTTTTGTTCGCCTCCAATCCCTTCACCAGGCTCAGCCCGGCGCCGGTCGAGGGCAATGGCCTCAATCCCTTGCTCCAGGATCCCGGCCTCGCCTTCCATCCGCCGACCCTCTATTTCGGCTATGTCGGCATCTCGATCGCCTTCTCCTTCGCGGTCGGCGCCCTCATCACCCGCGACGTCGGCCCCGCTTTCGCCCGGGCGATGCGCCCCTGGGTGCTCGCCGCCTGGATCTTCCTCACCCTCGGCATCACCGCCGGCTCCTACTGGGCCTATTACGAGCTCGGCTGGGGCGGCTGGTGGTTCTGGGATCCGGTCGAAAATGCGTCGCTCATGCCCTGGCTCGCCGCCACGGCTCTTCTCCACAGCGTCACCGTCCTCGCCACGCGCGACGGGCTTCGCGCCTGGACCGTGATGCTCGCCGTCGTCGCCTTCTCGATGTCGATGATCGGCACCTTCCTGGTCCGCTCGGGGATTCTCACCAGCGTTCACGCCTTCGCCGTGGACCCGCGCCGGGGCGCCTTCATCCTCGTCCTCCTGCTTTTCTATATCGGCGGAGCATTGGCCCTGTTCGGCCTTCGGATCGGCACGGTCAGGGAAGGCTCGCGCTTCGATCCGGTGAGCCGGGAAGGCGCTCTCGTCGTCAACAACCTCCTGCTTTCGGCGATCCTCGGGATCGTCTTCTTCTACACTCTCTATCCGCTCGGCGTGGAGGCGGTGACCGGGGAAAAATTGTCGATCGGTCCCCCCTATTTCAACAAGTTCGCCGGGCCGATCGCGCTCGCTCTGATCGCCGTCATGGGGCTCGGCCCGCTGCTCCGCTGGAGGCGCGACCGCGCCCGCGAGGCGATCGGCCGCTACTCGGTGCCGCTTCTGATCAGCGCCGCCGCCTTGCTCGCGCTCGTCCTTCTGGCGCCCGGAATCGGCCTACTTCCGCTGCTCGGTCTCGGCCTCGCGCCGGGGGTCGCGGCCGCCAGCCTGGCGCCGTTGTGGAAGCGCAATCTGCGGCGGACGCCGCTGTTCATCTGGGGGATGGTCGTCGCCCATCTGGGAATTGCGGTCAGCCTTACCGGAATGGCGGCCGAGAGCGCGTTCACGCGCGAGACACTGGTCGCGGCCCGGATCGGCCAGACCGCCGTGGTCGGTCCGTTCCAGGTCGAGCTCCAGGGCGTCGAGCCGGTGGCGGGGCCGAACTGGACCGCGGTCGAGGCTCGGCTTTCCGTCCGGCGCGGCGACGGCGAACCCTTCGTCCTCCGTCCGCAGGCGCGCATGTTCAGCTCGCCGCCGACTCCGACGAGCGAAGCGGCGATCGCGACCATGATCGACGGCCAGCTCTACGTCGCGATGGGCGAAGAGGTGGAAGGCGGTCGCCGGCAATTGCGGCTTTGGTGGAAGCCTCTGGTGACCCTGATCTGGCTCGGCGGCGGCATGGTCGCCCTCGGCGGCCTGCTGTCTCTGATCGGGCGGCTCCGCCGTGAGCGCAAGATCAAGACCGAACAGGTGCCGGCATGAAGCGGCTCGTCCTCTGGGTGCCGTTGGCGGTCTTCGTGATCTTCCTCGCCGTCGTCGCGATCGGCCTCTACGCGCCCTCCGACCGGGTGATCCGATCGCAGATGATCGGACGCCCGCTTCCCGCCTTCGCTTTGCCTCCGGCCCTTCCGGGGAGACCCGCCGTCAGCAGCCGGGACTTCGCCACTGGCGAGCCGCGCGTGCTCAACATCTTCGCGAGCTGGTGCGTGCCGTGCATCGCGGAGGCGCCGCTCCTGCTGGACCTCGAGTCGCGCGGGGTCCCGATCGACGCGGTCGCGATCCGCGACCGGCCGCAGGACATCGCCGGCTTCCTCGCCCGCTGGGGCGATCCCTATCGCCATATCGGCCTCGACGCCGACAGCCGGGTTCAGCTTTCGATCGGTTCGTCCGGAGTTCCCGAGACCTTCGTCATCGACGGCGAGGGGATCATCCGTCACCAGCATATCGGCGCCATCACCGAAGCCGACGTCGCCGATATCCTCGAAGCCTATGAGGCCGCGCGATGAGCGAGCGGGCGATCTTCCTCCCCTGGCTCGGCGCGCTCGCTCTGGCCCTGGCGACTCCTGCCTTGGCCGATTCCCTGCTTCCCCCGGCGGAATATGCGGACCAGCAATTGGCCAATCCGCGCCAGGAGGCGGAGGCGAAGGCGCTGATGGAGACGATCCGCTGCCTCGTCTGCCAGGGTCAGTCGATCGCCGACAGCGATGCGGACATGGCCGGCGACATGCGCGCCTTGATCCGCCGCCGGATCGAGGCCGGCGAACGGCCGGAGGACATCCGCCGCTGGCTGGTCGAGCGTTACGGCAATTGGGTGACCTACGATCCTCCGCTCGAGCCGGTCACCTGGCCGCTCCTGCTCGCACCGATCCTGTTCCTCGCGGGCGGCGCCTGGCTTGCGCGCAAGCGCTTCAGAAGGCGCCGGCGCTGATGGGCTGGCTGATCATCATCCTTCTGGCGATAGCCACCTTCGCGGGCCTGTGGCCGTTCGTCAGGCGCGACAAGGGCGCCTTCCAGTTCCTTGCCGCTGCCCTTCTGCTCGCGCTGGCCGGCTACTCGCTCCAGGGGCGGCCGCAGCTCGACGGCCAACCCAAGCCGCCGCCGGAACGGGTAGAGGTGGCGGAAAGCGAGTTCGCCGCGACCCGCGAGAACATGCTCGGACGGTTCGACCGCGCCTGGTTCTGGCTCAACCTCGCCGAGGCCCGCCAGCAGCGCGGCGACACCAAGGCCGGAGTCGACGTCATCCGAAGCGGTCTCAGGGAAGGGCCGAACGATGCCGATCTCTGGGTCGGGCTCGGCAACGCTCTGGTGGTTCATGCCGACGGCATGATGACACCCGCCGCTCAGCTCGCCTTCGAGCGGGCGGCGCAGCTCGCGCCGGATCATCCGGGACCGCGATTCTTCTATGGGCTCGCTCTGGCCCAGGGCGGGCAGTTCGACGAGGCGGAGCGGATCTGGCGCGCCCTGCTCGCCTCCGCGCCGGCCGACGCGTCCTACCGGCCGGTTGTCGAGGAACGACTGCAGTCACTGGAGCGGGCGCGGATGCTCGGGCAAATCCCAGCACCCGCGCCCGCGCCCTGATCAGGTTCCTTCATATTCGCTGGCGGATTCGAACGGCAGATCGAGCGCTTCGGCCACGGCCCGGTGGCGGATCTTGCCATTCGAAACATTGAGGCCATTCGCGAGATGCGGGTCGGCTTTCATCGCCTTTTCAGCGCCCTGGCTCGCGAGCTTCAGAACGAACGGGAGCGTCGCATTGTTGAGCGCGAAGGCCGAGGTCCGGGCCACGGCGCCGGGCATGTTGGCGACGCAATAATGGATCACGCCGTCGATCTCGTAGACCGGATCGCTGTGGGTCGTGGCCCGCGAGGTCTCGAAGCAGCCGCCCTGATCGATCGAGATGTCGACCAGCACCGACCCGCGCTTCATCGTCTTCAGCATGTCGCGGGTGACGAGCTTCGGCGCTGCCGCGCCGGGTACCAGAACGGCGCCGATCACGAGCTCCGATTTGGCGACGGCATGGGCGATCGCCGCCTTGGAGGCGTAGGCGGTCTTGATCTGGCTGCCGAAGAACATGTCGAGCTCGGCGAGTCGGCTGTTGGAAATATCGTAGATGGTGACGTCGGCGCGCATTCCGACGGCCATCTGCGCCGCGTTGACGCCTGAGACTCCGCCGCCGAGGATCGTGACCTTGGCGGGCGACACGCCTGGAACGCCGCCGAGAAGGACTCCGCGTCCGCCCTGTTCCTTCTCGAGATAATGGGCGCCGACCTGGATCGACATCCGGCCCGCAACCTCGCTCATCGGCTTGAGCAAAGGCAGCGATCGGTCATTGGCCGTCACCGTCTCATAGGCGATGCAGGTCGCCCCCGAAGCGATCAGCCCCTTCGCCTGCTCCGGATCCGGAGCGAGGTGGAGATAGGTGAAAAGGAGATGGCGGGGCTCGAGCAGGGCGATTTCCGACGGCTGCGGTTCCTTCACCTTCACGATCATGTCGGAGCCGGCGAACACCTCCGCCGCCGAGCCGACGATTCGGGCGCCGACGTCGACATAGGATTGATCGTCGAAGTCGATTCCGAGCCCGGCCTTGGTCTCGACGATCACTTCATGGCCCGCGGCGGTGAGCTCCGCCACCGAAGCCGGCGTCAGCCCGACCCGATATTCATGGACCTTGATTTCCTTCGGCACGCCGACGCGCATTTTTGAGGCTCCCTGATTGGCAAAATCGGCGGGTCTATAGCGGGACGGATTTGATTTGTCGCCGTTGCGAACGAAATGGTGCGGTGCTAAGCCGCGCGCCGCCTTGGCACCCGGGGCGCAGAAGAGGAAGTCGGACGGCTCACGTCTCTGACGATGAACGATAGCGCTGCTGCCCCGATCGAGCCTGCGGACCGTCCCGCTGGGCACCATGGACCTCAGGCGAGTATCGCGAGCCTGACGCTGCTGGCGCTCGGCGTCGTTTTCGGGGACATCGGCACAAGCCCGCTTTACGCTCTTCGCGAGACATTCAACGGCGCTCACCCGCTGCCGATCAACCAGATCCAGGTGTTCGGCGTCATCTCGCTGATCTTCTGGTCGATGATGCTGGTCGTCAGCGTTAAATATATCACCATTCTCACCCGGGCGGACAACAAGGGGGAGGGCGGCAGCCTCGCTTTGCTGGCGCTGGTGTCGCGCAAGGCGCAGCTGCGCTGGTCGACCGGGATCGTTCTGCTCGGGGTGTTCGCCTGCGCGCTGTTTTACGGCGATTCGATGATCACACCGGCCATCTCGGTCCTGTCCGCGGTCGAAGGGCTGACGGTGGTTCAGGCCGGCCTGCAGCCATTGGTCGTACCGATCGCCATCGCTCTGCTCGTCTTCCTGTTTCTGCTCCAGCGCACCGGAACGGCAAGGGTAGGCGCGCTCTTCGGCCCGGTGGTGGTGCTCTATTTCGGGACTCTTGCGGTGCTCGGTGCGGCCAGCGTGGCCCGGCATCCGGACATCCTCTGGGCCCTCAATCCCTATTATGCGGTCAACTTCTTCCTGATCGACAAATGGCTTGGCTTTCTCGCTCTCGGTTCGGTCGTGCTCGCAGTCACCGGCACCGAGGCGCTTTACGCGGACATGGGCCATTTCGGCCGAAAGCCGATCCGAAATGCCTGGGTCTTCTTCGTGATGCCCGCGCTGATGCTCAATTATATGGGCCAGGGCGCGCTCCTGATCGACGATCCGAGCACCATCAGCAGCCCTTTCTTCATGCTGGCGCCCCAATGGTTCCAGCTCCCGCTGGTCGTCATCGCGACGCTGGCGACGATCGTCGCCAGCCAGGCAGTGATCTCCGGCGCCTTCTCGGTGACTCAGCAGGCAATACAGCTTGGTTTCATTCCACGAATGAGGATCACTCACACCAGCGCCCGCGCCGCCGGCCAGATCTACATTCCGCTCGTCAACAACGCGCTGATGGTGATGGTCATCCTGCTCGTCCTCACCTTCCAGAATTCGAGCAACCTCGCCGCGGCCTATGGCGTTGCCGTCACCGGCGCGATGCTCATCGACACGTGCCTTCTTGCGGTCCTGCTCTTCTCGCTGTGGAAATGGCCGCGTTGGGCCTCGATCCCGCTGCTCGCCATCTTCTTCATCGTCGACGCCACCTATTTCGCGGCGAATCTCACGAAGGTGCCTGACGGTGGCTGGTTCCCGTTGCTCATCGGCGTGGTCATCTTCACCTTCCTCACGACCTGGGCCCGTGGTCGAAAGCTGATGATCGCGCGGATGAACGAAGGGGCGATGCCGGTGCAGGTGTTCATCAAGTCCGCCGCGAACAGCGCCGCCCGGGTGCCGGGAACGGCCGTCTTCATGACGACCAGTCCCGACGGCATACCGCATGCCTTGCTTCACAACCTCAAGCACAACAAGGTTCTCCACGAACGCGTCTTGCTGCTCACGGTGCGGATCGAGGACGTGCCCTATGTCGAGACGGAGAAGAGGTTTGAGCTGGAGGATCTCGGCAGCGGCTTCTTCCGACTCGTGGTCCGCTACGGTTTCATGCAGGAACCCGACGTCCCGAGCGCCCTCGCCCGGGTCGAAAGCTGCGGCCCGCAGTTCAAGAT
>CAMPIH010000069.1 GCA_946886275.1 uncultured Sphingosinicella sp.
GTGGCTCGCGGAAATGCAGATCGAACGCCGCGCTGCCTGAATATCAGTCGGCCGCCGTCGCGGCGGCGGTCGGCGCCGGCGCCGGAATGCCTTCCTTGTAGCGATCGAACCAGGCAAGGATCGCGCTGACCCTGGCCGCGCTCTGCGACGGTCTCGCCGCCAGGCCGTGGCCGACTCCCGGAATCTTCACCAAGGCCGTCGGCACGCCCTCCAGCTGAAGCGCGGTATAATATTGCTCGGCTTCGCTGACCGGCGTTCGATAGTCCTCGCCGCCGACGACCACCAGAGCGGGCGTCTGCACGTTGCCGACCAGCGACAGCGGCGAGCGTGCCCAGAAGGCCTGCGGATCCTCCCATGGATATTCGCCGAACCAGTAGCGCGAGAAGAAAGCCGGATTGTCCGCGGTGAGGACGAAGCTGGCCCAGTCGATCACCGGCTTCTGGACGGCGGCGGCCCGGAAGCGGTTGGTCTTGCCGATGATCCAGGCGGTGAGGACCCCGCCGCCGGAGCCTCCGGTGACGAAGAGACGGTTCGGATCGGCGATTCCCTGGGCGATGACGTGATCCACCGCGCTCATCAGATCGTCATAGTCGTTGCCCGGATAGGCATGGTGGATCAGGTTGGCGAACTCGGCGCCATAGGAGGTCGAGCCGCGCGGATTGACCGAAAGGACGGCGTAACCGGCGGCGGCATAGAGCTGGTTGTCGGTGGCGAAATGCGGCCCATAGGAGGCGAACGGGCCGCCATGGATTTCCAGGATCAGCGGCACCGGCCGCCCTTCGACATGGTTGGGCGGAAGAGTCAGCCAGGCCTCGATCGGACGATTGTCGTGCGACGAGACCGTCTCGAGCCGGCGAACCTCGCCGAGCCTCTTATGGTCCAGAAGCTCCGAATTGAGACGGGTCAACGACGTCCGCCGCCCGCTTCGGACGAGCGCGATATCGGCCGGCCGGGTCGCCGACCCGCTGGTAATGGCGAGGGTGCCGTCGCGCGCGACGCTGAACGATCCCCCGGAATAAGGCCGGTCGAGCTCGGTTCCGCTCAGACCCTCGGCGACGGTCCTGACCGAGCCGTCGAGTCCGATCCGCGCGACCCGGGTGCCGCCGTTTTCGTCATAAGCGACGTAGAGCGACCTGCCGTCGGCCGCCCAGACCGGGGAGCCGACGCTTCGGTCGAGGCCTTCGGTGAGGGCACGGCGATTGCCGCCGTCGCGATCCATCACGTAGAGAATGTTGTTCTGATAGCCGAGCCGCTCATCGTCGAAGCCGGTAAAGGCGATCAGCCGGCCGTCAGGCGACACGACCGGCTCGGAATCGGGGCCGCGGCGGTCGGTCAGAGCGGAAAGGCGGTTGCTGGCGACGTCCAGCGAATAGACTTCGCTGTCCGCCGGCTCGCGCTCCCAGTCCGATCGGCGGTTGGCGCTCAGGATCAGTGATCGGCCGTCGGGAGTCCAGGAGATCGGCCCGTCATGGTTGAAGGCGCCATAGGTCAGCTGGCGCGGTGCACCGCCCTCGGCCGAGACCAGGAAGATCTGGCTGTAGCCCGGACGCAAATAGCCGGCGCCGTCGGCCCGGTAGGTGACCGCTGTGATGATCTGGAGCGGCTCGGCCCACTGCGCCCCCTCCGGCTTGGCGGGAGCGGCGCCGATCCTCGCCCCTTCGTCGGGGACGAACATCGAATAAGCGAGATGGCGGCCGTCCGGCGACCAGGCGATGCTTCCGGGCGAATTGGGAAGGCCGGTGATCCGGACCGATTCACCGCTGTCCATCCAGCGGACGTATAATTGCGGAGTCCCGCCCTCGGCCGTGGAGATATAGGCGATTCGATCGCCGCTGGGCGACCAGCGTGGCTGGCTGTGAGCGCCGGTACCGGCGGCGAGCGGAGTCTGGCGGCCGCTTCCGGTGTCGATCAGCCAGATCGAAGGGCGAAACCGATCGGTCATGATGTCGCCGGAGCGGCGGACATAGGCGATTCTTCGGCCGTCGGGGCTGATCTGCGGGTCGCTCGCGACTTCCAGCGAGAACAGGTCCTGGCCGGTGAAGAGGCGAACGGGCTCGGTCGGCGGCGCGGCCGGCGCCGGCGCCGATACCAGCAGGAGGGCCAATGAGGCCAAAAGACGCTGATTCATGTGTTTCCCCCGCGAAATCGCTTGTTCGCGGCGGATCATAAGTGAGGCTGAGCCGGCGGCAAGGCCCGATCGTTTTCAGTCGTTCCGGAACGGTGTCGCCGCACTCAGCTCGGCAATCTCGCGCTCGACCGCTCGCCGCTCGGCCGCGAGGAAGCTCTTCACCGCCGAACGGAAACCGGGATCGGGCAGATAATGGGCCGACCAGGTCGGCGTCGGGCGGTAGCCGCGGGCGAACTTGTGAGCGCCCTGGGCGCCCGCCTCGACCCGGTCGAGGCCGAGCTCGATCGCCGCCTCGATCGCCTGATAATAGCAGATCTCGAAATGGAGATGGGGAACTTCGGCGAGAGTGCCCCAATAGCGGCCGTAAAGCGCCTCCTCGCCGACCAGGTTGAGCGCCCCGGCGATCGGCTGGCCGCCGCGCATCGCCAGGATCAGGAGGACCCGGTCCGCCATTCGCTCGCCGAGCCGCGAGAAGAAGTTCCGGGTCAGATAGGGATGACCCCATTTGCGGGCGCCGGTGTCCTGGTAGAAGGCCCAGAAGGCATCCCAATGCTCTTCCCTGATCGCGGCGCCGGTCAGGCGCTCCACGGTCAGCCCCTGCAAGGCGAGCGCGCGCTCCTTGCGGATCGACTTGCGCTTGCGCGAGGACAGAGCGGCGAGGAAGTCGTCGAAGCTTCGATAGCCGTGGTTCAGCCAGTGGAACTGGCTGTCGGTTCGGATCAGCCAGCCGGCCCGCTCGAACAGGCCCACCTCCTCGGCAGCGATGAAGGTGGCGTGCGCCGAGGACAGGCCATGATTGTCGACGATCTGCTCGGCTGCGGCGATGAGGGCCGGAGCGAAAGCCGGGTCGCGAGCGAGCAGCCTCCGGCCGGGCACCGGCGTGAACGGCACAGCGATCTGGAGCTTCGGATAGTATTGGCCGCCGGCGCGCTCGAAGGCGTCGGCCCAGCCATGGTCGAAGACATATTCGCCAAGCGAATGGCTCTTCAGATAAGCGGGCATGACGGCGGCCGGTCTTCCGTCGGGGCCGTCGATCGCCACCGGAAGTGGCCGCCAGCCCGTCTCCGCCGTCGCGCTTCCCGACAGCTCGAGGGAGGCGAGGAAAGCGTGGCTCAGGAACGGGTCGGCGCTGCCGGCGCATCTATCCCAGTCGGCCGAGTCGAAGTCCGCGACGCCGGCGGCGATCCGGGCGATGAGCGGCTCGCCGCTCATGCGCCGGTCTCGTAGATGATCTGGTCCACATGCGCGGCCGCGAGCGAGCGATGGACGTCGGTTCGGCAGGTCCAGGTCAGCAGCTTGACGCCCCGGCGGCGCTTCGCCTCGGCAAAGCGCGACGGCAGGTCGCGCACGTCGTAGGCGAGGAAATCCGGGTTCGACCAGTGGAAGGCGAGCCAGCGGCGGAGCCGGCCGCGCGAAGGCTTACCGGCTTCCGTCACGACGAGGCCGCGAAGATGCTCCGGCGCGTGCCGGGCGAACCAGCGCCCGACCGCGGGGTTGAAGGACATGACCGCCACCGGACCGACATAGTCCGCGAGAGCGCGATTCACCGCTCCGCTCAGCGCGGCGACCCGTCGCCCCGGCGATTTCAGCTCGATGAGAAGCGGCGCTCCGCCGGCGATCAGCCGAAGCACCTCGGCCAGAGTCGCGATCGACTCCGTCGAGCCGCGCAACCTGATCCGGGTCAGGGCCTCGGCGGCGAGGTCGCGAACCGGTCCTTCCGCCTCGGCCAGCCTCTCCAGCCTGTCGTCATGGAAGACCATCGCCTCGCCGTCGGCGCTCGCCTGGACGTCGAGCTCGATTCCGTGGCCGGCGTCGATCGCCGCCTGGAAGGCGGCCCGGCTATTCTCGATCCGGCCGTCGCCGTGCAGTCCGCGATGCGCAAACGGCCGCGCGATCAGTCGCTCGACTCGAAGGTCCCTATCCCGCTTTGACGGCGACGACGGCATCGATCTCGACGGCGGCGCCCAGCGGAAGCACCGGCACTCCAACGGCGCTCCGGGCGTGTCGGCCCGCTTCGCCGAACACCTGCTCCATCAGCTCGGAGGCGCCGTTGGCGACCTTCGGCTGATCGGTGAAGGCGGCGGCGCTGTTGACGAAGACGCCCAGCTTCACGACCCGCTCGACCCTGTCGAGCGAACCCAGAGCGGCGCGGATCTGGGCGATCAGCATGATCCCGCAAAGGCGGGCGGCGCGCTGGCCATAGTCGAGGTCGCGGTCCTCGCCGAGGCGGCCGGTCAGCAGCTGGCCCTGGTCGAACGGCAATTGCCCCGAAATGTGGAGCAGACCGTTCGATTCGACGGCTGGAACGTAGGCGGCGACCGGGGCGGCCGGTTCGGGAAGGGTGATGCCGAGCTCGCTCAGGCGCTGTGAAATGGGATCGGACATAGGATCGGTAAGCACCGCCATGCCAGGCGGGTCAACTCCCTTCGCCGCGCCTGGCGATGACGAATCCGGCGAAGGACTGGCTGACGGGCATCAGCTCGAGCGTGTTGATGTTGACGTGCGGCGGCAGGGTCGCGACCCACCACAGGGTTTCGGCCAGATCCTCGGCCGTCATCGGATCCATGCCCGCATAGAGGGCATCGGAAGCGGCCTGATCGCCGCCGCTGCGAACCACGGTGAACTCGGTCTCCGCCATTCCGGGCTCGATCGATGTCACCCTGACTCCGCTGCCGTGGAGGTCGCAGCGCAGATCAAGCGAGAATTGGCGGACGAAGGCCTTTGTGCCGCCATAGACGGCGCCGCCGCGATAGGGGTAGGTGGCGGCGACCGAGCTCAGGTTGATGATCGCGCCCCGGCGCTCGATCAGGCGCGGAAGCAGGGCCCGGGTGATCGCCACCAGGCCGCTGACGTTGGTTTCGATCACGCTCAGGCTGGGCTCCAGATCCGCCTTCTGGAACGGCTCCATCGGCGGCGCGAGGCCGGCATTGTTGATCAGCAGGTCGACGGCGCGAAACGGCTCGGGGAGTCGGTCGAGCACGGCCTCGACCTCGCCGATCGCGCGCATGTCGAGCGCAAGGCCATGGAAAAGGTCCGATCCCAGCTCCGAGGCAAGGCCGTCGAGCCGATCGCTTCGCCGGCCGGTGCCGATCACCTTCCAGCCGCCGCGGGCGAATCGCCGGGCCGCGGCGGCGCCGAAGCCCGCCGTCGCGCCGGTGATCAGGACCGTCTTCGTCATGGTTCAGTTCTCCCCTGCTCGATCGTCGCCGGTCCTTCCTCGAGCCGCGCCAGGATCCATTCGGCCGCCGCCGGCCAATCGTCGATCCGGGCATGGGCAAAAGGCGCCGGCGGGCTGATCGCCGCCAGCTTGGGCTCCGAGATCATGTGAAGGCGCCACACCTCCGGCGCGTGCCTGGCGACCGATTCATGATGGAAGGAAAGGTCGTCGACGAACACGGTCGCGCTCGGCTTCATCGCCGCGATCAGCTCGGCCACCGGCCGGCCCTTGCCGCCGCTGTTGCACAGGATTCGGTGACGGATGTCGAATCGCTCGAGCTGGACGACCCGGTTGGCGTGATGCTCGTCGCCGATATTGGTGAGGATGACGATGTCGGCGACCTCGCCGATCGCTCGGAGCGCTTCGGCCGCGCCGGGGACGATGTGCTGGCGATGCATCTCGGCGGCGAAGAAGGCGTCGAGCAGCGGCCATATCTGCTCGCGGTCGACCGGCCGTCCGTCGGAATCGCGAACGGCGTCCTGGAAGCCGGGCGAATCGAGAACGAAGACCAGCCCGTGCGCCTCGTCCAGCCATTCGGCAAAATGACGACCGAAATGGAGGAGCACGTCGTCGCAATCGCTGATCAGGAGCGGCTTCAACGCTCGAGCTCCCGGCGGGCGTCGACGAGCGCCGTCGGCGGCACGTCGAGAGCCTCGGCGCAGGCGACCAGATCGGGCTCGTGCCCTTCCAGGAAACGCAGGCTTTCGGCCAGGAAATCGGGAGCCTCGATCCGGGTCCGGAGGGTGTCCGGAGTCAATCCGGTCAAAGCGAGGAAGCGCGAGGCGCGGCCATCGTCGCTCAGAGTCCAGCCGAGCGCTCCGAGCGCAAGCGCCTCCGGATTTGTTTCCTTATTCATCTTCATCGCTTAAGCAGCGCCGGTGGGACAAAAAATCCTGGTTGTCGAGGACAACGAGCTCAATCTGAAGCTGTTCTGCGACCTTCTGCGGGCCCATGGGTTCGAGGCGGAGCCGGTTCGCGACGGCAGGGAAGCGCTCGACCGGGCGCGGGCCTTCGTCCCCGATCTCGTCGTCATGGACATCCAGATGCCGCACGTCAGCGGCCTCGAATTGATCGAGCAGATGAAGGCCGATTCCGACCTGAAGGCGATGCCGATCATGGCGGTCACCGCTTATGCGGCCAAAGGCGACGAGGAGCGGATCCGCGACGCCGGCGCGGAGGGCTATGTCTCGAAACCGATCTCGGTGATTCGGTTCGTCGAAGCCGTCCAGGGGCTGCTCGCCGCCTCTGAGTCGCGGCGGCAGAAGACCGAAACGAAAGAAGCGGCCTTGCCCGGAGGCGAGACCGCTCCTGAAAGCTGAGACTCTCTCCCGATCGGCGGGAGGCAAGGCAAAGCCCGACGGCGCTTCGCCGTCAGGCGCGACTCACTTGATCTTGGCTTCCTTGAACTCGACGTGCTTGCGCGCGACCGGATCATATTTCCGGAAGGTCATCTTCTCGGTGATGTTGCGCGGATTCTTCTTGGTCACATAATAGAAGCCCGTGTCGGCAGTGCTGACGAGCTTGATCTTGACCGTGGTCGGCTTGGCCATGACAGCCTCTTTTCAAAGGGATGCGAAAAAACGAAAAAAGCGGCGCAGCCGCCGCCCTTGTCCGGGACGCCTCTGACGACGTTGCGCGATTCTGTCAAGGCCAAGCCCCGTCCGACCGTCGACGCCGGTCCGCGTCGGGCCGCGATCCGCTCGCCCGCCCCAGGATTTAACAAAGCGGTAACCATAAGAGCGCATCCTCGCCTTTCGAGGCCCAGGGGGGAGCGACGGCGATGCATCGGCAACATGACGGCATGCTCGTGGTGAAGGCGGAGCTTCGCGACCGCCTGGAGACGCTTCAGGAGGCGGGACGCCGGATCGAGCTTCGCGACCTGGTCCAGGGCCTGACGTCGATCCGGACGATGGCGGCAGCCTATGGCATGACCCCGGTCGTCTGCCTCGCCGAAGCGTTCGAGCGGGCGATCCGCACCCAGCCCCGAGGCTGCCCTGCAGGACTTTATTTCAATTGCCTTCGCGACGCGATCGGCTGCGAGCGATCGGACGCCGCGGCCGGTGAATCCTGTCTTGCCTCGGTCTCGGTCCGCCTCGGCCCCTGATCCGACCTTCGCTGCCGTCGGCGCCCTGTTCAGAAGACCGCGTCGAGCAGGCCGAAGACGATCAGAAGAACGACCACGAGGCCGATCAGGAAGACGATTCCGACGAGACGCAGCATGACGGCCTCCGAAGATGTGGCCCTTCCTCAACGAGCCCGGTTCGGCGGCGTTCCCATGGCCGTTCAGGCGCCGGAGTCCGCCCGAGCGTCCTCGTCTCCGCCCATCGCCAGGTTCGCCACCATCCAGTCGTGGAAGATCTTCACCGGCCGCCGCTTCAGCGCCGACCGGCGGCAGACGAACCAGTAGCTGTAGGGACTCTCGACCTTTTCATCGAACAGCCTGATCAGCCGGTCGTCGTTCGAGCCGGCGAGGTGGCTTTCCAGCATGATCGCCACGCCGAGCCCCTGGGCGGCGGCGTCGAGGATGAGCTGGCCCGAATCGAAATGGTCGATCGACAGCGGCTGCAGATTGGGCTCGCCGACCGCCTCGCACCAATAAGCGAAGGATTCCGGCATGTCGCGATGGAGAAAGACGGTCGTCCGGGCAAGATCGGCCGGGGAACGGATCGGCTCGGGGCCGAGGCGGAGCGCTCGCGATCCGATGGCGATCACCCGGTTGCTGTCGATCCTTCGCGCATAAAGCCCCGATTCGACCTCGGTCGTGATGGCGATGGCGGCGTCGAGCCCCTCGTCGAGCCGCGCGAGCCGGTTGGCGCCGGTGTCGATATCGATGTGAAGCTCGGGATGCTCGGCGCGAAGGATCGGCAGGCTCGGCATCAGCCGCTGCGACGCGAACAGCGACGGAACGGCCAGTCGAAGCCTCAGCATCTCCCGGTCGCCAGTGGCCCTTTCCATGGCGCGTTCGAGCGCCTCGACCGCCGGCCCCACTTCGGCGAGAAGCCGCTCGCCGTCGAGATTGAGATGGACCGACTGGTGCCGCCGCTCGAACAGGGGATAGCCGATGAACCGCTCGAGCGACTGGATCCGGCGGGTCAAAGCCGGCGACGAAAGCGACAGCGCCTCGGCCGCGGCCTTGACCGAGCCGAGCCGGGCGGCGTGGACGAAGGCCTCGACCGCGATCAGCGGCGGCAGCCGCTTCACGGCCGCGCGTCCGAAGCGCGTCTTGTGCGGCGCACAGGACGATCCTCGCCGTGTGACAGCTTCCCAAGAGCGGTGACTGAGTGCAATCCGTGCATCTGTAACGCCGCTCTTCGCACTTGCACAAAAACTGTGCAACCGCAAAAAAGACCCTGCCTTTCAGGCATCCTCTCCTAAACTTTTCAGGCCGGCCTTCGGGTCGGCCCTTTTTTTGCCTGCGTGACTGCCGCGGTCCCGATCGGCCGTCGGCCGGATGTGCCGCATCCACCCCCGATCCCGCAGCCGATCGGCGATCAATTTGAACTGGCGCTTTGACCAGCCGTTGTGGGTACCTATGTGGGGGCCAGCAACAAGGCGGATGGCGGATGGCTGACGAAGAACGCAAACCCAGGCGGCTTCAGGTCGCGACGATGCGGCCCGAAGATAGCGGTCGCGGGATCGCCAGGCTGCCGCGGGCGATGATGGCCGAGCTCGGGGTCGCCGAAGGCGACGTCGTCGAGCTGATCGGCAAGAGATCGACTCCGGCCCGGGTCGTCGGCCCCTATAGCGAGGACGAGGGTCTCGAGATCATCCGTCTCGACGGACTCCAGCGCGCCAATGCCGAGATCGGCTCAGGCGACTTCATCGAGCTTCGCAAGGCCGAGTCCAAGCCCGCCCAGCGGGTCGTTTTCGCGCCCGCCCAGAAGAATCTTCGTCTTCACGGCTCGTCCCATGCGTTGAAGCGAAGCTTCGGAATGAAGCCGCTCACCGCGGGCGACATCGTCGCCACCACCGGGCAGCAGCAGATCGTTCGCGGCGACATTCCTCCGGAGCTTCGCCAGATGCTTTCCGCGCCGGCTTTCTCGCTCCAGGAGATCCGGCTTCTGGTCGTTTCGACGGCGCCCAAGGGCATCGTCCATATCGACGCCAACACGGAGATCGAGCTCAGGCCGGAATATACCGAGGCGAAGGAGACCCGCCGGGCCGACGTCACCTATGACGACCTCGGCGGCATGGGCAGCACGATCGACCAGCTTCGCGAGATGGTCGAGCTCCCCTTGCGCTATCCGGAAATCTTCGAGCGGCTCGGAGTCGATCCGCCCAAGGGCGTCCTCCTCCACGGCCCGCCCGGCACCGGCAAGACCCGGCTCGCCCGCGCCGTCGCCAACGAAAGCGATGCCAGCTTCTTTCACATCGCCGGCCCGGAAATCATGGGATCGGCCTATGGCGAGAGCGAAAAGAGGCTCCGCGAGCTGTTCGAGGAAGCGGCCAAGGCGTCGCCTTCGATCATCTTCATCGACGAGATCGATTCGATCGCGCCGAAGCGCGGCCAGGTGACCGGCGAGACCGAGAAACGCCTCGTCGCCCAGCTCCTGACCCTGCTCGACGGCCTCGAGCCGCGCCAGAACCTCGTCGTCATCGCGGCCACCAACCGTCCCGAGGCGCTCGACGAGGCGCTCCGTCGTCCCGGCCGCTTCGACCGCGAGATCATCATCGGTGTCCCGGACGAGAATGGCCGGCGCGAGATCCTTGGGATCCATACTCGCGGCATGCCGCTCGCCGACGGCGTCGACCTCAAGTCGCTGGCCCGCCAGACCTATGGCTTCGTCGGCGCCGATCTCGCCGCGCTCGTCCGTGAAGCGGCGATCGAGGCGGTCCGTCAGATCATGCCTCAGCTCAATCTGGAGGAAGGGACGATCCCGCCCGAGGTGCTCGACAATCTTTCGGTCTCCCGGAAGAATTTCGAGGAGGCGCTGAAGAGGGTCCAGCCGTCGGCGATGCGCGAGGTGATGGTCCAGATGCCGGACGTCGGCTGGGACGATGTCGGCGGAGTCGACGAGGCGCGCGAGCGGCTTCGCGAAGGCGTCGAGCTTCCGCTCAAGCATCCGGAAGCATTCCGCCGGCTCGGAATCCGCCCGGCCAAGGGCTTTCTGCTCTATGGGCCGCCAGGGACCGGCAAGACCCTATTGGCGAAGGCGACGGCGCGCGAGGCGGCGGCGAACTTCATCGCCACCAAATCGTCCGACCTCTTGTCCAAATGGTATGGCGAATCGGAGCAGCAGATCGCTCGCCTGTTCGCCCGAGCCCGCCAGGTCGCGCCGACCGTCATCTTCATCGACGAGCTCGACAGCCTCGTGCCCGCGCGCGGCGGCGGCCTCGGCGAGCCCCAGGTGACCGAGCGGGTCGTCAACACCATCCTTGCCGAAATGGATGGTCTCGAGGAGCTCCAGTCGGTCGTCGTCATCGGTGCCACCAACCGGCCCAATCTGATCGATCCGGCGCTTCTTCGCCCGGGCCGGTTCGACGAGCTGATCTACGTCACCGTTCCGGACGCAGACGGCCGCGAGCATATCCTGGGCATTCACACCAAAGGCATGCCGCTCGCCAAGGACGTCGACCTTGCTGATCTCGCCCGGCGCACGGAGCGCTTCACCGGTGCCGACCTCGAGGATCTGGTGCGCCGGGCCGGCATGTTTGCTCTTCGCGGCACGATCGAAGCGGAACAGGTGACGATGGCCGAGTTCGAACGTGCGCTGAAGGAGACGAGAGCCTCCGTCACGCCCGAGATGGAACGCGAATATGAGCAGATCGAGGCCCATCTGAAGC
>CAMPIH010000070.1 GCA_946886275.1 uncultured Sphingosinicella sp.
GTCGGCTCGTCGAGGAACAGGATTTCGGGCTCGTGGCTGAGCGCCTTGGCGATCATCACCCGGCGCTTCATCCCGCCGGAAAGCTCCATGATCTTGGCCTTGCGCTTGTCCCACAGCGACAGCTCGCGAAGCACCTTCTCGACATGGGCCGGATTTGGCGGGCAGCCGAACAGGCCGCGGCTGAAGGTGACGGTCGCGATCACGCTCTCGAACGCGTCGGTGTGGAGCTCCTGCGGCACCAGCCCGATCTTGCGGCGGGCGGCGCGATAGTCGCGCTGGTGATCGTGGCCGGCGACGAGGACCTGGCCGGCCGTCGCGGTGACGATCCCGCAGACGATGCTGATCAGGGTCGTCTTGCCTGCGCCGTTCGGCCCGAGCAAGGCGAAGATCTCGCCCTTGGCGATCTCGAGATCGACCGATTTCAGCGCCTCGAGGCCCGACGCATAGGTCTTGCTCAGGCCCCGTATCGAGATGACCTTTTCCATGCCCCCTCGCTCGCTCATTGGGTTGGCGGGATCGGCGGTTCCTCGTTCGATTCCTCGATCGCGAAGCCGTGCTTCATCAGCATCGGCACGTTGGCGAGGACGAACAGGAAAGTCACCGGCATGAAGAACCACAATTTGAACGCGACCCAGAAATTGGTGTCGGTCGACCGCCACACCGCCTCGTTGAGCACCGCCATGACGATGAAGAAGATGATCCAGTTGCGGGTCAGCAGGTGCCAGCCGCGGTCGGACAGGCCCGGATAGACCGTGCCCAGAACCATCTTCATCAGGTTTCGGCCGGTGCGCATCCCGAACAGGAGCAGCCCGGCGACGAAAAGATAATAGATGGTCGGCTTGATCTTGATGAACGTCTCGTCGTGAAGCCAGATCGTGATCCCGCCGAGGACGACCACCATCAGCCCCGAGAACCAGAGCAGGGGCGAGATGTGGCGATATTTGAGCTGGGAGACGAGCATCGCGATGATCATCGCGATCATGAAGGCGCCGGTCGCGTAGAAGATCCGGAAGGTCGGCGGGACCGGCGCGAAGAAATTGGCGAGGAAGAAGACGAGCAGCGGGCCGAGGTCGATGAGCAGCCGGGCGCCGGCGCCGGGACCCGTCACTTCTTTCTGTTCGATCTTTCTCTCCTCGACGTTCATGCCGCCACTCCCGAGATCGCGCGGGCCACTTCGGCGGGGTCGAACGGGCGAAGATCGTCCATTCCCTCGCCGACTCCGATGGCGTGGATCGGAAGCTCGTATCGGTCGGCCGCGGCGACCATCACTCCGCCGCGCGCGGTCCCGTCCAGCTTGGTCATCACCAGTCCGGTCACTCCGGCGACTTCGCGGAACACCTCGATCTGCGAAAGGGCGTTCTGGCCGGTGGTCGCGTCGAGCACGAGGACGACGTCGTGCGGTGCGGCCGGGTTCAATCGGCCGAGGACCCGCCGGATCTTGGCGAGTTCGTCCATCAGATCCTTCTTGTTCTGGAGGCGCCCGGCGGTGTCGACGATGAGGACGTCGATGCCTTCGGCCGTGGCCTTCTTCACGCCGTCGAAGACGATCGCCGAGCTGTCCGAGCCTTCGGGCCCGCAGATGATCGGCACTCCGGCGCGGTCGGCCCAGATCCTGAGCTGCTCGATCGCTGCCGCCCGGAACGTGTCGCCGGCAGCGAGGAGGACCGAATAATCCTGCTCCTGGAAAAGATGGGCGAGCTTGGCGATCGTCGTCGTCTTGCCCGATCCGTTGACTCCGACGACGAGGATGACCTGGGGGCGCGGAAATGCGTCGATCTCGAGCGGCTCGGCGACCGGCGCAAGGATCTTCTCGAGCTCCTCGGCGACGACCGCCCTGACGGCCGATTCCGTCAATCCCCGCTCGAACCTCTCGCTCGCGAGGCGCGCCCGGATCTTGGCCGCGGTCGCCGGCCCGAGGTCGGAGGCGATCAGCGCCTCCTCGATGTCGTCGAGAGTCCGCTCGTCCAGGCTCGACCGGTTGATGAGACCGGTGAGATTGTCGCCGAGCCGGTCGGACGTCTTCTGAAAGCCGAGCCGCATCCGCTCGAACCAGGGCAGCTCGGTCACGCCTTCACTCCGATCAATTCGTCATTCTCGATATTCGTCACCGTCACTTCGACGATCGCTCCGACCGGAGCCTTGGCTCCGCCGGCCGACAGCCGAACCGGCGCGAAATTCTCCGCATGGCCGATTCCGTCCTCGCGCTCGATCAGCACCCTCTGGCGGGTGCCGACGAGATCCTTCAGCCAGCCGGAGCGGCGGCGCGCGGTCGCCTCGCGAAGCCTCTTCGCGCGCGCCTTCACGTCTTTCGGGTGGACCTGGGGCATGCGCGCCGCGGGCGTGCCCTTTTTCGGCGAATAAGGGAAGATGTGGCCCATGACGATGTCGCATTCGTCGATCAGCCTGAGGCTGTTCTCGTGCATTTCTTCCGTCTCGGTCGGGAATCCGGCGATCAGGTCGGCGCCGATCGCGATCTCGGGCCGTCTTTCCTTCAAACGGCTGACCGTCTCGATCGCCTGTCCGCGGCTGTGGCGGCGCTTCATCCGCTTGAGGACGAGATCGTCGCCGGCCTGGAAGCTCATGTGGAGGTGCGGCATGAACCGCGGCTCGCCGGCGGCGAGCTCGAACAGCCGATCGTCCATCTCGATGCAGTCGAGCGAGGAAAGCCGGAGCCTCGGAAGCTCCGGAACGAGCCTCAGGATCCGCTCGATCAGCAGTCCGAGCGAAGGCTCGCCTGGAAGATCGGGACCATAAGAGGTGACGTCGACTCCGGTCAGGACGACTTCGTTGAAGCCCTCGCCGGCGAGGGCCTTGATCCGCTCGACGACGAGACCGGCGGGGACCGACCGGCTGTTCCCCCGGCCAAAAGGAATGATGCAGAAGGTGCAGCGATGGTCGCAGCCATTCTGGACCTCGACGAAGGCGCGCGAACGCTCGGCGAAACCGGTGACGAGATGAGGCGCGGTTTCCCGAACCGCCATGATGTCGGAAACCCGGACCTGGCCGTCGCCGACCCCGAATGGATCGGAGCCAAGCGTCCGACCGAAGCTCTCGGCCTCGAACTTCTCGCGATTGCCGAGCACCCGGCTCACTTCCGGCATCGCCGAAAACGTCTCCGGCTCGACCTGGGCGGCGCAGCCGGTGACGAAGATCCGGGCGTCGGGCCTGGCGCGCTTCGCCTTCCGGATCGCCTGCCTCGTCTGGCGGACCGCCTCGTTGGTGACGGCGCAGCTGTTGACGATGACGAGGTCGTCCTCGCCTTGGGCGAGGATCCGCATCGACTCGCTCTCGGCGGCGTTCAGCCTGCAGCCGAGGGTGATGATCTCGGGGCCGCTCATGCCGGCAGCTCGCCGCTGAAGACGTGGGTCGCCTCGCCGCTCATCCGGATCGACTCGCCTGGCGCCCATTCGATCACCAGCGTGCCGCCGGCCTGGGTCACCGAGACGGGCGAGCTGAACTGGCGATATTTGATCGCCGCGACGGCGGTCGCACAGGCGCCGGTGCCGCAGGCGCGGGTCAACCCGGCGCCGCGCTCCCAGACTCGAAGATCGATCCCCGGCCGGCGCGTTCCGCCGACCGCGACTCCGCCGATCCGGACCTCGGCGACGTTGACGTTGACGCCCTGGGGGAAGAGCGGGTCGCGCTCGATCGTCGGCCCCAGGCGGGCGAGATCGAAGTCGGTCCTGTCCTCGACGAAGAAGATGACGTGCGGGTTGCCGACATTGACCGCGCAGGGCCGCTCGAGCCCGTCCCAGCCGACCGGCATTTCGGCCGTGTCCATCGGATAAGCGAGTGGGATCTCGTCCCAGCCGAAGCGCGGCATGCCCATTTCGACCGTGACCGAATTGCCCTGTGCCCTGGCGGTCAGGATTCCGCCCTTGGTCTCGATCGTCTCGTGCCCGAGCAGGCCGACGCAGCGCGTGGCGTTGCCGCAGGATTCCACCTCGCCGCCGTCCGAGTTCCAGATCCGCATCCGGACCTCGGCGACTTCGGACGGCTCGAGCAGGATCACCTGGTCGCAGCCGATTCCGGTCCGCCGGTCGGCGATCGCCCGCGCCCGCGCCGGGTCCATCGCGACCGGCCGGTCGCGTCCGTCGAGAATGACGAAGTCGTTGCCGAGGCCGTGCATCTTGTGGAAGCGTTGCGTCATTGCCGAGCGCATCTAGGGATTGTCCCGCCCAAGTGGAAGCTTCGAGCGCTTGCGCGGCCAGCGCCAACTCCCTTGCCAGCAGGGCAGCGATTGCCTATGTGGCGGCCATCCCGACGACGGGTGAGTTTCGAAGCGTCCAACGACGCGCGCTGGCCGGCGAGGTTTCGCCCGCCGGCGTTTTTCGTTTGGCGCCTCTGGAGAGATGAATGTTCGAGAGCCTGAGCGATCGCCTCAACGGTGTGTTCGACCGGCTGCGCGGCCGCGGCGCGTTGACCGAGGCCGACGTGCGCTCGGCGATGCGCGAGGTCCGAGTCGCCTTGCTCGAGGCCGACGTCGCCCTCCCGGTCGTCCGCGAGTTCGTCGACCGAGCCACCGAGAAAGCGGTCGGCCAGCAGGTGCTGCGCTCGGTCACCCCCGGCCAGCAGGTCGTCAAGATCGTCCATGACGCGCTCGTCGAGATGCTCGGCGCCGAGGAAGCGGGGCTCGAGATCGCGATCACTCCGCCGGCGGTGATCATGATGGTCGGCCTTCAGGGCTCGGGCAAGACGACCACCACTGCCAAGATCGCCAAGCGGCTCACCGACAAGGACCGCAAGAAGGTGATGATGGCGTCGCTCGACGTCGCCCGGCCGGCGGCGCAGGAGCAGCTCGCCGTGCTCGGCCGCCAGGCGGACGTCGCGACCCTTCCGATCGTTCCCGGCCAGCCTCCGGTCGAGATCGCCCGGCGCGCGCTCAATGCCGCCCGCCTCCAGGGCTTCGACGTTCTCATGCTCGACACGGCCGGCCGGCTTCACGTCGATCAGGCGCTGATGGACGAGATGAAGGCGGTCGCCGGCGCGACCTCGCCTCAGGAAGTGCTTCTCGTCGCCGACGCCTTGACCGGCCAGGACGCGGTCAATGTCGCGAAGAGCTTCGTCGATCAGATCGATCTGACCGGTATCGTCCTCACCCGCCTCGACGGCGACGCCCGCGGCGGCGCCGCTCTGTCGATGCGCGCCGTCACCGGCAAGCCGATCAAGTTCGCCGGCGTCGGCGAGGGGATCGACAAGCTCGAGGCCTTCCATCCCGAGCGGGTCGCCGGCCGCATCCTCGGCATGGGCGACGTCGTCAGCCTCGTCGAGCGCGCCCAGGAGACGATCCAGGTCGAGGAGGCCGAGGCGCTCGCCGCCAAGATGGCCAAGGGCCAGTTCGATCTGAACGATCTTCGCGCCCAGCTTCGCCAGATGCAGCGCATGGGCGGGCTCGGCGCCCTCGCGGGTATGTTGCCCGGGATCGGCAAGATGCGGAACCAGATCAACCAGAGCGGAGTCCTGGAAGGCAATGTGCTCGGCCGGCTCGACGCGATCATCGGCTCGATGACTCCGAAGGAACGGGTGAAGCCGGACCTGCTGAACGCGAAGCGCAAGATCCGGGTCGCCAAGGGCTCTGGGACGACCGTCCAGGAAGTGAACAAGCTCCTGAAGATGCATCAGGAGATGGCCAACGCGATGAAGAAGATCCGCAAGATGGGCGGTCTCGGCAAGCTCGGCGCCTTGTTCGGCGGCGGCGGCCTGGGCGGAGCGCTTGGCGGGCTTCCCGGCGGCGGTCTGCCCCCTGGCAGCCCCTCTGGCGGCTTCCCCGGGCTTCCCGGCGGGAACCTCCCGTTCAATCCCAAGAATTTCAAGAGATAGACTTCAAGAAAGGAACATCGAAATGGCAGTTGCAATCAGGCTTTCACGGGGTGGCGCGAAGAAGCGCCCTTATTACAAGATCGTCGTCGCCGACGCCCGCAATTCGCGCGACGGCAAGTTCATCGAGCGGATCGGCAGCTACAATCCGCTTCTCCCCAAGGACAGCCCGGAGCGGGTGAAGCTTGACGCCGACCGAGTCCGCCACTGGCTCTCCGTCGGTGCTCAGCCGTCGGACCGGGTCCTTCGCTTCCTCGATGCCGCCGGGCTCAAGGAGCGGCCGGCGCGAAGCAACCCGAAGAAGGGTGAGCCGGGCGAAAAGGCCAAGGAGCGCGCCGAGGAGCGGGCCACCCGCGAGGCCGAAGCCGCCGAAGCCGCCAAGACTGCGGCCGAGGAAGAGACGGTCGAAGTGATGGCCGAGGCGGTCGAGGAAGCCACCGCCGACACCGGCGCCGAGGCCAGTGAAGCCCCCACCGACGAAGCCCCCCCCGAAGACGCCCCCGCCGCAGACGCCGCCGCCGACGAAGCCCCGGCCGCGGACGCTGTGACCGCGGAGGCTCCGGCCGAAGAGGCCGCCACCGAGGAGGCGCCTGCTGAGGAGGCCGCGGCCGAAGAGGCTCCGGCCGAAGCCGCCGCCGAGGAAGCCCCGGCCGAGGAGGCCACTCCGGCCGACGAAGCGACCAACGAGGGCAAGTCCACGACCGATCCCGCCGAGGGTTCGGTCGAGGCCGCTCCCGAGGAAGGCGCCGAGAAGGCCGAGAAGGCCGAGTAAGCCGAACTCCGCCTCAACCCCCTCCAATCCCTCCCCTTGATGGGGAGGGGTTGGGGAGGGGTGGCGCATGAGCTAAGGGAGCTGCCGATGAAGCCGCTTTGGGTCATGCTCCATGGCTGATGACGCTGACAATCAGGTCGTCCTCGCCGCCGTCGCCGGTGCCCATGGCGTCGGCGGCGAGGTGCGCCTGAAAGCCTTCGCCGAGAGCGTCGACAGCCTGAAACGGCACAAAAGGCTGTTCGTCGACGGGGAAAGGCCGCTCACTCTGGTGTCGCTGAGGGGCGGCGGCAATGGCGCGATCGCCCGCTTCGCCGAGGTCGCCGATCGCAACGACGCCGAAGCGTTGCGCGGCAAGCTCCTGTCCGTCCCCCGCACCGAGCTGCCGCCGCTCGACGAGGGGGAATATTATCACGCCGACCTCATCGGCCTCCCCTGCGAAACCGAGGCCGGCGAGCTTCTGGGCCGGGTCGTCGCCGTCGAGAATTTCGGCGCCGGCGACCTTCTCGAGATCGAGAAGCCGGACGGCAAGAAGTCGCTGATCCCATTCCGCGACGGGATCGCCGAGCTTGGCGACGGCCGGATCGTCGCCGATCCCACTTTCCTCGCCTGAACCGGCACCGGCTCTAACGGTCGAGCGGCCGGAGCTTCGCAAGATCGTTTCGGATCGTCGTCGCCGCCACGCCGCCTTCGCCCATGGCGTGGCTGATCTGGTCGAGGCCGATGACGACGTCGCCGGCGGCATAGGCGCCCGGCACGTTCGTGCGCTGGTGGCTGTCGACGGCGATGCAGCCGCTCTCGTTCAGGGCGACCCCGATCTGCTCGGCAAGCTCCGTATGGGTGTCGGAGCCGAGCGCCGGATAGACGCTGTCGAACGTGTAATGGCCTTCCGCCGTCTCGACGACGATGCAGCTTTCGTGGGCGGCGACTCCCCGGGAGGGTCCGTCGACGGCGCGGATTCCATGCTCTTCGAGCCGCCTTTGATCCTCGCTTCGAAGGTCATGGGCTTCGCCGGGCGCGATCAGCGTGACGTCGGCGGTATAGCTTCGAAGGAACAAAGCTTCCGCGACCCCGTGGGAGCCGCTCCCGATCACGCCGACCTTCTTGTCGGTGACCTCATAGCCGTCGCAGATCGGGCAATAGCGGATCAGCCCCTGCGCCAGGGCGCTGTCGTGAAGCTCCTCGTCCATGTCAGGGCGCCGATTCTTCACTCCGGTGGCGAAAAGCACGGTTCGAGCGGTCGCCGTTCCAGCGCCCCATTCGGCTTCGAAGCCGCCGTCGACCTGCTCGAGCCTCGAGACTCGCCCGGTTTCGACCGAGGCGCCGTATTTTTCCGCTTGCTCGCGCATCCTGGCAAGGAGCTCGGTGCCGCCGATTCCGTCTGTGAAGCCGGGGACGTTGCGCGTGCAGGGAATCCAGCCCGCCCGGCTCCGGCCCTCGTCGACGACCTTCAGCCTGAGGTGGAATCGGGCGAGATAGATGGCCGCGGTCAGGCCCGCCGGCCCGGCGCCGATGACGAGGCAATCGAAATCGGGGGAATCATGATCAGGTTCGTCCATTCGCCCTTAGCGCCGCGGTGCCGCCATGGTTCCGTCGGCTTGCAGCGGCCGGGCGAACGGACGAAGAAGGGTCGCTGCGCCAGGTCGGCGCGATAGGGGGATGACCATGTTCAGAGCGTTGACCGCGACCTTGCTGCTCACGATGGCCTCGCCGGCCCTGCCGCAAACGTCGCCGCCGCCGCAGGCCCCGATGCGGTCGCTCGACAGCGTCATCCCCGCCATCGACGCCCATTTCCGGCAGTTTATGGAGGCCGGCCATGTGCCCGGACTGGTCTATGGAATCGTCCGCGACGGTCAGCTCGTCCATGTCGGGACGATGGGCGTCCAGGACCTGGAACAGCGCCGGCCCGTCACCGCCGACAGCCTCTTCCGGATCGCCTCGATGTCCAAGGCCTTCACCGCGCTCGCCATCCTCAAGCTTCGCGACGAAGGCCGCGTAGATCTCGATTCCCCGGCCGAGGCTTACGTCCCGGAGCTTCGCGGCTGGCGCTATCCGACCAGCGACTCGCCGCGAATCCGGGTGCGCGACCTGCTCAGCCATACCGGCGGCCTGGTGACCGACAATCCGTGGGGCGATCGTCAACAGATGCTGCCCGAGGACGCGTTCACGCAGATGCTTCGCGATGGCGTTCCGATGAGCCGCTCGCCAGGCCTCGCGCATGAATATTCCAATTTCGGCTATGCCCTGCTCGGCCGGATCATCACCAACGTCTCGGGCCAGCCCTATGATCGCTACATAAGGGAGCAGATCATGCTCCCGCTCGGAATGACGTCGACCGTCTACGAAATCGGCGATTCTCCGCTGGAGCGGCGCTCCATCGGCTATCGCTGGGAAAATGATCGATTTGTCCGCGAACCGGACATGCCCCATGGCGCCTTCGGCGCGATGGGCGGAGTCGAGACGAGCGCCAGTGATTATGCCCGGTGGACCGCCTTCCTTCTCGACGCCTGGCCGGCACGCGACGGACCCGAGACCGGCCCCATTCGCCGCTCGTCGGTGCGCGAGCTCGCCCAGGGTCTCAACTTCATCCAGACGAACGAGCGGGCGGGCATCGCGGGCGGGCCCGTCTGCCGCTTCGCCAGCGCCTATGGCATGGGCATGAGAGTGTCGCAGGATTGCGACCTGGGCCTCACTGTCAGCCACGGTGGCGGCTATCCCGGCTATGGGTCCCACCTGCTGCTCGTGCCCAATAGCGGGATCGGTATCTTCGCCTTTGCCAACCGCACCTATGCCGGCTCGTCGCGCCAGACCCTGCTCAGTGCGCTCGAGCTTCATCGCGCTGGCCTCGCCAGGCCTCGTCCGGAGGCGGTCAGTGCAGACCTCGCTTCCGCTTATGCCCTGGCGGGAGACATGTACCGGCGGGGAAG
Organism: uncultured Sphingosinicella sp.; assembly: GCA_946886275.1. The sequence continues at coordinate 9,514 of CAMPIH010000070.1, forward strand.
CGTCGAGGCGGCTCAGGATCGGCTGGCGATGAACTTCCTGATGGACCGGTCGGTCGCGAACTGGGCCCGCCATCTGGCGGGAATTCGTGAGCAGACGGGCGAGTGCCGGACCGACTCCCCGGTCATCGCGGATGGCGCCATGGCCGGTTATTTCGAGTGGGAATGCGAGCGTGCCGAGCTTCGCGGCTATGTCCTTCTCGCGCCGACCCGGCCGGCGACGATCCAGCAGCTCGAATTCATGGTCCTGCCCAGGCAATGAGCTGGTCGGCCCGGATCCTGACGCTCTACCCGGAAATGTTCCCGGGTCCGCTCGGGCACAGCCTCGCCGGGCGCGCTCTGGCTGAAGGTTTGTGGTCGCTGGAAACGGTGCAGATCCGCGATTTCGCCACCGACAGGCATCGCTCGGTCGACGATACGCCGGCTGGCGGCGGTGCCGGCATGGTGATGCGCGCCGACGTCCTCGCTCGGGCCGTCGACCATGTCCTGGCGGCGGCGCCCGAGGCACCCCTGCTGGCGATGACGCCGCGCGGCGAGCCGCTGACCCAGGCGAAGGTGCGCGAGCTTTCGGCTGGCCCTGGCGTGTCGATCCTGTGCGGGCGCTTCGAAGGCATTGACGAGCGCCTGTTCGAGGCCCGGCCCATTGTCCCGGTCTCGGTCGGGGACTATGTGCTTTCGGGCGGCGAGACGGCGGCTTTCGTCCTGCTCGACGCTTGCGTTCGGCTGCTCCCCGGGGTAATGGGCGCGCCGACCAGCGGAGAGGAGGAAAGCTTTGAAAGCGGCCTCCTCGAATATCCGCATTATACCCGACCTTTTGAATGGGAAGGGCGCAGGATCCCCGAAGTGCTGCGATCGGGGGATCATGCGAAGATCGCCGCCTGGCGAAATGCGAAGGCGGAAGACGATACACGGCTAAGGCGGCCGGACCTGATCGAGCGTCATTGGGACGCGCGAAGGCCACCGCCCTCTGGCGCGCGGCGGACAGAAGAGAGCGACGAGACATGAACATCATCCAGCAGCTCGAGGCCGAGCAGATCGAGAGCCTCACCGAGAAGCGCGCCATCCCCGAATTCCGCCCCGGCGACACGCTTCGTGTCGGCGTTCGCGTGGTCGAAGGCGAGCGTACCCGAATCCAGAATTTCGAGGGCGTCTGCATCGCCCGCGCCAATCGCGGGCTCGGCTCGAGCTTCACCGTCCGCAAGATCAGCTTCGGCGAGGGCGTCGAGCGGGTCTTCCCGCTTTACTCGCCGAACATCGATTCGATCGAGGTCGTTCGCCGAGGCGCCGTTCGCCGCGCCAAACTTTATTATCTGCGTGGCCGTACCGGCAAGGCGGCCCGGATCGCCGAGCGCCGCGATCTCCGCGCCGGCCCCGAGGCCAAGGCCGAGGCGCCCACCGCGACTCCGCAGACCGAGACCGCCGAGGGCTGAGCCCCGGACGATACGCAAGAGAAAAGGCGGTCGCTCCGGCGGCCGCCTTTTTTTCGTCTAGCCGCTCCCCTC
>CAMPIH010000071.1 GCA_946886275.1 uncultured Sphingosinicella sp.
ATCGCCGCCCAGGCGGTCGGGCCGCTGCTGCCGGTGAAGCTCTGGCGGTTCGTCAATCGGCTTCGCGGCGCCGATCGCTCACTGACCGCCTATAGCGCGATCAATCCGGCGCAGGCCCGTGCGATCGACCTCGAGTCGATCGCGGCCGAACGGGGGCTGGACCTGGATTACCGGCCGCGCGCCGATCCGGTCGAAGCGCGGCTCTGGTCGCTTCGCCGGATCGACCAGGGCAATTACCGGAAGGGCATTCTTGGCCGCTGGGGAATAGACCTTCGCGATCCCGCGGCCGACCGACGGCTCGTCGAATATTGTCTCGCCGTTCCGCCCGAGCAGTTCCTCGCCGACGGCTGGACCCGGTCACTGGCCCGCCGCGCCTTCGCCGACCGGCTCCCCGGCGCGCTCCTGTACGAGCGGCGCAAGGGCTATCAGGGAATCGACTGGCCGATCGCTCTCGACAAGGCACGGGCCGAGATCGGCGAGGAGGCCGAGGCGATCGCCGATTGCCCGGAAGCGGCCGAGACACTCGATACCGCCATGCTGGGCCGGCTCGTCAGGGACTGGCCCAAAGGGGATTCGTGGGAGGAGAGGGGAACCCAGTCTTATTACCGGCTGGCCTTGCTCAGGGGCGTGTCGGCCGGCCGATTCATCCGCCAGGCCCTCGGCCGAAACCGTTAGCCCTGTTCAGAGCCGGGTTCGAAGCGACCAGAGCTCGGGAAAGGCCCGCTTGCTCAAGGTCGACTGGAGATAGGGAACGCCGGGAGTCCCGCCGGTGCCGCGCTTGAGGCCGATGATCCGCTCGACGGTGACGACGTGCTTGTGGCGCCAGGTCGCCATCGAATCGTCGAGGTCGACGAGCTTCTCGGCGAGCTGGTAGAGCGGCCAGTAGCGGGCCGTGTCGCGATAGACCTGGGTCCAGGCCGCCTCGACCGCCTCGTTCGGCTGGTAAGGCTGGCTCCAGTCGCGATCGAGCGCGACCTTGGGCAGGTCGAACCCGGCGCGCGCCAAGGCGGCATTGGCCTCGTCCCAGAGGCTCGGCTGGTTGAGCGCTTCCTCGAGCGCTCGGTACCGTTCCGATCCTTCGGCGTGGAAGCGAAGATGGCCCGGCCCCTTGAGCCCGAGCATGAACTCGATCAGCCGGAACTGGCCCGACTGGAAGCCGCTCGAGCTTCCGAGCACGTCGCGGAACTGGACATAGTCGGTCGGGGTCAGGGTCGCCAGAACGTCCCAGCTCAGGGTCAGGACGGCCTGGATGCGCGACACCCTCGACAATATCTTGTGGACCTCGACGAGCCGGTCGGAGCGGATCATCTCGCGCGCCTCCCTCAGCTCGAGGATGGTCTGCTTGAGCCACAATTCCTTGGTCTGGTGGATGACGATGAACAGCATCTCGTCATGATGGTCGGAGATCGGATGCTGGGCCGAAAGGAGCGGCTCGAGGGCCAGATACTGGCCATAGGTCATGTCGGCGGGATCGGTCATGAAGAGCCCCTAACACGCCCGCTTGATCCTGGAAAATCGGCCTTCGGCCCTGGAGCAGGACAGGCTCTTTACAGCCGCTCTGCCGTCGAGACGACGTCGGTGGCGCGAAGCGCGGCGATGATCCGCATCAGATGCTGGACGTCGTGGACCTCGATATCGAGGTGGAAGGTATGGAAGGAGCCGTCGCGGGCGGTCTGGTCCATGCTGACGATATTGGCGCCGTGGCTTCCCAGGATCCCGGCGATCACCGCCAGCGATCCCGGCTGGTTCTTGATGACGATCGCCAGCCGGGCCGCTCCGCCCTCCGTTTCGTCGCCCCAGGCGAGGTCGACCCAGTCGGCGTCGATCCCGCTGGCAAGGGTCTCGCAGCCGATCATGTGGACCTCGATGCCCTCGCCCTCGCGCCTCAGCCCGACGATCCGATCGCCGGGGATCGGGTGGCAGCATTCGGCGAGCTGGAAGGCGACCCCGGGGGTCAGCCCCTTGATCGAGATGGCGGTGCGCTGCGGCGGCGGCTTCACCCCGGATTTGGTCGTCGATCCCGGGATCAGGGCTTCCATCACCGCGACGTCGTCGATCCGCTTGAGGGCGATCGCCTCCATCAAAGCGTCGTCGTCATGGAGGTTCAGGCGCCGGAGCGCCTCGGCCATCGCTTCCCATCCCAAAGGCGCCGGAAGCCGCTCGACGATCTCGTTGAAGATCTTGCGGCCCAAGGCGATCGTCTCCTCGCGCTCCTTCGATTTCACCCAGCGCCGGATCTTCGCCCGCGCCTTGCCGGTGACGACGTAGCTGAGCCAGGCCGGCTGCGGGTGCTGGGCCTTGGAGACGAGGATCTCGACCTGGTCGCCATTGTCGAGCGGGGTCCGAAGCGGCATCACCCGGCCATTGATCTTGGCGCCGACGGTCTGGTCGCCAAGGTCGGTGTGGACGGCATAAGCGAAATCGACCGGGGTCGCGCCCTTGGGCAGCTGGATCAGCTCGCCCTTCGGCGTGAAGGCGAAGATCCGGTCCTGGTACATCGCCATCCTGGTATGCTCGAGAAGCTCCTCGGCCGTGGCGGCATGTTCGAGGATCTCGACGAGGTCGCTGATCCAGGGGTGCTTGGTGCGGGCGGCGAGCTTGCCTTCCTTATAGGCCCAGTGGGCGGCGAGGCCGTGCTCGGCCTGGGCGTGCATCTCCTCGGTCCGGATCTGGATCTCGATCCGCATCTGCTCGTCATGGATGATCGTCGTATGGAGCGAACGGTAGCCGTTGCGCTTCGGGGTCGAGATGAAGTCCTTGAACCGCCCCGGAACCACCGGCCAGCGCTGGTGGACGAGGCCGAGGGTGCGATAGCAATCCTCGACCGTGCCGACGATCGCCCGGAACGCCATCACGTCCGACAATTGCTCGAAGCTGACGTGGCGCTCGGCCATCTTGCGCCAGATCGAGAAAGGATGCTTCTCGCGCCCCTCGACCTGGGCCTCGACTCCGTTGGCCTCGAGATGGGCCTTGATGCCCCGGCCGATGCGCTGGATGAGGTCGCTTCCGCCGCCCTTGTGGAGCTGGGCGAGCCTCTTGTTGATCGATTCATAGGCGTCGGGCTCGAGCTCTCGGAACGCCAGGGTCTGCATCTCGGTCATGAACTCGTACATGCCGATCCGCTCCGCGAGCGGAGCGTAGATGTCCATCGTCTCGCGGGCGATTCGGCGCCTCTTCTCCGGATCCTTGATGTGGTGGAGGGTGCGCATGTTGTGCAGCCGGTCCGCCAGCTTCACCAGAAGGACCCGGATGTCGTCCGACATGGCGAGCAGGAACTTGCGCAGATTCTCGGCCGCCCGCTGGCTCTCGCTCTGCGCCTCGATCTTGGAAAGCTTGGTGACGCCGTCGACCAGCCGGGCGACGTTCTTGCCGAAATGCTTCCTGATCTCCTCGGTGGTCGCCAGCGTATCCTCGATCGTGTCGTGGAGGATGGCGGTGACGATCGTCTCGTCGTCGAGACGAAGATCGGTGAGGATTCCGGCCACTTCGATCGGGTGGCTGAAATAGGGATCGCCGGAGGCGCGGGTCTGCGATCCGTGCGCCTTCATCGAAAAGACATAGGCGCGGTTGATGAGCGCCTCGTCGGCGTCAGGGTCGTAGCCCTTGACCTTCTCGACCAGTTCATATTGCCGGAGCACACCCCCAAATGGGGTGCGGCGCGGCGATCATGCAACCCAGAATCGGATTTCGGCGTGCAAGCCGCTGTTTCTCAGCGCGCCCGGCGATTGCAGCTGGCGAGCTGCTCGGCGTCGAATTCACGCCCTTCGACGGCAAAGCGGCGAAGCTCGCCGACCGTCCGGGCGAGGCCGGCGCAGACCAAAGCGTGTCGGGTGGGGGAGCGGCCGGCGACGCACTGTCCGGCGGAGCAGCGCCAGACGCTGTCGCGCACGACGAGCCGCGCTTCCGCCGGCGCCGCCGCCGGCTCGGCCGAATAATAAGGGGCCTGCGCCGCTGCGGGGGAGGCGACGAAGGCAAGTGCGAGAAGGGCGTTGCGGAGCATCGGGTCGCTTTCAGATTAGTAGTGGAAAGAAACCCATATTTATGTCAGTTGCTTTTCGCAACGGAGAAAATCAGATCATGACTTCTGCCGAAAACAGCGTAGTTTAGCCGCCGTGATCCGCCCTGAGCATCGCAAAGTCGTCCTCGAGGAATGCGCTCTTCCGGCCGCTCTGGAAGCGGTCGGCGAGCGTTGGTCGTTCCTGATCCTGCGCGGCGCCTTCAACGGCCTCGCCCATTTCGAGGAATTCCAGTCGACGCTGGGGATCGCCCGCAACATCCTGTCCAACCGGCTCGTCCGCCTCGTCGAAAACGGGATATTGAAGCGCGAGCCCGATCCGGCCGACCGCCGCAAGGTCGCCTATCGCCTCACCGACAAGGGCCGTGATCTTCTTCCCGCCCTGATCGCGCTTCGCCAGTGGGGCGAGCGCTGGGTTTCGGGATCGCCGAGCAATCCGGTGCTGGTCGACCGTCAGAGCCGGCGGCCCGTGGCCGCGATGGCGGTTCGGGCCGCGGACGGCCGTCCGCTGAGCCTGAGCGAGCTGGAATGGCTCGACCAGTCGGATCTGCCCTCGGCGGAGAGCAAGCGGGCCTGATCCCTTTTCCGGGCCGAGAGAGAGTCCGGGTGGATTCGGGCCTTCGCTGGAATGACGACCGGGCCGACTAACGCTCCCGGAACGCGCTCTCGCTGAGCTTGGTGATCGGGCTGAGGATATATTGGAGAACGGTCCTCGTATCGCCGAGGATATTGACCTCTGCGACCATTCCCGGCCCGATCGGCAGACGCCGTCCGGCCTGGTCCTCCAACGCATTCTCGTCGGTCCGCACCCGGACGAGATAGAAGGTCTCGCCGGTCCGCTCCTCGGTGACGGCGTCGGGGGAGATGGCGACGACCCGGCCGTCCAGCGCGCCGTAGACCGAGCGATCATAAGCGGTGATCGCCACCCGCGCTTCCTGGTCCAGGCTGACGAAGGCGATGTCGTCCGGCCTCACCCTGGCTTCGATGAGGAGTCTTTCATCGGAGGGGACGATCTCGACCAGGGGTTCACCGGGACGGGCGGTGCCGCCGCGGGTGGTGACGAGGACCCGGTTGATCCGGCCGGCCAGCGGTGCCCGGATCACGGTCCGGTCGACCCGCTCGGCCAGCGCAGGCATGGCTCGGCGACGGGCGGCAAGTTCGGCCTGGGCGGTGGCGAGCTCGTTGGCCGCCTGGGCCCGCCATTCCTGGCGGATCTGGGCAAGCGCCGAGCGGGCTTCGGAGACCGAGGCCCGGGCGCGCGCGATCGCTTCCGCCGCCTGCTGGGCCTCGCTGGCAGCGATCGCGGCGGCGCTTTCCGCCTGGGCCAGGCTCAGCCGGGGTTCGATCCCGCGCTCGACGAGCGGCCTGAGAATGCGGACCTCCGAGAGCCGCGAATCCCGGGCGGTGACCCGCGCCTGGTAGGCGGCCTGGGCTTCGGCGACGGAACGCTCGGCCTGGGCAGCGCGAGCCGCGGCCGCCGAGGTGAGGCTCGACAGATCGGCCATCCGCGAGGCGTGGAGCGCCTGCTCGATCCTGATCTGGTCGGCGGTCGCCGCGTCGGCAGCGGCCGGATAGGCGGGGCTTCGGCCCTGCACTTCGGCCTGAAGCCGGGCGATCTTCACGGTCAGAGCCGAAACCGTCGCTTCGCCGCTCCCGAACTCGGAGCCCATCTGGGTCGGGTCGAGCCGGATCAGCGGATCGCCTTCATCGACCTGCTGGCCGGGACGGATGAGGATGTCCTGGACGACTCCGCCTTCCATGTTCGACACGATCTGGAGCTGGGAGCTCGGGATCACCCGGCCCATGCCGCGAACGGTGCGTTCGAGCTCGGCGAACGCCGCCCAGATGACGAAGAGGACGACGAAGCCGACGACGAACCAGAGGAGAAGGTTCGAAGCGGTCCTCGGCTTGATCCGGTCGGTCAGGTCCTCGAGATGGGTTTCGGACATCTATGCGGCAGCCTTGGGGCGCATGATCTGCTTGAGCACGTTGTCGCGCGGCCCGTCGGCGACGACCTTGCCCTTGTCCATCAGGATGATCCGGTCGACCAGCTGAAGAAGCGGCGGCCGATGGGTGATGAGGAGAAGGGTGCGGTCCTTCAATTCCTCCTTGAGGCGCTGGATCAGCCCGCTTTCGGTCTGGGCGTCCATCGCGCTCGACGGCTCGTCCATGATGACGATCGACGGCCTGCCCGCAAGCGCCCTGGCGATCGCGATCGACTGGCGCTGACCGCCGGAAAGGCCTTCGCCGCGATCCGCCAGGCGAAGGTCGTAGCCATTGGCGATCTGCCCCATGAACTGGTGGGTGCCGGAAATGTTGGCGGCGCGGACGAGCTCCTCGTCGTCGATCCCGTCTCGGCCGAGGGCGATATTCTCGCGCACCGAGCCGGTCAGGAGGACACTTTCCTGCATCGCCGCGCCGATATGCTGGCGAAGGTTGGCCGGATCGAGCTGGCGGATGTCCGTGCCGTCGATGAGGATGACGCCTTCCTCGGGCGGATAGAGGCCGAGGACCAACCGGGCGATGGTCGACTTGCCTGAGCCGACCCGGCCGAGCAAGGCGACATGCTCGCCGGGAGCGATGGTGAAGCCCAGGCCGTCGAGCGCGCGTTCGGCGGCGCCGGGGTAGCGGAATCCGACATTGCGGAACTCGATCCTGCCCTCAGGCCGGTTCAGCCGAAGCGGATCGCCCTCGGGGCCTTCGGGCGGCATCTCCATCATCTCGTTGATCTGCCGATAGGCGGTCCGGGTCGTCGTGATCCTGGACAGAAGCTGGGAGATCTGAGCGAGCGGCGCGATCGCCCGGCCGGCAAGGATCGAGCAGGCGATGAGCCCGCCCATCGTCAGCTCCTGCTCGGCGATGAGATTGACTCCGACGATGACGACTCCGGCATAGGAAATGGTCCCGGCCGAGGTCGCGAAAGTGACCCCGATCGCGGCGATGAGGCGCTGGCGAAGCGACGAATCGGAATGCTGCTGGACGGCCTTGAGCCAGCGCTTCGAAAGCAAGGGCGAGGCGCCTGAGGTCTTGACCGTCTCCAGCCCGCCGATCGTCTCGACCAGCACCGACTGCTTGAGCAGGCCTTCGCCCATGGCGCGTGCCGCCAGCCGGTCCATCGCGGGATGGGTGAGCCAGCCGATCAGGATGACGAGCGGCACCATCAGCGCCGGTACGATCACCACCGGCCCGCCGATCAGGCCGACGATGAGCAAGGTGAGGAGGATGAAGGGAAGATCGACGACCGCGGTGAGAGTGGCCGAGGCGAAGAAGTCGCGAAGCGCCTCGAGCTCGCGCATCATTCCGGCAAGCGCTCCGGTCGAGCCCTTCTTGAGCTCGAGCCGCATCGTGATCAGGCGCTCGAAGACCTTCTCGCCTATCTCGAGGTCGATCTGGGCCCCGGCGTGATCGACGAAATAGGCGCGGAGCAGCTTGAGGATGAAATCGAAGATGATGACGATGGCGAGGCCGATGGTCAGTGCGATCAGCGAGGCGGTGGCGTTGTTCGGGACCACCCGGTCGTAGACGACCATCGTGAACAGGGCCGTCATCAGCCCGAAGATGTTGATGAACACGGCGGCCAGAGCAACCTTCCAATAGGTCGCGCGGTTTCGCCGCATCGGCTCGACAAGCCACTCGGCGATCCTCGGCCGAGGCATCTTGATCAGAGTCTCAGAATTCACCTTCGCCCCTCAGCCGGTCGGTGTCGATCCGCAGCACTTCCAGAAGCCGCCCGGTTCGGGATAGCAGGACATAGCGGGCGGCGTCCAACTCGCTCAGCGCCTGGATATAGCTGGTCGCGGCCTCGAAATAGGCGTCCTCGGCGGCGACGACGTCGAACAACGTGCCTCGGGCGACCCGGAAACGCTCGAGGATGACGTCGCGCGATCGGCGGCTGGCGACGTAGCTCGCCTCCAGGGCGCTCAACTGCTCTTCAAGCGCCTTGACGTCCGACCAGGCGATGGCGGCGTCCCGCTCGGCTTCCTCGCGAACCCGGTCGAAACGGGCGTCGGCGGCGCGGGCGCGCGCCTCGAACTGCTCTGCTCGGGCGTCGGTGCCGCCGAACAGCCGATAGCGAAGCGCGACCCGCCCGCGAATGTCATAGTCGCGGTCATTCTCGAAGACTCCGTAGCGGCCGGCATCGACCCCGGCGGTAAGCTGCGGAAGCCGCTCGGCGCGGGCGGCTCGGGCATCCTGCCGGGCGGCGTCGCCGACCGCCGCCGCGCTTCGGACGGCCGCGGACTCCGCGGCGGCGGCCGCCGCCTCGTCGCGGCTCCCGATCGTGACCGGCGGCGTCGGCGCGCGCTCGAGCCCGGCCGACGCCGGAACTCCGGCAAGCTCGGCGAAGCGGGCCTCGGCGCTCGCCAGCTGGCGGCGGAAGCGGGCCAGGCGGGTTTCGGTCTGGGCGATGTAGGAATCGACCCGTGCGAGATCGCTTTCGGCGGAGACGCCCTGCGCGATCCGCTCCTCGACGGCGGAGCGAAGCTCGCGCTGGCTGTCGCGGAAGGCGGCGGTCAGCTCGACCAGCGAGCGATAGCCGAACACTTCGTACCAGGAGGCGATCGCGTTGAGGGCGATCCGGTCGGCCGAAGCCTCGAGCTCGGCGGCCGCGGCCCGCAGCCGGGCGCCGGCGGCGGCGACCCGGCGCGCTCCGGCGCCGAAATCGAAGATGCTCTGCTGGACCGTCACCAGCGCGTCGGTCCGCTGGGTCGGCCTCGACCGCTCGATGATGTTGGTCGGATCGTTGGAGAAATCCCGGGCCAGCACCCGGTAGGACTGGAGGTTGATATCCACCGTCGGCAGGCGGGTCTCCTCGGCCTGCTCGAGCGCGGCGAGCGCCTCGTCCTCGCCGGCAGCGCTCTCGGCCGTCGCTGGATGGCTTTCGACGGCGGTGGCGATGGCGTTGCGGAAGGTCTCGAAATCGACCTGCTGGCGGCGGAGCCGAAGGATCGGATCGGCGGCGAAATCGATCTCAAGCGGCCGGCCGCTGGGCGCCGGAAGCGACGCCGCCGGCGGCGGCTCGGCCGCAGGCGGCTGAGCAAGCGCGGCGGCCGCCATGGTCATGGAAAGCAGGATCGTCATTATGCCCCAATTGCCCAGAATCGCCGCCGCTGGCGGGAAACTAGGCAAGGCCGCGGCACAGCGCCAGCACGATCTTGCAGGGCGCGGGCCTTTTCAGGGCTTTTTCAGGCGGTTGGTCCCAAAACGGGCCCTCGATCAGCCTTCGTAGTCGCCGCCGGCATTGTTGTTGCGCTGAGGCGCGGCGGCGGTGAGGCGAAGCGCCTCGGCCGAAGCGCTGAGCGAGCCGACCTCGTCGGCGACGTCGTCGTCGTCGACCTGGACCCGCTGAAGGCTGGAGACGAGCGATTCCTGAAGCTCCGCGGGCTTGACCGTCTCTTCGGCGATCTCGCGGAGCGCGACGACCGGATTCTTGTCGCGGTCGCGGTCGATCGTCAGCTCGGCGCCACCCGACACCTGGCGCGCCCGCTGTGCGGACAGCAGGACGAGGTCGAAACGGTTCGGGACTTTGTCGACGCAATCTTCAACGGTAACGCGCGCCATAAGGCAGTTCCACTCTCAATCCGGGCTTGCGGGAAAGGCCGGGCGCCTATCAGCGCCGACCCCTGGAGTCAATGTAGGGAGGCGGCCACGGCTTGGCTAGAGGAGGCCCGCCGACCTGCGCTCACACCCCGAACGAAGCGAGGATCGGGCAAGGGCCTTTCCCGCCGCCGCCGCACTCGGCCGCAAGCCGCCGCAGCGAGTCGCGGGCCTGCTCGAGCTGGGCGATCCTCGAGTCCAGCTCGGCGATCCGGGCCGACGCCAGCTCCCTCGCCCGGCCTCGATCCTCGCCGGCGTCGAGCGCCAGCAGCTCCCTGATCTCCTCGAGCGTGAAGCCCGCCGCCTTGGCCTGCCTGATGAAGCGAAGACGGCGAAGGTCGTCATTGCCGTAGCGCCTGATCCCGCTCTCGCGCGTTGGAGTCTCGATGAGGCCCCGGCGCTGATAGAATCTGATGGTTTCCACGCCGACTCCGGCGGCGGAAGCGAGACCACCGATCGTCAGCTTGTGACCCTCTTGACTCCGTACCATGGTACGGACCCTATATGAGAAGCGACACGATCACAAGGAGACGAAGATGTCGGATATGTCGCACCATCCCAAGGCCGCGAAGAAGGCGGTCATCCACCGCATGGTCATGCCGTCCCACACCTGTCCCTACGGCCTCAAGGCGGTCCACCTGCTGAAGCGCTCGGGGTACGAGGTGGAGGATCATCATCTCGAGACTCGCGAGCTGACCGACGCGTTCAAGGCCCAGCATGGAGTGGAAACGACGCCCCAGGTCTTCATCGGCGGCAAGAGGGTCGGCGGCTATGACGACCTTCGCCGGTTCCTCGGCAAGAAGGTCGCGGATCCCAAGGCGACGAGCTATCGGCCCGTCATCGCTCTCTTCGCGATGACCGCCTTGATGGCGATGGCGGCGAGCTTTGCCGTGACCGGAAGCCCGTTCACCATCCGCGCCGCCGAATGGTTCATCGCCTTCTCGATGGTGGTTCTGGCGCTGCTCAAGCTCCAGAACGTCGAGACTTTCTCCTCGATGTTCCTCAATTACGACCTGCTGGCCAGGAAATGGGTGCCCTACAGCTACGTCTATCCGTTCGCGGAAGGCCTGGCCGGCGTTCTGATGATTGCCGGCGCCCTCACCTGGCTGTCGGTGCCGGTCGCCTTCTTCATCGGTACGATCGGCGCGGTCTCGGTCTTCAAGGCGGTCTATATCGACCGGCGTGAGCTCAAATGCGCGTGCGTCGGCGGCTCGAGCAACGTTCCGCTGGGCTTCGTCTCGCTGACCGAGAATCTGATGATGGTGGCCATGGCG
>CAMPIH010000072.1 GCA_946886275.1 uncultured Sphingosinicella sp.
GACGGCCGCCTCCATTTCCTCGCCGACAGCAATGCCGCGATCACCAAGGGCATCGTCGCGCTCATTCTGCTCGCCGTCCAGGATCGCCGGCCGGAAGAAATTCTCGCCACCGACTTCGACGAGGCGCTGGCGCCGTTCGACCTCAGGAACCAGCTGAGCTCCAACCGCACCCAGGGGATCCCCAACATGATCGCTCTCGTCCGGCAGACCGCTCAGCGGCTCGCCGGATGAGCGGCGCCGTCGATCCTCGAGCGACTCAGCCGTTCGATCCCGAGCGGTTCATGAAGCTTCTTCGCCACATCGGTCATGGCGGCGCCCTCGGCATCGACTATCACGACCATGGCGACGACTGGATCGAGCTGAGCCTCCCTTATTCGGAAGATCTGGTGGGCGTGGCGGAGAGCGGGATTCTCGCTTCCGGACCGATCATCAGCCTGATGGACATGGCGACAAGCATGGCCATCTGGCTCAGGCTGAGCCGATTCCGTCCGCAGGCGACGCTCGACCTGCGGGTGGACTATCTTCGTCCCGCCCGTCCGGGCCAGACCATCGTCGGCCGCGGCGAATGTTATGGGACGACGAAGAGCATCGGCTTCGTCCGGGGTCTCGCCCATGACGGCGATCAGGCCGATCCGATCGCCCACGTCTCGGGCACTTTCATGTTCACCGATTGAGCGGTGGCTTCCGGCGCTATTGGGCCGGCGCAGGTCCGGTGGCCGGGGTTGCGGGTCGAGACGGAGTGATCCGCCAGATCGTGTTGGACAGATCATCGGCGACGATCAGGGCGCCGCGCGGATCGACCGTGACTCCGACGGGGCGACCGCGGGTCCTGCCGTCCTCGCCGCGGAAGCCGATCACGAAGTCGACCGGGCCACCCATCGGCCTGCCGCCGCGGAACGGCACGAACACCACCTTGTAGCCGACCGGCTCCTCGCGGTTCCAGCTGCCATGCATGCCGACGAACACGCCTTCGGCGAAGCGAGCGCCCATCGCCGGAGTCGAGAAAGCGAGCCCCAGCGGAGCGGTGTGTGAGCCAAGGGAATAATCCGGCCTGATCGTCGCCCGGACCTTGGCGGGATCCTGAGGGCGAACCCGCGGATCCACGTTCGGTCCCCAATAGGCATAAGGCCAGCCATAGAAGGCGCCCTCGCGAACCGAGGTCAGATAATCCGGGACGAGATTGGGACCGAGCTCGTCGCGTTCGTTGACGACCACCCAGAGCTGGCCGCTTCCGGGCTGGACGGCGAGCGCGGTGGGATTGCGCAATCCGGTCGCGAAGGGCCGGGCGGCGCCGCTCTCGGCATCGACCTGCCACACCATCGCGCGATTTTCCTCCACCGCCATGCCGCGCTCACCGACATTGCTGTTGGAGCCGATGCCGACATAGAGGAAGCGTCCGTCGGGGCTCGCGGCGAGCGCCTTGGTCCAGTGGTGGTTGATGGCCGCAGGCAAGGCCGCGACCCGCACCGGCGGGCCGCTGGCGCGGATCTGTCCCGGTCGATAGTCGAACCGCACGAGCGAGTCCTGGTTGGCGACGTAAAGCCGGTTGCCGACAAGCGCGAGACCGTAGGGCGCGTTGAGATTCTCGGCAAAGATCGTGCGCCCTTCGAAGACGCCGTCGCCGTCGGAATCCCGCAACAAGGTGAGCCGGTCCCCACCTTTCACCGAACTGGTGCCCTTCTTCTTGAAATATCCGGCGATGAGATCCTTGGGAGTCAGCACCGGCGCGCCACCGCCCTTGCCTTCGGCGACGAGGATGTCGCCGTTGGGGAGGACCAGGGTCTGACGCGGTATCTTGAGGTCCGTGGCGATCGCCGTGATCGTGTATCCGGCCGGAACCGTGGGCCGGAGATCGCCCCATCCGGCGGGATCGGCGATCGTCATGCTGGGAAGCAGGCCGCGCTGCTGTTCGGGCAGCTCGGGATTGCTTCCATATTGATCCAGCTGCGGATCGCTGCCGCAGGCGGCGGTCGCCGCTGCGAGGGCAAGCCATGCCAGGGTCCGGCGCACGGTCACAGCCTCCTTGCCGAAGCGAGGCTCGAAAAACCGGCCCAGATCGCGCCGATCGCAAGCAGAAGGACGATCACCGAGAGGATCAGCCCAGCCGGCATCGCGGCCCACGCATCCTTGGCGTGGACGAGCGCATTGATGAAGCCGGCGATGAAGAGCGCCACAAGCAGGCCGAGATATAGCCAGTTCGGGCCGACGCGGAACGAATCGATGATGGCCCAGAGCAAGGCGAGGCCGGTGAAGACGAGGCCGCCCGCCACCAGCCAGGACGCGAAGTTGGTCCACTGGATCTGATAGGTCGAGGAATAAGCCCAGTCGCTCAGCAGCGCGCCCAGGAACAGGGGCAGAGTCGACGCGAGAAGGACGGCGTGGACGGGATGAATGACGCGCCGAGGGTTTGCGATCGTCCCAGGAGCCAAGGCTTCTTCCCTCTCATTGGCGAGCCGCACACTCGGCTTCGCGGCCACGACCTTCATCGATCGCGGCGAATGGCCGCGATTCGTCGCCGAGCACACTCAGGCAATGACTGGCCAATGCTGACGCGGGCATTCGGTTCCCTCGGCCGCTTTTCGTCCGGCCTGGGTCGGTCCCGGGCGCTGGCCCAACGCGAGCGGACACGCTAAATGGACACTCGACCTCGAGGTTTCGCGGTCGCGTCGGTTCGACCATCCCGATCGACAAGTGTTGAGGTGCCGCCATGGGTCCACTTCTCGCCGCTTCGCTCCTTGCGTCAGCCGCCCTCGTCCAGGGCCCGCACCACGGCCACGAGCCGCAGCTCGGCAGCGTCCATTTCGAGACGAGCTGCAATGAAGAGGCCCAAACCCGCTTCCACCGGGCGCTCGGCTGGCTCCACTCGTTCGAATATGAGCAGGCCGGCCGGACCTTCGCGGAAGCCGCCGAAGCGGATCCACGCTGCGCGATAGCCCATTGGGGCGTCGCGATGAGCCTTTACCACCCCCTCTGGGCGCCACCGAGCGCCGCCGAGCTCGCGACCGGGAGACAGGCCCTGGCGACAGCGCGGCAGACAGCAAGCGGAAGCGAGCGGGAGCGGGCCTATATAGAGGCGCTGGAGACCTTCTATGCGCAGTCGGACAGCCTCGACCACCGGACCCGGATGCTCGCTTATTCGGACGCCATGGAGCGACTGCATCGGCTTTATCCGCAGGACCATGAAGCGGCCGTCTTCTACGCCCTTTCGCTGATCGCCGCCGGCACGACCGACGATGATCCCGCCTTCGAACGGGAGAACAGGGCCGGAGCCATCCTCAATGCCGTCCTGGCGGAGGCACCCGGCCATCCGGGGGTCGCTCATTATCTGATCCACAGCTTCGATTATCCGCCGCTTGCCGAGCTCGCTCTGCAGGCGGCGCGAAGCTATGCGAACCTGGCGCCGGCATCGCCGCACGCCCAGCACATGCCCTCCCATATCTTCGTGAGGCTTGGGCTTTGGGACGAAGCGATCCGGTCCAACCTGGCATCCCACGCCGCCGCCATCGATCTGGCCCGGGCACAGGGCTTGCCCGATTCATCGAGCGAGCGGCTGCACGCGATGGACTATCTTGCCTATGGCTATCTTCAGACGGGGCAGGACGGCGAAGCCGCCCGCGTCCTTGCCGATCTCAACGGGATCCGCCGCGCCGATCCGCCCAGTTTCGCGGTGGCCTATGCCGCCACCGCCATTCCGGCTCGGCTGGCGCTGGAGCGAAGGCGGTGGGAAGAGGCGGCCTCGCTGACGCTCGCCGACAATGTGCTTCGGCTCGCCCCGCTCGACACTTTCGGCTGGGCGGAAGCCCAAATTCATTTCGCTCGCGCGATCGGATCGGCCAGGCTCGGCCGAATCGGCGCCGCACAGACGGAGATTGCGAGGCTCGGCCAGATCGAGCAGTCGCTCGTCATCCCCGCCGGCGCCTATGACTGGCGAACCCAGGTCGCGATCGAGCGACAGATCGCCGAGGCCTGGCTCGCTCAAGCCGAGGGCAGAAGCGACGAGGCGGTCCGGATCCTTCGCGCTGCGGCCGAGCTGGACGAACGCACCGAGAAGCACCCGGTGACTCCCGGCGCGATCCTCCCGGCACGAGAGCAGCTCGGCGAGCTTCTGCTCCTGCTCGAGCGCCCCGCCGAGGCGCTGACGGAATTTGAGGCGTCGCTGAGGCGGGCACCGCGCCGGCTCGCCGGCCTCCATGGCGCGGCTCGCTCAGCCCGCCTTGCCGGCGATCTCGGCAAGGCGCGACTTTATCACGAACAAGTGGTGGCCCTGACTTCGGCCGGTGATCCGGCGCGGGTCGAAATTCGCGAAGCTCGAGCCTTCCTTGCACAGGCTTCACGTGAATAGCCGGTTCGGGCCGGCTATTTCCTCTTCGACCTGACCAGGGCCTCGTCGAGGGCGGAGAGAAAGCGCGATCGGTCCTGCTTCGCGAAGGGCGGCGGCCCGCCGATCACGTCGCCGCCGGCGCGAAGGTCGGCCATGATCGCCCTCGTCGCGACCGCGGCGCCGATCGAATTGGCGGTGAACGGCTTGCCGGTGGGCCCGAGGACGACCGAGCCCGCCTTGAGGCAGCGGTCGGCGAGCAGGATGTCGGCGGTCACCACCAAAGTCGTCGGCCCGGCCGCCTCGGCGATCCAGTCGTCGGCGGCGTCGAAGCCGGACCCGACGATCACCCTCTTGACCAGCGGATGCTGGGGCACCCGGAGGAAATTGTTGCTGACGATCGTGACCGGCACTTCGTGGCGAAAGGCGACCTTGTAGATCTCCTCCTTCACCGGGCAGGCGTCGGCATCGACGAGGATGAGTGGCCCCGCCGGATCCGCTCCGTCGCTCAACCGCGCCGCCTCGCCGCCTTCGGACGATAGGGCTTGGGCTCGTATTTCCTGGCCGGAGGACCGGCCCGGCGATTGCTTCGCGCTTCCTCGCGAGGCGAACCCTGGACCGGCTCGAAGCGGACGCTCCCCTCCCCGTCCGGGTCATCGGCGGCGGTGCGCTTCAGGGCGGCGACGAATCGCCCGGCGACGGCGCGCGGAATCTCGAACAGGGTCTGGTCGGCGGCGATCCGGATCGCGCCGATCTCGTTGCGGGTGATGTGGCCACGCCGACAAAGCAAAGGCAGGAGCCAGCGCGGATCGGCATTGTGGCGGCGGCCGACGTCCATTCGGAACCAGACGGTGTCCTCGAATCCGGCACGCGGCCCTTCCTGGCGCGGCGTAGCCCCGCCGCCCTGGTCGACCATCTCCTCGGGCGCGGGCATCCGCGCACGATGCAAGCGGACGAGGGCCGCAGCGAGCTCCTCGGGCGATCGGCGGGCGAGCAGGAGGCCGGCGAGCTCGCGATCCTCGTCGTCCAGCTCGATCGGCTGAAGAAGGGTCTCGATCAGTCGCTCGCGGTCGCTCCGCTTGATGTCCTCGGGCGTCGGGGCCGGGATCCACTCGGCCTGGATTCGGGCACCGCGGAGCATCGCCTCGACCCGCTTGCGGCGTGGATAGGGGACGATCAGGACAGCCGTGCCCTTCTTTCCAGCGCGCCCGGTCCGGCCCGACCGGTGCTGGAGGGTCTCGGCATCGCGCGGCAATTCGACATGGATGACGAGCGAGAGGGTCGGCAGGTCGATCCCCCGGGCAGCGACGTCCGTCGCGACGCAGACCCGGGCGCGGCGATCGCGAAGCGCCTGAAGCGCCTGGTTGCGCTCATTCTGGCTATGCTCGCCGGATAAGGCGACGGCGTCGAAGCCGCGCTCGATCAGGCTGGCATGGAGCCGGCGGACATTGTCGCGCGTGGCGCAGAACAGCATCGCCGATTCCGCCTCGTGAAAGCGGAGCAGATTGACCACCGCATGCTCGATGTCGGCCGGGGCGACGGTCACCGCCCGGTAGAGGATGTCGCCATGGCCGCGATCCTCGCCCACCGTCGAGATCCGGAGCGCGTCCTTCTGGTAGCGCTTCGCCAAAGCGACGATCGGCTTCGGCATCGTCGCCGAGAAGAGCAAGGTCCGGCGCGACTTGGGCGTGGCGTCGAGTATCTCCTCGAGATCCTCGCGGAACCCCATGTCGAGCATCTCGTCCGCTTCGTCGAGGACAGCGACGCGAAGCGCGGACAGGTCGAGCGCACCGCGCTCGAGATGGTCGCGGAGCCGGCCGGGCGTACCGACGACGATATGGGCGCCATAAGACAATGCCCGCCGCTCCTTGGCCGCGTCCATTCCGCCGACGCAGGTCGCGATCCGCCCTCCCGCCTTGGCGTAGAGCCAGATCAGCTCGCGGCTGACCTGAAGGGCGAGCTCTCGGGTCGGCGCGATGACGAGAGCGAGCGGTTCACGAACCGCCTTGAGGCTGGCTTCCCCGCCGAGCAGCTCCGGAGCCATGGCGAGGCCGAAGGCGACCGTCTTGCCGGATCCGGTCTGCGCCGACACGACGAGGTCCCGCCCTGCCGCCTCGTCTTCGAGGACGGCCGACTGGACCGGTGTTGGCGACTCGTAGCCGCGACTGGCGAGCGCTTCGGAGAGCGCGGGGTGCAATTGTTTGAAAGGCATCAGTCGCAAATGGGCGCTGCGCGCCCAAGCACAAGGTCAAAGTGCCTGTCCGGCCGCCCAGCCGCTCGCCCAGGCCCATTGGAAATTATAGCCGCCGAGCCAGCCGGTGACGTCAACCGCCTCGCCGATGACGAACAGGCCGGGCACGTCGCGGGCTTCCATCGTCTGCGACGAAAGGCGATCGGTCGCGATTCCACCGGCGGTGACCTCGGCCTTGGCGAAGCCTTCGCTGCCGTTCGGGGTGAAGCGCCAGCCGGCGAGCCGCCTTTCCGCTTCCTCGAGCTTTCGATCGGGCAGGTTGGCGAGCTCGCCCCAAAGGCCGATCCGCTTCGCCAGCGCCTCGGCAAGGCGGTCCGGAAGAATCTCGCCGAGCAAGGTGTGGAAATGGGTTCGCGGCCGGGTCCGCTTTGCTTCCAGAGTCCAGCCGGCCGTTCGGTCCGGCAGGAAATCGACGCCGATCGAGTCGCCGGGACGCCAGTAAGATGAGATTTGCAGGATCGCCGGGCCCGAAAGCCCCTTGTGGGTGAACAGGGCCGCTTCGCGGAAACGCGCCTTGCCGGCGCTTGCGACGACCTCTGCGGCCACTCCCGACAGCGAGCGGAACAGCGCCTCCTCCTCGCCGAGAGTCAGCGGAACGAGAGCAGGCCTGGGCTCGACCAGGCCGAGACCGAATTTGCGGGCGAGGTCGTAGGCGAAGCCGGTCGCGCCCATCTTGGGGATGGAGGGCCCGCCGGTCGCGATCACCAGCTTCGGCGCGGCCGCCTCCTCATCGCCATAGGTCACCCGGAACTGGCCGTCGCCATGGCCGACGTCCCTGACCGGCCGGCCATAAGCGACCCGGACCGAGCCCTTGGCGCATTCGGCGGTCAGCATTCCGACGATCTCGCGGGCGGAGCCGTCGCAGAAGAGCTGGCCGAGCGTCTTTTCGTGCCAGGCGATCTTGTAGGCCTCGACCAGGGCGAGGAAGTCCTGAGGCGTGTAGCGCCGAAGCGCCGATTTCATGAAATGCCGATTGGCCGACAGATAGCGGTCGGGCGCGGTGTGAAGATTGGTGAAGTTGCAGCGGCCGCCGCCCGAGATGAGGATCTTCTTCCCCGGCCGATCGGCATGGTCGATCAGGAGCACGCGGAGTCCGCGCTGGCCAGCGATCGCGGCACACATCAGCCCGGCGCCACCGGCGCCGAGGATGATCGCGTCGAAGCTCGCCTGTTTCAGGACGATGCCTGGCTCCGCCGCTCCTCGGCCTTCCTCAGCACCTCATAAGCCGCCTGGACGGACTGGAATCGCTCCGCCGCCGCCTTGTCGTCGGGGTTGGTGTCGGGATGATTGGCCTTGGCGAGCCGGCGATAGGCCGTCTTGATGTCCTCGAAGCCGGCGTCGACCTCGACCTCCAGCAGATCCAGAGCGCGCATCTCCTCGCGGCTCCGGCTGCCGTCACCCGGACCGCCCCAGCCATAATGATTGGCGCTCTTGAAGGCGCCGGCGTCGCGTTGCTCGTTGGCCTCGCGCGCTGCCGCATCCTCGGCCGACAGGCCTTCGAAATAATTCCAGTTGCGATTATATTCCGCGGCGTGGGCCTCGCAGAAATACCAGCGGTCGCGGCTGTTGGGGGATTTCGGCGCCGGCCGGTCGCCCGGCGATTCGCAGCCGTGACGATCGCAGGTCCGGACCGGCTCCGCGTCTCGTGCCGATCCGTAAGCGCGCCAGCGCGGAAAACCCCAGTCGTTCGAACGAGTCTGCTTTGCCATCGGTCCCCGCATAGAAAAAGGCAGGCGCCAGGGCCAGCCCTGCGCCCATCCCGCCATCGCCCCTGGTGAAGGAAGGTCGCGGAAAAATAGGCCAGAGGGTCTGTAAGCCGGGTTCTGTCCACGCCTCGGCCGAAGCCGTGGCGATGGGCGACCATTCCTCTAGGAGACGGATCGCTCCGCCCCTCAAGCAACCAACCCGGGCGACGAGCTGGAACGAAGCCCATGTGCCGCCCCTATTCGGTCTTGCTCCCGGTGGGGTTTGCCGTGCCGCCGGCGTTACCGTCGGCGCGGTGCGCTCTTACCGCACCCTTTCGACCTTACCGCGGGCCCGTCGAGGACGGGGCGCGGCGGATTGCTTTCTGTGGCACTTTCCCTGGGGTCGCCCCCGCCGGGCATTACCCGGCACCGTCGTTCCATGGAGCCCGGACTTTCCTCCCGCCTTCGCCGAAGCGAAGACCGGCGGCCGCCCGACCCTCTGGCCGATCCTATGTAAGGTGTCCGGCCTCCCGGTCCAAGAGAAGACTGAGCAGGATCGCCCGGCATTCGCCTTCGATCTCGCCGTCCACCAGCTCGGGTCGGAAGCGGCGCTGAAAGGCCCTGACCGCCGCCTTGGCATCGGCGACGTCATAGCCATAGCGCTCCAGCGCGAGCAGGAAGCCGCCGTCCGTCCAGTGCGGATCCATCAGCCCCTTCGTCGGCCGGGACACGGCCAGCTTGTGCCTGGCAAGAAGCGCCCAGTCGAACAGCTCGCCAGGATCCTGCTTGCGTGCCGGCGCGACGTCGGAATGGCCGACGACGTTGGCGCGCGGGATCTGGTGGCGCCGGACGATTCCGGCAAGCAGTGGGACGAGCGACTCCATCTGCTCGCGAGGGAACGGCCGATAGCCATATTCGTGGCCCGGATTGACGATCTCGATGCCGATGCTGGCGCCGTTCACGTTGCGAATTCCACGCCACCAGGATCGGCCGGCATGCCAGGCGCGCTTTTCCTCCGGCACCATCCGGACGACCTGGCCGTCTTCCATGATGAGATAGTGGCAGGAGACGCCCGCCTCCGGGTCGCGGAGGCGTTCCAGCGCCGCCTCGCCCGATTCCATGCCGGTATAATGGAGGACCGCGATCGAGACCGGCTGGTCGCGCTCGTTGAAATTGGGGGAAGGGCAGTCGATGGCATCCACACGCCTTTAGCGCGTGAAATGCCCCGCCCCGTCAAGTCCGCCCGTCAAACCGCGTTCAGGCCACCCGGGTGCGGGCCAGGCCTGTCTGCCGTTCTCCGCTCGAGCGGATGTAAAGGCCGCGATGGTCCGGATCGGAAACGAACCTTTCGGTCTGGCCGAGAACCGTCTCTCCGGCGCCGAGCATCAAGGTGCCGTCGTCGGCGATCGCCTCGGCAAGCCGGGTGAAGGCCAGACGCCGCATATCGGGGGTGAAATAAAGGAGGAGGTTGCGGCAGAGGATGATGTCGAACCGGCCCGGATGAGGCGGCGGCTCGATCATGTTTCGGACCTCGAAGCGGACCATGTCCTTCAGCGCCCGCTGGACTTCCCAGACGCCATTGCCTTCGTCGAACCAGCGGATCATCTGGACCACCGGAAGGCCGCGCTGAACCTCGAATTGCGAATAGCTGCCGGCGCGGGCGCGCTCGACGGCGGAGCGCGACAGATCGGTGCCGATGATGTCGATCTTCCATCCCTGCCAGCGCGCCTTCTCCTCGGCGAAGCTCATCGCCAGCGAATAGACTTCCTGGCCGGTCGAGCATCCCGCGCACCAGATCGACACCCGGCGATCCCTCGCCCGGGCCTGTTCGAGGCGCTTCACCGGCCCGCCGAGAAGAAGGTCGAAGGGCAGCTTGTCGCGGAAGAAATAGGTCTCGTTGTTGAGCAGCGCCTCGATCACCTGGTCGGTCAGCGCCGGCTCCTTTCCGGAGACGATCCGCGAGACGAGCTGGTCCATCGTCGCGAACCCATGTTCGCGGATGATCGAGGCCAGAGCGGTGTCGATCCGCCAGCGCCGGCTCAGGCTCAGCTGCTGACCGGTTCGGGCCTCGAGAAGGCTGGCGAGAATGCGCTGCGAAGCGGTGCTTATTTCCATGACTGAAACCCCGCGCGAAGCGCGACCCGGCGCGCGAGATCGGGCGGCGGGAGCACCGCCGAGGCAAGGCCGGCTTCGGCCACGGCTCGGGGCATGCCCCAGACCGCCGATGTTGCCCGGTCCTGGGCGAGGATGGCGCCGCCCTTGTCGATCAGGCGGCGGCCGCCGAGGAGGCCGTCCCGGCCCATGCCGCTCAGGATCACGCCGACGGCGCCGTCTCCATAAGCGTCGGCGACGGAGGCCAGCATCGGGTCGACCGAGGGCAGGCAGCCGGACGGCGCGGCCTTGCGGTCGAGCCGAACCGAGACTTCGGCGCCATGGCGGTGGAGGCAGAGATGGGCATCGCCGGGCGCGACATGGATGACGTCGGAGCGAAGCGCCTGCCCCTCTTCGGCGACTCGAGCGAGGCGGCCGGACGCCGCTTCGAGCTGACGGGCGAAGGAGGCCATGAAGACGGGCGG
>CAMPIH010000073.1 GCA_946886275.1 uncultured Sphingosinicella sp.
TACAAGGACACGGCCGGCCCGGCGGTGAACCCGATGATCAAGATCACCAACATCGTCGCCTTGCTCCTCCTCGCCGCTCTCGCGGCGGGCGGCACCGCCGGCTGATCGTCGAACAGGAATCGCGTGAAACCCCGCCCGCTCCTTCGTGGCGGGGTTTCATTTTTTGAGGGTACTCGCTAAGGGCTGCCGGCCTTTTGAGAGCTAGGATTCGAATGGCGAAGGAAGAACTTCTCGAGATGCGGGGGCAGGTGGTCGAGCTGCTTCCCAATGCCATGTTCCGGGTGAAGCTGGAGAACGGGCACGAAATCCTTGGCCATACCGCCGGCAAGATGCGCAAGAACCGGATCCGAGTCCTCACCGGCGACGAAGTGCTGGTCGAGTTGACGCCTTATGATCTGACCAAGGGTCGGATTACCTACCGCTTCAAGTGACGCCGTCCGGCGAATATCCGGGCCGGACGCCGCGCCTGATCCTCGCCTCAGCTTCGCCGCGCCGCCTCGAACTGCTCGCCCGGATCGGGGTCACGCCGGACGACGTCATTCCCGCTTGTGTCGACGAGACACCGCGCAAGAGCGAGCGGCCGACGGATTATGCGCGGCGGGTGGCGGCGGAGAAAGCGGCCGCGATCGCCGCGCCCGACGCGCTGGTCCTCGCCGCCGACACGGTCGTCGCGGCCGGCCGCCGGATCCTTCCCAAGACCGAGAACGAAGACGAAGCGCGCGCTGCTTTGTCGCTCCTTTCCGGCCGGCGCCACCAGGTCCTTTCCGCGGTGACCCTGATCGATTCGCACGGACAGGCTCGGCACCGGCTGAGCAACTCGACCGTCACCTTCAAGCGGCTCTCCGAGGACGAGCTCCAGGCCTATCTCGACAGCGGCGAATGGCGGGGAAAGGCCGGCGGCTACGCCATTCAGGGTCGCGCGGAGGCATTGATCCGGTCGATTTCGGGCAGCCATTCCGCGGTGATGGGATTGCCGCTTTTCGAAACTCGAGCGCTTCTTCGCGCCGCCGGCTATCCGCTTGGCTGAGTGGCTCTACGAGGAGGGGATCGGCGAGAACCGCGCCGCCCTCGTCGAAGGGGGACAGATTCTGGAGGCGGCGATCGAGCTCCCCGGCGAGACCCGGCTCGGGACGATCGTTCCGGCGCGGATGGTCCGCATCCTCGGCAATGGCAAACGCGGGCTCGTCCGCCTCGAGAGCGGCGAGGAGGCGATGATCGAGCCGGTGCCGGCGAGCCTCACCGAGGGTGCCGCTCTCACCGCCGAAATCGTCCGCGAAGCGATACCCGAAGCAGGCCGCCCGAAGTTGCCGAAGGTCGTCGCCAGCGATCAGCCGCCGAGAAGCGGACCGACCCTGAGCGAGCGGATCGGTTCGTTCGTCCGAATGCCGCCGATCGGGCCGGATCGGCTTGAGGAAGCGGGCTGGTCGGAGCTTCTCGAGGAAGCGCGGACCGGCGAGATCGGCTTCAGCGGCGGCGCCCTGAGGATGAGCCTGACCCCGGCAATGACCCTGTTCGACGTCGACGGCGACCTGGCCGCGCCGGCTCTTGCGGTAGCGGGGGCGGCCGCGGCGGCGCGGGCGATCCGCCGGTTCGGCCTCGGCGGATCGATCGGGATCGACCTTCCGACCCTGCCGGACCGCGCGGCGCGCCAGGCCGCTGCGGCGGCGGTCGACGAGTGTCTGCCGCAGCCGTTCGAGCGGACGGCGGTCAACGGCTTCGGCTTCCTCCAGATCGTCCGCCGGCGCGACCGCCCTTCGATCCCCGAAACGCTTCGCGAGGATCCGGCCGGGGCGGCGGCGCGGGCCTTACTCCGGCGCGCGGAGCGGAGCCCCGGTCATGGCCCGGCGATGATCGAGGCGGCGCCGATGGTCGTCGAGCGGCTCGAGCAGGAGCCGGCCTGGCTCGAAAAGCTTCGCCAGCGGCTCGGCGCCGAAGTCGCCTTGCAGGCCAAGCCCGGCCTCGCCATATCGGCTGGCCATGTCCACCGCCAAAACCTCTAACCGGCGCCAGGCCTGCACCTTGTGCGGCAAGCCCGCCTCGCCCGAGCACACGCCGTTCTGCAGCCAGGGCTGCCGCGACCGCGACCTTCTGAACTGGCTCGGCGACGCCTACAAGGTGCCCGGCGAGCCGGTCGATCCGCATGCCTTCGGGATCGAGGAAGACGGGCTGGACAGCGGCCGCTAAGCGCCTCTATAGGCGCTGCTTCGCTCAGGCAGCGCGATGCCCAGGTAGCTCAGTTGGTAGAGCACGTGACTGAAAATCACGGTGTCGGTGGTTCGATTCCGCCCCTGGGCACCACCCCCCGAAGGCGCCTCATCCCCTCATAGTCAATAAAGCACCCAGTCGGGGATCGGCGGGGCGATTCCGGCCATGATGAAGCCGACCGTCGGCTCTTTCGGCGGCTCATGACGATTGTAGCGCCGGGGCAGCCTGGCCGAGACGAGGAAACGCAAACCGTCGACCGGCGAGCTGGGAAACTCGATCTGGCAGCGGTCGAGGACGATCTGCTGGATCTCGTCGTCGAACCACACCGACCGGAAATCTCGTCCGGCAGCAAGGTTGCCGATGGCTATTTCGAACCTGACGAGACGATAGTCACCGTCCACCCCTTCCCACCCCATCGTCACCTGCGCCTGGTCACGCTGACTGGCCTGACTGGCATGCTCGACGAGAGTTGTCGGAGGACTCCACGGCTCGGTGCCGAAATTGCAGGCCATCAAGATCTTCCCGGGTGGGCCTGAATCGGGCCCAGCCCTGAAGCGCGACGGTTCAGGATCGCGCCAGACGCAAATGTAGGGCGTCCTGGGCGAGCGCGTATCGATGAAACCGTACAGCCGATTGGCCATGGCTTCGCCCGATCGAATCACCTCGGCCGGTGCCGGCTGGTAGGCGAACAGCGTTTCGGTGCCGCCGGAATCGTGCGTGAAGCTTGCGATCCGCTCCAGCTCGCCTCCCTCGGACCCCAGCGACATGACTCACTCCGTCGACAAGGAGGTGGGGATACCGCCAATCCGCCGATTCATGCTAGGCGTGGCAGCGATGACGCCGACAGGATCGACGATGCGAATGATGGTGACGTTCACGGCCCTGGCGGCCTGCTCGGCTTCTCCGGCGCCGCAGGCGACGGCGGCGGGGCCGCCCACCTATGGCTACAGCGTGGAGAACGTCTTCCCGCATGACCGGGCCGCCTTCACCCAGGGGCTGATCTTCCGCGACGGCCATCTCTACGAGAGCACCGGTCTTCACGGCCAGTCGACGATCCGCCAGGTCCGGCTCGAGGACGGCGCCGTGCTTCGCTCGGCCGCGCTTCCGCCGGAGCTGTTCGGGGAGGGCCTCGCTTCATGGGGCGGCGAGCTCGTCTCGATCACCTGGCGCGACGGCCTCGGATTCCGCTGGGACCGGGACACGTTCCGGCGCACCGGCGAGTTCCGCTACCCGGGCGAGGGCTGGGGCCTGACCCAGGACGGGCGGCGGCTCATCATGAGCGACGGCACGCCGGTGCTCCGGTTCCTCGACCCGGCGACCTTTCGGGAGCTCGGCCGGGTCACCGTCACCGTCAACGGCCAGCCGCTCCGCAACCTGAACGAGCTCGAATGGGTGAAGGGCGAGATCTTCGCCAATGTCTGGCTGACCGATTATATCGCCCGGATCGACCCGGAAACCGGCGAGGTGAAGGGCTGGATCGACCTGTCGCGTCTCGTCGCCAGCGTCGATCGCCGCAGCGAGGAGAATGTCCTCAATGGAATCGCCTATGACGAGGCCGGCGACCGCCTGTTCGTCACCGGCAAGAACTGGCCGAGCCTGTACCAGATCAGGATCGAGCCGCCGCCCGGCCAGTCCTGATCGAGGCGGCGCAGCTTCCATGTTCGTCGCGGTCTATTGGTGGCGGGTCCACCCCGGCAAGGAAGCTCAGTTCAGGGAAGCCTGGCGCCGTGGCACGGCCGCGATCACGAGGATCTACGGAAGCTGTGGATCGCGGCTCCACCAGGACCGCGACGGCCGCTTCGTCGGCTACGCCGAATGGCCCGACGAGGCGACCTGGCAAAAAGCGTTCGATGCGAAGATGGTCTATGACGATCCGGAGGCGCGGGCGATGTTTGTCGACGCCATCGCCGAGACGCCGCCAGGAAACGCGCCGGTCTTCACCATGACGGTCACCGACGACCTTCTCCTTCGGAACCCAAACCTCTCCGATCAATAATCCTTCGAGTAGCGAAGGTTGACGTTGGTGGAATTGCTCGAGCCGAATTGGGAGAGAAGGCTCAAGGTGGGGGTCAGCGCGATTTCGATCTGGGTCGCGGTGAAGCCGCGGGCGTCGGTGATGATCTCGATATAGATGTCGTCGCTCAGATACATTCCGGCCGAGATGGCGGTGCCTCGACCGGTGGTTTCGTCCGCTCCGAGGATCCGGATCCGGTCGATCCCCGTGGCGGTACGAAGCTGGCCGAGCGGATTGAGGCCGCCGCTGCTTCCGCGGAGCGTGTTGAGTGAAGCGGCGAGCTGGACCGCCTGGAGCGCCGAAATCTCGGTCACCGAGCTGCCGAACAATATCCTCGACACGATCTCGTCCTGGGGCAGGCTCGGCGAGGAGGTGAAGGCGATCTGCGGATTGCTCGAGCTTCCGGAGACGTTGATCGCTACCTCGACGCCCTCGATCTCGTCCACCGCCTCAAGATCGATGCGCGGATTGGGCGGGCGGGATCCGCCGAAGACGACATGGCCGCGCCTGACGTCGAATCGGCGGCCGGCGAGGCTGAGGGTACCGCGGATCAGGTCGACCTCGCCGACGATCGTCGGAGTGGCGGTCGTCCCCTGCACCCTGAGATCGGCCGACCATTCGGATTCGAGCCCCATTCCGGAGACGAAGACCCGGTTGTCGGCACTTGCCCTGATGTCGAGGTTCCAGATGCTTGGGACGCTCGAATCCATCGTCTGGGCATCCGGCGGCGGAATCGGCTCGCCGCGTCGGCGGACTCCGGCCAGCTGGCGAACCTCGGCCGCGGCCTGGCGAACGATCTGGTAGCGCGCCTCGCCCAGTTCGAGCTCGCCCGCGATCAGGGCCGGCCGGTCGCGGCTGTTGGTGATCGACAGGGTCCCGGTCGCGGTGCCCGCCAGATCGTCGCTTCGCGCGAGCTGGGCGTTGTCGAACTGAAGCTGGATGTCCATCGGGAACCCGGCGGCGGATGCGAGGCCGATGGTGCCGCGGCCGGTGACCGTCCCCTCGCCGGCCCGTCCGGTCAGCCGGACGATCTCAAGCTGGGAGGCACTGAAGCGCCCATCCAGAGCGATGTTGGTCACCCGGGTCCCGAACTGCTCGTTGACGTAGGTGAGATTATTGGCCCGGACGACCCCGGTGAATTGCGGGTTCTGGACCCGGCCGCTGAAATCCGCGGCGACGCCGATCGGCCCCGACAGCTGGTGGCCGGGGAGATTGGCGAAGGAGGTCAGCACGTCGGCCGGCCCGTTATAGCGTATCCCCCCCGCCAGCGGCGCCGCCAGAAGCCGGGTCGTCCATGAGCCGGCCGCGGGCCCGAGCGGCTGCAGCCGCGCCTGAATGCGGCCGATGATGGCACCGCCGCGCCGAATGACGGCGGCGAGCTGGCCGCCCTCCGGCCGAAGCGCGCCGGCGACGGCGAGGTCCACCGGCACGGAACGGGTCGCGATTCCGGTCCGGGTGAAATCCGATATGTTGAGCCTCGCCTCGGCGCGCGGGAAGGAGCCATCGGACGGCTGGGCGAAGTCGAGGCTGCCGGTCGCCCGGCCGCCGAGCCCGAGGCCGGGCGAGAAGGGATTGAGGATCGACAGGTCGAGCTCGTCGAGCCGCGACTGGATGATCAGCCCGTCGCCATAGCGGCCGGCGAGCCGGACCCGACCCTGTTCGAGCAGCAACGTGACCGGATCCAGCACCCATTCGCTGCCGACGCGTCGGATCTCTGCCGGGCGGGCGAAGCGGAAGTCGATATTGTTGACGTGCCCCTGGGCGGCCGCGCGGATCAGCTCGGGGGCCAAGGCAAGGTTCGCGCCGACGCGGAACGGGACGCCGCGGCGGCCTTCGGCGAACAGCTGGGCGCTGCCATTGCCGCCGCGATAATCGATCCGGACCCGTGCCCGCTCGACGAACAGGTCGCCGCTGCTGAGACCGGCGAGCTGGGCATCGCCGACGATCTCCGGAGCGTCGGGATAGAGGATGACTCTCGCCCGAACGAAGCCCCGCTGGAGGATGATCGGAACGTCACCCGGCGTTCGCGCGCCACTGGCGTTGGCGGCGATGTCCAGGCGCTGATAGCGGCCTTCGGCGCTCAGCCGCACATTTCCCTCCAGCCCCTGGCCGACGAGGGTGAGGGTGCCGACGAACGGCCCTGCCCGGGACTGGACCAGCCGGCCCTGAAAATCGATCCCGGCGAAGGTGAGCCGGTTGACGAGGATGGTCATCGGGCCGCGCCCGCTCTGGATCACGACATCGGCGCTGAACGGCCCGTAGGCCGACTGGCCGGTCGCCTCGATCGCCCAGCCGCCCGCCGTCGCCCGGACATTCGCCTCCACGTCGCGAAGGCCGATCCCAAAGCCGGGATTGGCGGCGACGAGCTGGAGCTGCGGCCTCGAGGCGGTGCCGGTAATGCGGGCGTTCAGCGGCCCATAGCTCTCGCTCACCCCAGACAGCCGGAAGTCGATGGTTCCGTTCGGCCGGTAGACGCCCGATCCTGAAGTCACTCGAAGCAAGGGCGCCGAAAGGCGGATGTCGCCGACGCGGACGAGGCCCGATGGGTCCATGTCGATGTTGGCGCTCGCGGTCGCGGTGCCGCCGAGCAGATCGCGGATGGCGCTGTTGTCGATCCGGCGACTTCGCGCCGCCACCCGGCCGCTCAGCCCGAAGCCGCCGCGCCGGCTCGTCATGTCCAGGTCGAGGTTGAGGTCGAACAGGCCGACGCTCTGGACAAGATAATTGTTCACCCGCCCCTGGAGCGCCGCGAGATAGCGGCCGCTGTTGAAATCGAGCGCGAGCGCCAGCAAGGCGTCGACCCGGTCGGAGCGAAGCCGAAGATCGTCGGCGACGATCCGGGCGCCGGTCACCCCGAGCTCTCCGTCGAGCCGGACATTAGAGAGGGGCCCGCCGGCGACGGCGTCGAATCCGAGGATCCGGTCGGCCCGGGCCGAGATCGGGACGATGATGTCGTCCGCCCGGACCCGAGCGCGGCCGACCGCGCGAAGGCCCTGAACCGTCGTCCTGCCGAAGGTCAGCGACCGCGCCCGAAGATCATAAGCGACGGCGGGAGTGGCGAACGGTCCATCGAGGATCAGGGCGACCTGGAGATCTCGGCCGCCGAGATTGGGCGCGAGGGCGCCAGGCCGGCTGATCCGTGCGGCGACCTCCAGGCCTTCGAAGCGGCTCTGGCCGAGGTCGACGATCCCGTCGGCAGCAACCGCCACGGCACGGCTGCCGAGCCTCAGCCGCATGTCGGCACGGCGATTCTCGAACGTGCTGACGAGGTTCACCTGGACCTGGGGCTCGAGCAGTCGAGCCAGCGGTCCCTGGACGACGAGTGCCGGGCGCACCGGTCCACGGACGGTGAAGGTGCCTTCGCGGGCGGCGATCGAGAGATTGGCGAGGCCCTCGCCGCCGAGGGCGGCAAGAGCGCGGCCCTGCCAGCGGTTCCAGTCGCCACTGCCGGTCACTCGGGCGGCAACGGCCCGGTCGACTCCGATTAGGCCGGCGATGAAGCCGTCAGCCGGACCTTCAGCGACCAAAGCAATATCGAGCTGATTGTCCTCCGGCACGGCATCGAGCCGAAGCGCCAGCCGGTCGCCGCCGGGGAAACCCGGTGCTCGGATCGTTCGTGTGTCGAGGCCGATTTCGGCTCGTCCGTCTGCGATCTTGATCCGGCTGTCGAGCGCGAGCAGGTGACGGCGACCCGACACGGCCGGATCGACGAGCAGCCGTTCGATCCGGAGCCGGCCGACGTCGATGTCGATGTCGGGGAGTAAGGGTGCATTGGGATCGACGGTCCGCAGCTTGGGCAGGCGGTGAAGCCGGGCGATCGGGATCGTGAGCTCGCGAATGTCGATATGGTTCCGGAAATAGGCGAAGGGCCGATATTCGACCTCCGCTTCCGGCGCCCGGAAGAAGATTCCGTCAGGATCGCTGAGAGTCAGCCCGTGGAGGGTGAGCTGGCCGAAGACCGATCCCTCGATCCGTTCGACATTGACCTGGAGCCCGGAGGCGGCCTCGAAATTGTTGATCTGACGGACGATGAATCGCCGCCCGGGATCGGTGTTCAGCCAGACCAGGAAGGCCCCGATGAGGAGCAGTAGCCCGATCAGGCCGAAGCCGGCCCATTTCGCTGCCGTCCGGGTTCGGTGATAGCGGCGCACAGTGACCAGCCGAGGTTCGATCCGATCGGACACGGGCGGCTCGGTCGCCATCAGAAGGCCTGACCGATCGAAACGTAGACGGAAATCAGGGATTCGCCCGGGCGGCGGCCGATCGGGGTAGCGACGTCGACCCGGATCGGCCCGAAATTGGTGTAGAGCCGGCCGCCGACGCCCACGCCGAAGCGGAGGGAATCGAACGTCGGGAACTGGCTTTCATAGACCTGGCCGGCGTCGATGAAGCCGACCACGCCATAATTGCCGAACCGATAGCGGCCCTCGATCGCGAATTCGGCGAGGCTTCGGCCGCCCCTCGGGACCGAGATGGTCGGTTCGGAATCCTCGTCTTCGGGGTCGAAATCCGGATTGGGCAATATGTCCCGCGGTCCCAGTTCCTGGAATCCGAAGCCGCGGACCGAGCCGCCGCCGCCGGCATAGAAGCGCCGCGACGGCGCGAGCTCGTCGCGCGGGATTCCGTAGATCGATCCGAAGCGCGCCCGGCCGGCGATGACGAGCTGATCGCCCACCGGATAATAGGCGCTGCCGTCGAACTGGTTGCGGACGTAGTAGAAGGTGCCGTTGCCGAGCGACGCCTCCGGATTGACCCTTGCCTGGAGCCTGAACCCCTCGGTCGGATCGAGCAGGCTGTTGGAGCGATCATAGCCGAGCTGGCCGATCAGGCCGCCGATGAAATAGGCGTCGCTGAGGGACAGTCGAGCCCGCCGGTCTCGGGATTCGTTGGTGGCGAGGATCTCGGCGCCATAGGCATAGGTCCACCTCTTCTGCCAGATCGGCGTCGATTCGCGGGTGACGAGGCCGTGGAGCCGAGTCGTGTAGCCCTGGAACGCCTCATAGTCCCGCTGGCCCGCCTCGAGCTGGAGAAGAAGCGCCCGGTCGCGCTGGCCCCAATTGTTGCGTCGGAAGCGCACGCTGAGATTCTGTTCCGCGGTACCGGCCACGGCGGCGATCCGAAGGGCGCCTTCAGGACGGATCAGGTTGCGATGCTCCCAGGCGCCCTCGAGCCGGAACCCCTCGCCTGTATTGTAGCCGGCATTGGCGTCGATCGACCGGGCAGGGCCGGCATCCTGGCGTACCAGGATGTTCACATATTCCGAGCCGTCCGGAGCGAGCTGGCCGGTCAGAACCGGCTCGGCCGAGACGCTGTCGAACAGGCGCGTCGCCACCATCGCCTCGCGAAGATCGTCGACCTTGCGCCGATCATAGAGTTCACCGCGATCGAATCGGGAGAGGACCTCGACATGCTCCGCGTCGAAGGCCAGGTCGCCCTCCGTCGTGAACCCCGCGAACACGCCACGCGGCCCGGGCGTGAGCGGCAGGCTGTAATCGCCGACATGGGTGTCGGGATCGAGGACGATGTCGCGAAGGCCGATCTCGGGGAAGGGATAGCCCTGCTGCGGCAGCCGGAGCAGGACATTGGCCTCGGCGGCCTCGACCATTGCGGCGACGATCGGCTCGCCGGATTCGAGCTTCAGCGCTTCGCGCGCCAGGCCGGGCGGCCGGGTTTCCGGCCCGGCAATCGCGATCGCGCCGAGATTATAGCGCTCCCCGGGGGCGGCAATGAGGGTGATCCGGAGCTGGCCCGGCTCGGGCAATTGCTCGATCGATGAGCTGGCGACCGCATCATAATAGCCTTCGGAGCGAAGCAGCCTGACCGCCAGCTCTTCATCTTCCTCGGCACGGGCCTCGATCATCGCGCCGTTGACCGCTTCGCCGCGCGCGTCCTCGAGCGCCGAGAGATCGCGGAACCTGTCCTCCAGGCCGACCTCCTCGAGCCCTTCGACGACATAGGTGTAGCGGATCCGAAGCGCGGCCTCCTCTTCTTCGGTCAGCGCCGCTTCCTCGACCGGCTGGACGTCGAAGCTGGACAGGGGCGGAAGCGGCTCGGCGAGCGCCGGATCGCCCAGCGGGGCGTCCTCGACCGGGCCCGGCACCGGCGGGAAGGGCGGCGCCGCGGGATCGATCGGCTCGAGCGGCTCCAGCGGCGCGTTCAGTGCAGGGTCGAGCGGAGGCAATGCCTCCTCGAACGCTGAATCGGGGACGATCGGATCGTCCGCATTCTGCAGCGGCGGGGGAGCCTGGTCCTGCGGCTGTGCAGCCAGTGACGTCGCCATCACTCCGGCCAGGGCAGCCAAAAATATCCGCGCCTTCTTCAATAAACCCCGCTCAGCCGCCGGCA
Organism: uncultured Sphingosinicella sp.; assembly: GCA_946886275.1. Next base: position 10,565 of record CAMPIH010000073.1, read on the forward strand.
GGATGCGACGGCGGCGTAACAAACGTCCAAAGTGGAAGAAGGTTCAACGGCCTAGCCTGTTCCCGAAGTCGAGACTCCAGCCTGGGCTCCAGCACTGCCGGCCGGGAAATAAGCGGAACTAGCGCGAGGCGATGCGCGTGTCCGCGGGGCGGACGAC
>CAMPIH010000074.1 GCA_946886275.1 uncultured Sphingosinicella sp.
GTCGAATCGGCGGCGTCGAACAGATGATGGCCCTCGTCGAACACGATCCGGGTCGGCGGGTGGCCGCCGTCGCGGCCGCGCGCGGCGTTGACCATGAGCAGGGCATGGTTGGCGATGACCAGGTCCGCATCCTGGCTGGCGCGTGCCGACCGCTCGATGAAGCAGCGGCGGTAGTGCGGGCAGCCGGCATAGACGCATTCGCCGCGGCGGTCGGTCAGCGCCGCCGCTCCGGCACGGCGGAACAGGCTGGTCAGCCATCCCGGCAGATCGCCGCCGACCATGTCGCCGTCCTTGCTGTAGGCGGCCCAGCGCGCGACGAGCTGGGCGAGCACGGCCGCCCGACCGGCAAAGCCGCCCTGGAGCGCGTCCTCGAGGTTGAGAAGGCACAGATAATTTTCGCGGCCCTTGCGGATCACGACCTTGCGCCGACGCTGCTCGCCGTCGGCATAGAGCCGCCCGCTTTCGCGATCGAGCTGCCGCTGAAGCGCCTTGGTGTAGGTCGAGATCCAGACCGCGCCGTCGGCCTTCGCCGCCCACAGCGAAGCGGGGGCGAGATAGGCCAGGGTCTTGCCGATCCCGGTTCCGGCCTCGGCAAGAAGAAGGTTGGGATGATCCGGCTGCCGGCGCGGCGCGAAGATGGCCGCGGCGGCCGCCGCATAATCGCGCTGGCCCTGGCGAGGCTCGGCGTCGCGGCCGACGAGTTCCTGGAGCCGGTCCACCGCCTCGCCGCCGGCGATGCTCGCCGGCCGAGGCTGCGGCCGGCCGCCGTTTTCCTCCCATTCGGGGAGGCGGCTGAACAGCCAGCGTTCGTCGCGCTCCGGCCGCCCGAGCCGGGCCGTCACCGCCGCGCTCCATGGCCATCGGAGGCGGCCCAGAGCCTGGGCGGTCGCCCAGGCGCCTTCCCGTTCCGGCCAGTCGCCGCCGATCGTGTCGAGCAGGACCGAGGCGGCGCGCCGAAGCAGCAGGACGGCTTCGCCTTCGTCGGCCGGCTCCTCGAGATCCAGAGCGTGGGCAAGGCCCTTCGGGGTCGGCACGGCGAATCGGGCCGGATGGACGAAGGCGAACAGCTCGAGCAAATCGAGGCCCGACAGATCGGGATAGCCGAGCCTGTTCCCGACCAGCGGCGCGTTGAGCATGATCATCGGCGTTTCCGCCGCTCGGGCGATCGCCTCGCCCCGGCCGACCGCCTCCACGCCCCCGTCGGCGGTGGCGATCCAGATGCCGCCATGGGTTGCGTGGAGCGCCGGATAAGGCAAAGAGGCCGCCATCCGCCGTGCATGGACCGGGCGGAACGAAAGGGCAACAGTGACGGTCTCGACCGAGCTTCGCGAAGCGGCAAAAGTCTCGAAGGCATGGCCTTATGAGGAAGCGCGCAAGCTGATCAAACGCTATCCGGACGGCCCCGGCGACCGGGCGATCCTGTTCGAGACTGGCTATGGCCCGTCAGGGCTTCCCCATCTCGGCACCTTCCAGGAGGTCGCCCGGACGCTGATGGTGAAGCACGCGCTCGGCGAGATGGTCGATTGGCCGAGCCGGCTGATCGCCTTCTCCGACGATGTCGACGGAATGCGCAAGGTCCCGCCCGGCGTTCCGCACCAGGACATGATGCACGCCCATCTCGATCAGCCGCTGTCGGCGGTCCCCGATCCCTATGGCTGCGGCCACAAGAGCTTTGCCGATCACAATAACGGCCTGCTTCGCCAGTTCCTCGACCGGTTCGGCTTCGAATATGAATTCTTCGCCAGCTCCGACTGCTACCGCTCGGGCCGCTTCGACGAAGCTCTGAAGCAGGTCCTCCGCCGCTATGGCGACATCCTGGACGTGATGCTCCCGACGCTCGGCGAGGAGCGGCGCAAGACCTATTCGCCGATCTTCCCGATCAGCCCGACGAGCGGCAAGGTGCTCCAGGTGCCGGTCGAGGTGATCGATCCGGAAACGGGCCTGATCGCGTATGAGGACGAAGGCGAACGGATCGAACAGTCGATCCTGGCGGGCGGCGCCAAGCTCCAGTGGAAGGTCGACTGGGCGATGCGCTGGGTCGCGCTCGGGGTCGATTATGAAATGTCGGGCAAGGATCTGATCGACAGCGTCACCCAGAGCAGCAAGATCGCCCGGATCCTCGGCGGCCGCCCGCCCGACGGCTTCAATTACGAGATGTTCCTCGACGAGAATGGCGAGAAGATCTCGAAGACCAAGGGCAATGGAGTCACGATCGACGAGTGGCTGGCTTATGCGCCCGAGGAGAGCCTGGCCTTCTACATCTACCGCGACCCGCGCAAGGCGAAGCAGTTGAGCTTCTCGGTCATCCCCAAGGCGGTCGACGAATATTACCAGTTCCTCGCCGCCTATCCCGGTCAGGAGATCGACAAGAAGCTCGGCAACCCGGTTCACCACGTCCATCGCGGCGAAGTGCCGCAGGCGCGGATGCCGATCAGCTTCGCCTTGCTCCTCAATCTCGTCGCCGTCGCCTCGACCGACGACAAGGATCTGCTGTGGGGCTTCGTGAAGCGCTATTGCCCGTCAGCCTCGCCGACGAGCCATCCCGAGCTCGACAAGCTGCTCGATTTCGCGCTCGCTTATTTCCGCGACTTCATCGCCGATTCGCTCCGCCACCGGCCGCCGAGCGAGATCGAGGCGGAGGCGCTGCGCGATCTCGATTCACGGCTGGCGGCGCTGCCGGACGGCGCCGACGCCGAAGCGATCCAGACTGAGGTCTACGAAGTGGGCAAGGCCCATCCCTTCGAAAACCTCCGCGACTGGTTCAAGGCGCTCTACGAGACCTTGCTCGGGACCAGCCAGGGACCGCGGATGGGCAGCTTCATCGCTTTGTACGGGATCGCCAACAGCCGCCGGCTGATCGCCGAGGCGCTTGCTGCCCAGGGGCGGAAAGCCGACTAGATCAGGACAGGCTCTAGGTGGTGCGCCGGCTGGCGATCCAGTCGTCGATCTTCCGCTCGAGCACGACCAGCGGCAGGGCACCGGTGTTCAGCACCTGGGCGTGGAATTCGCGAAGGTCGAAGCGGTCGCCGAGCGCCTGCTCGGCGCGGGCGCGAAGCTCGAGGATCTTGAGCTGGCCGATCTTGTAGGCGAGCGCCTGGCCGGGATTGGCGATGTAGCGCTCGACCTCGCCCGTCACCTGGGTTTCGCTGAGACCGCCATTTTCCAGCATGTAGGCAATCGCCTGCTCGCGGGTCCAACCCTTGGCATGGATCCCGGTGTCGACCACCAGCCGCATCGCCCGGTACATGTCCGCGTTGAGGCCGCCGAAGCGCTGATAGGGGTCGGTCTCCATGCCGAGCTCGTCCCAGAGAGTCTCGGCGTAGAGCGCCCAGCCCTCGACGAAAGCGGTATTGCCGCCGAAGCGCATGAAGCTCGGAAGCGCCTCATTCTCCTGGGCGAGGCTGATCTGGAAATGATGGCCGGGCGCCCCTTCGTGGAGATAGAGCGCCTCCATCCCGTAGGTCCGCCGCGACGGCAGGTCATAGGCATTGTAGTAGAAGACTCCGGGGCGCGAGCCGTCCGGCGTTCCCTGCTGGTAGGAGCCCTGCGACGCGTTCCGCTCGCGGAATTCCTCGACCTCCCTGATCTCCAGACGGGTCCGGGGACTGGCCGAGAAATATTCGCCGATCCGCGCATCGACCCGCCGGCCGATCTCGTAATAGCCCTCGCGCATCCAGTCGCGGCTGGCGGGCTCGAAGCGGGCATCGGTGCGCAGATGCTCGAGGAACTCGGCGAGCGTCCCGTCGAAGCCGACCCTTTGCCTGATCGCCTCCATCTCGGCCCGGTTTCGGGCGACCTCTCGAAGCCCGATCTCGTGCACCTCGTCCGCCGTCAGCGGCAGGGTCGTGTTCTGCTGGATCAGGGTTCGGTAGAGCGAGTCGCCGCCGCGCATGTGGACGAGGCCGCCGCCTTCCCGGGCATGGGGAAGATATTCGTCGCGGAGGAAGTCGCGGAGGCGCCGATAGGCCGGATTGATGTCGTCGACGATCGCCGCTTTGTGCGCCAGGCGAAGCCGCTCGCGTTCGGCCTCCGGAACCGCCTCCGGGAAATTCTGGACCGGGCCGAAGAGCGGCGATTCCTCCGGCGCCGCGGCGAGCTGGGTATCGAGCTGGCCGATCACGTTGCGGATCGTCAGCTGGCTCTCGACCACGCCCGAAGCGAGGCCTTCACGGAAGCGGAGGATCGCCCGGTCGATTCCACGGACGAAGTCGCGGTGCCGCTTGAGATTATTCTCATAATCCTCGACGTTTCGGAACGGCGCCGCGTTCCGGCCCGAGGCGAAGACCGGATAGAAGGTGTGGAAGCCGGTGAAGTGGTTGATCGGCCTGACCGCGGTGAGCGCCAGCATCTCGGGGGCGAGATTGGCGAGGTCTTCCTCGCGCTGATATTTGAAGACGTCATAGGCGATCCGGTCGGTCTCGTTGAGGGCCGACCGGTCGATCGCCGCGAGCGCTGCCAGATCGGCCTGAGCCGCCGACCGCTCGCCGGCAAAATATTCGTCGGTGAGGAAGTCGCCGAGGCGGTCCGCATAGCGGTAATCGCCGCGGAACATGCCGGCGAGGGGGTTGCGGCGCAGATTGGCCTCGTCGCTCGCCCGGAACAAAGCGTGGAGCTGCTCGCCCGCCGCCGCCGGCACCGGCGACGGTGCCGGCGCTTCGGGCGCCGGCTGGGAGGAGGCGGTCGCGGACCAGACGGAGGTGACGAGCGAAGCGGCAGCGAGCAAGGCGATATTTCGGGTCATGATGGAAATCCCCCCTTCTGGTTCAGGCGCGCCGGCTGGCGATCCAGTCGTCGATCTTCCGCTCGAGCACCGTCATCGGCAGAGCCCCGGTCATCAGCACCTGGGCGTGGAATTCGCGAAGGTCGAAGCGATCGCCAAGCGCCTGCTCGGCGCGGGCGCGAAGCTCGAGGATCTTGAGCTGGCCGATCTTGTAGGCGAGCGCCTGGCCGGGGATGGCGATGTAGCGCTCGACCTCGGCGGTGACCTCGGTCTCGCTGAGGCCGCTATTGTCGAGCATGTAGCGGATCGCCTGCTCGCGAGTCCAACCCTTGGCATGGATGCCGGTGTCGACCACCAGCCGCATCGCCCGAAGCATCTCGTCGTTGAGGCCGCCGAAGCGCTGGAAGGGATCGGTTTCCATCCCGAGCTCGTCCCAGAGCGTTTCGGCATAGAGCGCCCAGCCTTCGACGAAGGCGGTGCCGCCGCCGAATCGCATGAAGTTCGGAAGCGACTCATTCTCCTGGGCGAGGCTGATCTGGAAATGATGCCCGGGCGCGCCTTCGTGGAGGTAGAGCGTCTCCATCCCCGACGTCCGCCGGGAGGGCAGGTCATAGGCATTATAATAGAAGATGCCCGGCCGTGAGCCGTCGGGCGCGCCCTGATTGTAGGAGCCGCCGGCCTCGGTCCGCTCCCGGAACGCCTCCACCTCGCGAATTTCCAGCGGTGTTTCGGGGATGGTGGAGAAATAGTCGCGGATCCGGGCGTCGACCCGCCGGCCGATCGCGTAATAATGCTCGCGGAGCCATTCGCGGCTCGGCGGCTCGAAACGCGGGTCGGTCCGGATATATTCGAAGAACTGGGCGAGCGTGCCGTCATAGCCGACCCGCTGCCTGATCGCCTCCATCTCGCCGCGGATCCGGGCGACCTCGCTGAGGCCGAGATCGTGGACATAATCGGCGGTCAGCGGCAGGGTCGTGTTCTTCTCGATCAGCCGCCGATAGAGGATTTCGCCGCCTTGCATGTGGACGAGGCCGGCCCCGTCCCGGGCCTGAGGCAGATAGTCGTTCTGAAGGAAGTCGCGAAGCCGGCGATAGGCCGGATAGATCGTGTCGCGGACCGCCGCCAGATAGGCCTGGCGGAGCCTCGGCCGATCGGCTACCGGAACGGCCTCGGGGAAATCGAGCGCCGGCGCATAATAAGGCGAGGCTTCGGGAGCCTCGGCAAGCTGGTCGTCCAGCTGGGAAATGACGTTGCGGATCGTCAGCTTGGTGTCGACGACTCCCGATTCCATGCCCTGGCGGAATCGCTCGATCGTCCGATCGAGAACGGCCGCCATTTCGACGTGGCGCTTCAGATTATTCTCGTAGTCGGTGACGTTGTTGAACGGGGCGGCGCTACGGCCGGACGCGAACACAGGATAGAAGATCTGGACCCCGCTGAAATGGTTGAGCGGGCGGACCGCGGTCAGCGCCAGCATGGCCGGCTGGAGATCGGCGAGGCTGTCCTCGGTCTGATATCTGAAGACGTCGTAGGCGAGCTGGTCGGTGGGGTTGAGCGCCGAGCGGTCGATCGTCGCCAGCGCCGCGAGGTCCTGCTCCGACGCGGCCCGCTCGGCCGCGTAATAAGCGTCGCTGACATAGTCGCCGAAGCGGTCGGCATAGCGCAGGTCGCCGCGGAAGATGGCGGAGAGCGGATTGCGGCGGAGGCTGGCCTCGTCGCTGTCGCGGAAAAGCTGGTGAAGCCTGGCGCTGGCCGCCTCGTCCGGCGAAGCGGCGACGGGGGAAGCGGGCGCGGGTTCAGCGCTGGCCGAGACGGCCTCCGCGCCGGCACCGGACGTGCAGGCCGGAAGGATCAGGAAAGTGGCGGCGGCGAGTAGCGCGGAACGCATTCATCATCCTCACATGTTGGTGTGTTGTGGCTGTAAAACGGCTGTCGCCGGACTGCAAGAAGAGCGGGACTTCAGTAGGTGGTCACCGACGTCGCCGACCAGGGCCGCTCGCGATACCATTTGGTGATCACATATTTGGTGCCGGCCATGACCGGCATGGCCCGGTGCATGGAATAGGGATTGGGGATTCCGACGCCGTCGAGATTGTTCCAGATCAGCAGATTGCCGGCGCGAGGAGTGACCCGGATGTCGGCTTTCTCGAACACGGTCCGGCCGCCGGCCTCCGGGGTGTTGAGGAAGACCATCGCGGTCCACGTACGCTGGCCGCCGCTTCGCTCCATCTCCGGCCAATAAGGCTGGTCGGTATAGAAGAAGTCGTGATGGGCCTTGAACTGCTGGCCGATCGCATAACGCTGCCCCTGCACCGTCTCGCCATGGGAATAAGGAATTCCGGTGAGGTCGGTGATCTTGTCCTCCACCTGGCGGACGATCGGATGACCCGGCTGAAGGTTGCAGCTTTCGCTGGTCCGGAACTCGGGATCCTCGTTCGGCGAGAGGAGCTGCGAAGGGATCCGTTCCCTGTCGATCAAGTCGATCATCGCCTGGCACTCGGCCGGGTTGAGGAACTCCCTGACCACGGAGATCTCGAGCAGGTTGGAGGGGATTCGGAGCGCATAGGGGTTCGCCGCCAGTCGATGGCGGACCAGGTTCGCGACTTCGATCTTGTCGTCCATTCCGATTCCGGCGCGCCTCCCCGGTCAGGCCCATGCGACAGGCCGCCCACCCCAGACAAGAGAAAAGCCCGGAGCATCTTGCGATGCCCCGGGCTCATCTGTTCACTCCGCTGTCTGACCTACCAGAAGAAGTTGTGGATCACGTCGACCACTTCGCCGGTATAGACGTCGACCAGGAGGACGTCGTCATAGTAGCGGACCCACTGCGTGCCGTAGGGCGCGGGCGGAAGCCGGTACTGCCACGGATCGCTGATCCAGTAGCGCTGATTGTAGAACAGCGAATCGAGGAAGAAGCCGATCGAGAAGCGCGAATAATGGTGGTTCCGGTACGGCGAGTAATAAGGCGACACCCGGAAGATGTTGCGGTTCCGGTAGCGCCAGCTCTGCCAGTCGTAGCGCCGATCGCTGCGCCAGCTGTCGCGGTTCCATTCCCGCCGCCAGTCGCGCCGGGCCTCGCGCCGATCCTGGCGCCAGTCGCGGCGGTCCTCACGGCGATCCTGCCGCCATTCGCGGCGGTCTTCGCGCCGCTCCTGACGAACTTCCCGACGCTGCTCGCGGGTGCCGTAGCGAACCGCATTCTCGCGGGCGCGCCGATCGTAGCGCGCCGCTTCGTCGCGGAGGCTCGGATCGTTGCGCGGGCCCTGCCAGCCGGTCGTCGACGGAAGCTGGCGATCGCGGTCGCGGCGGAACTCGCCGCGCTGCCGCTGCGACACGGCGACCGGGGCCGCCTGCTGCTGCTGACGGCGTTCGGTGCGCTCGGCGCGGCGCTGCTGCCGCTGCTGCCGCTGCTGCGGAACCGCGGCCGGGGCTTCCTCGCGACGTTCGGCCCGCTGGGTCTGGCGCTGCTCGCGCGCCTCCTGACGCTGCTGACGCTGCTCGTGGCGCTGCTGATTGCGCTGCGCCTGGCGCTCGTAACGCTGCTGGATCGCCGCTCGGCGGCTATCGTCTGAATCCTGCGCCTGAGCCGCGACCGGGGTGAGTATTGTCGCCGCCAAAAACATACTGATCAATGCCTTACGCATCGAAGATACTCCTCGTCTAACAAAGCGGCGAACTCCGCCAACCGGGACGACCTGTGCGCTTCGGAGGATGAGCAGTTGCTGAACCGAGCGGTAAGCACAATGAAAGCATCAGCGGCCCCGGCGGCTTCGGGGCGGTCGAACGTCCCTCATCGCCGGGACCTGGCGCGCCGCGTCCGCCGGGTCGATCCCGGGCGGCGGCGCCCCCGCGACCTGCTCTCGTCCGGTCTTGATCCGGATCGCCTGGCGAATCGCTTCGCGTAGCCGGGGATAGATTCCGCAGCGGCAGATATTGGTGATCGCCGAATCGATCTGCTGGTCGGTGGGGCTGTCGTTGCGGTCGATCAGGGCGGCGACGGCCATGATCATCCCCGGGATGCAATAGCCGCATTGCGGCACCGTCGCCGCGGCGAAGGCCTGCTGGACGGGATGGGACCGGTCGCGGGCAAGGCCCTCGATCGTGGTGACGAAGCTTCCCTCCAGATCGGCGATCCTGACCCGGCAGCTCCGAACCGCATTGCCGTCGACATGGACCATGCAGGCGCCGCAATGGCCGGTGCCGCAGCCGAATTTCGTTCCGGTCAGGTTGGAGGCGTCGCGAAGCGCCCAGAGCAGGGGCGTATCGGGATCCATCCGATAGTAGACGGGCTGGCCGTTGACGGTAAAGCGGGACATGGCGCGGTTCTAACCAGGGAGTGGGCGCGATGGGAAGCGAGCGCATCGCGGTAACGGTGGAAGAGTCGGTGGCCCATGTCGAGCTGGCTCGGCCTGAGCGGCTCAATGCGATGGACCGCGACATGTTCGCCGCGATCGGCGACACGTTTCGAAGCCTGGGCCGCGACCCGGCGGTGCGCGCGATCCTTCTCTCCGGCCGAGGCCGGCATTTCAGCGCGGGGCTCGATCTCGAATATGCGTCGAAGCAATTCGCGTCCCTCGACGATCCCGGCCGGGCGGCCGAATCCAAGCTTCGCCACGTCGAATGGTTGCAGGACGCGTTCACCGCCGTGGAGCAGGCCCGGCCACCGGTGATCGCCGCGATTCAGGGCGGCTGCATCGGCGCGGGGGTGGACCTGGTCAGCGCCTGCGATCTGCGGGTCGCCAGCATCGGCGCTTTTTTCCAGATCGCCGAAGTCGACGTCGCGATCACCGCCGATCTCGGCACGCTTCAGCGCCTCGGCCATCTGCTTCCCCACGGCATCGTCCGCGAGCTCACTTATACCGGCCGGCCGATGGCGGCGGAGGAGGCGGCGCGCTTCGGTCTCGTCAATGCCGTCGCTGCCGATCACGAAGCGGCGATCGAGATGGCGATGGAGCTTGCCCGAGCCATTGCCGCCAAGTCGCCGCTTGCGGTGGCCGGTGCGAAAAGGAACCTCAACTACAGCCGCGGCCGGCCGGTGGAGGAGGGGCTTCGCGACGTCGCCCTGTGGAACGCGGCGGCCCTTGCCAGCGTCGACATCGGCGAAGCGGTGAAAGCCCGGATGGCCAAGACGGAGCCGAGATTCGGGCCGCTCGCAGACTGAGACGGTACCGAACCAAACCGGCTTGATTGACTTTTAACCGCTTCGGCCCCACATGCCGATCCAGCGAAGCGTCATGCAGCGTGAACAGGCGGGTCAACCGCCCCGGCTCCGCTTCGTACTTCCAAGGCTTTCCCTTTTCACGCGGGTTGGCAGAAACCCGCCGCGTTCCGCGCGCCATTTGGGCTGCGCGGCCGCCGCACATGCAGTGAGTTACCAACAAAATGTCATTCGAGACCCTCGGGCTGTCGCAGCCCGTCCTGCGCGCGCTTGCGCAGAAGAATTATTCGCAGGCGACGCCGATCCAGATGCAGGCGATCCCGACCCTCCTGAAGGGCCGCGATCTGCTCGGCATCGCCCAGACCGGCACCGGCAAGACCGCCGCCTTCATGCTTCCGTCGATCGACCGGCTGACCGCCGCGACCCGCATTCCGCGGCCGCGCGCCTGCCGGATGCTCGTGCTCGCCCCGACTCGCGAACTCGCCAGCCAGATCGCCGAAAGCGCTTCGGCCTATAGCCGTTTCGCCCGCCTTTCCGTCACCACCGCTTTCGGCGGAGTGCCGATCGGCAAGCAGAAGCGTGCGCTCGAGCGCGGCGTCGACGTTCTCGTCGCCACTCCGGGCCGCCTGATCGACCTCGTCGAGCAGGGCTATCTCAGCCTTCGAGAGGTCGAGATCCTCGTCCTCGACGAGGCCGACCAGATGCTCGATCTGGGCTTCATCCACGCGCTTCGCCAGATCGTGAAGTGGCTTCCGCAGCAGCGCCAGACCCTGTTCTTCTCGGCGACCATGCCGAAGGCGATCAAGGAGCTGGCCGACAA
>CAMPIH010000075.1 GCA_946886275.1 uncultured Sphingosinicella sp.
CCGCCGAACTGCACCGCCATCTTCCACCGCGACGTGCCGCCGACGGGCGTGAAGGTGATGATGGGCCGGGTTCTCGATGGAATGGCCGGCCACATGCTTTCTGCACCGGGAGAGCGCGGCTTCGTCCGCTCCGATCTGCCCGAGGCGAGCAAGGACGACATCGTCGCCGCGCTTCGCGATTCAGGCACCGAGGTGCTCGTCAATTATCTTCCGGTCGGCTCCGAGGAGGCGGTCCGCTTCTACATGGAATGCGCGCTCGAGGCGGGTGTCGCGGTCGTCAATTCGATGCCCGTCTTCATCGCCAGCGATCCCGTCTGGGAACGCCGCTTCCGCGAGAAGAGGCTTCCGATCGTCGGCGACGACATCAAGGCCCAGGTCGGAGCGACGATCGTCCACCGGGTGCTGTCGAACCTGTTCGGCCAGCGCGGAGTCAATGTCGCCCACACCTACCAGCTCAACACCGGCGGCAATACCGACTTCCTCAACATGCTCGACCGCGGCCGCCTTCTCTCGAAGAAGGAATCGAAGACCGAGGCGGTTCAGTCGGTGATGGACGAACGGCTGGCGTCCGAGGACATCCATGTCGGTCCGTCGGACTACATCCCCTGGCTCAACGACAACAAGCTCTGCTTCCTTCGGATGGAAGGGGAATTGTTCGGCGGGGTTCCGATGAACCTGGAGCTTCGGCTGTCGGTCGAGGACAGCCCCAATTCCGCCGCCTGCGTTCTCGACGCGATTCGCTGCTGCAAGGTCGCTCTCGAGCGCGGTGAAGGCGGGGTCCTCGTCGGGCCGTCGGCCTTCTTCTGCAAGCACCCCCCGCAGCAGTTCAGCGACGACGTCGCCGCCCAGCTGACCGAGGAATTCATCGCAGGGCAGGCGCTGGCGGCCGAATGAACTGCCTGATCCTGGCCGCCGGTTACGGCAGCCGGTTGCGCGGTCTCGGCCCGTCCAAGCCGCTCGCGGAGGTCGCCGGGATCCCCCTCGTCGAGCATGTCGTCCGATCGGCGGCGGCCGGCGGAGCAAGCCGCTTCACGATCGTCACCGGCCATTGCGCGGACCGGGTCGAGGCCTTTCTGGCCGATCTTTCCAGCCGGCTGGACCTGCCCATCGCTCCGGTCCGGATCGGCGACTGGGACCGCCCCAACGGATATTCGGTCGTTGCCGGGGCCGATCGGATCGAGGGCGATTATCTGCTCTCCATGTCCGATCATCTGTTCGATCCCGACATCGTTCGCCGGCTGATCGCCGCGCCCCGAACGGACGGCGTCCGGCTCGCCATCGACCGAAACCTCGCCAATTCCTTCGTCGATCTCGACGACGTCACCCGGGTCGAGACCGGACCAGGCGGGGAGATCGTGCGGATCGGAAAGGCGCTGGAAGTCCATGACGCGTTCGACACCGGTCTCTTCCTCGCGACCGGCTTGCTTCGAGCCGCGATCCTCGAAGCCGTCGAAAGCGGCAAGTCCGGCAGCCTTTCGGACGGGGTCCAGCGCCTCGCCGAACAGGGCCGAGCCTCGACCCTGGAAATAGAGGGCGCCTGGTGGGCCGACGTCGACGACGAGCCGGCCCATGCTTCGGTCGAGGCATGGCTGAGCCGCGATCTTCGCCGCCAGGGCTGAAGCGGACTCAACCCGCTACTCGGCGATATCGCGTCCGCGCGTCTCCGGAAGGAAGAGCAGGCCGATGACGACGGTCGCCGACGCCACCACGACCGGATACCAGAGGCCGTAATAGATGTTGCCGCTCGCGGCGACCATCGCGAAGGCGGTGGTGGGGAGGAAGCCGCCGAACCAGCCATTGCCGATATGGTAGGGAAGCGACATCGACGTGTAGCGGATCCGGGCCGGGAACAGCTCGACGAGAAGGGCCGCGATCGGCCCGTAGACCATCGTCACGTAGAGGACGAGGATGGTGAGGATCAGCACCACCAGGGGCCGGTCGATCTCGTCCGGATCGGCCTTGTCGGGATAGCCGACCCGGGTGAGGGCGGCCTTCACCTGCGCCTGGAAGCGAACAATCGCCTCCGCCCGATCAGGGCCCGCGACCGCCTGCGGATCGACCGCCGGGATCTCCGTGTCGCCGATCCTGAGCCGGGCCAGCGACCCGGCCGGAGCGGCGACATTCTCGTAGGAGACGGCGGCGCGCGCGAGATAGGCCTTGACGATGTCGCAGCTTCGCGAGTCGAACCTGTTGCGTCCGATCGGGTCGAACTGGAGCGAGCAATCGGCCGGGTCCGCGATCACCGTCACCGGAGCGGTCGCCTGGGCGGCGTAAAGGTCCGGGTTCGCGGCCTTCGACAGAGCGTGGAACAAGGGGAAATAGCTGATCGCGGCGAGCAGGCATCCGGCGAGGATGATCGGCTTTCTTCCGATCCGGTCCGACAGCCAGCCGAAGACGATGAAGAAGGGCGTCCCGATCGCCAGCGCGATCGCAATGAGGATATTGGCGGTGGCGCCGTCGACCCCCATCATCCGTTCGAGGAAGAAGAGCGCGTAGAACTGCCCCGCATACCAGACCACCGCCTGGCCGGCGACCGCGCCGAACAAGGCGATCAGCACCAGCTTGAGGTTCGGCCATCGTCCGAACGCTTCGGTGAGCGGCGCCTTGGAGGTCGTGCCCTCAGCCTTCATCTTCTTGAAGACCGGGCTCTCCTCCAGCTGGAGCCGGATCCACAGCGACACCGCCAGAAGCCCGAGCGAGATGAGGAACGGAATCCGCCAGCCCCAGGCGGCGAAGGCCTCCTCCCCCATCATCGTCCTCGTCCCGATCACGACCAGCAAGGCCGCGAACAGCCCGAGCGTCGCGGTCGTCTGGATGAAGCTGGTGTGAAGCCCGCGCTTATGGTTCGGCGCATGTTCGGCGACATAGGTCGCCGCCCCGCCATATTCGCCGCCCAAAGCGAGCCCCTGGACCAGCCGCAACAGGACGAGCAGCACCGGCGCCGCGACTCCGATCGACGCGTAGCTCGGAAGCAGCCCGACCGCGAAGGTCGACAGGCCCATCAGCGCCATCGTCACCAGGAAGGTGTTCTTGCGGCCGACGAGATCGCCGATCCTTCCGAACAGGATCGCCCCGAACGGCCTGACCGCGAATCCGGCCGCGAACGCGGCGAGCGCGAAGATGAAGCCGGTCGTCTCGTTGACGCCGGAGAAGAACTGGGCGGAGATGATCGTCGCCAGCAGTCCGTAGAGGTAGAAATCATACCATTCGAAGACGGTGCCGAGCGAGGAAGCGGTGATCACCAGTCGCTCGCTCTGCCTCGCCGAGCCGCGGGCCGGCGCCTGCCTGTCCACGCTTGCCGCCAATGGTCATCCCCCCGCTTACCCTTGTCCGGCCGGAGCCTAACAGAGGAGCGAACGGATGAAAGCCGCAGATTCCGTGCGAGAACATTCGCTCGCATGGTTCTTGGGGGCGGTCTCCCAGTCGCCGGCCGAGGCAACCATATCCGGCCGGCTCCGTTGTCGCGCGGAAGGAGAAAGAGGTGAGATCCGTCGCTTTTTATGCCGCCATCCCTTTGCTCTTCGCCACCGCCGCGTGCGAAGTGACCGTCAAGCAGGGCAATGAAACCGGAGCGCCGGCCAACAACATGACGGCCGCCCCGCAGCCGCAGAGTCCCGAGGAAATCGCGCGCGCCCGGATCCGCAGCGAGGCCCGCCAGCCGCTTCAGGATCTCCAGTTCGTCGTCGACATCAGCGATCGCAAGCTTCGGCTCATGCAGGGCGACCGGGTGACGACGGAACATGACGTCGCAGTGGGAACCGAGGAGTGGCCGACTCCGACCGGCAACTGGCAGATCCACCGGGTCGACATGAATCCGGAATGGATTCCGCCGACGAACGAGGAATGGGCGGAGGAAGAGGAGCCCAAGGCGCCTGGTGATCCAGAAAACCCGATGGGCAAGGCTCGGCTCGTCTATCGAATGCCGAACACGATCCACGGCACCGATGATCTGAACTCGCTCGGCAAGTCGAGCTCCCACGGCTCCATCCGGGTCGCCAACGACGTCGTGCTCCAGCTGGCCGAGATGTTGTTGAAAGCCGGCGGCGCCTGGGAAGGACCGGAATGGTTCCAGCAGATGACGGAGAACCGGACCCGGGAATATCAGATCGAGCTCGAGAACCCCGTCCCGATCCGGGTCCAGGAATAGACGAGCGTCAGTCGCGCCTCGTCCCCTGGACTATGCGACACCCTCTTCGCTCGACACCTGTCTGAGGAGGTCGCGGGCGGCGGCGAAGTTCATCTCCACCTCCTGCCAGAAGACGTCGAGGAGGGCGGTGATGTGCGGCACGTCGTGCCGTCGGATATCAATCCACTCATCCTTGAGAAGATCGCAGAGCTGCTGCCGGGGCAGCTCGATGCCGTGAATTTATGGCGCGCTTCGAGACGATTCGACGGTCCTTGAACACGGGGTGTCAGGGTAATCGCTTGCACAAGCGAGTACATCAAAGACAAGACATGTTGAGTGTACCGATACTCTCTGCTCTTCGGGCTAGCCGTCTGTTTTGCCCCTGCGGCAGTTAGTAGTCAGCCGGCCAGGACACTGGAGCCTGTGGAAGACGATTACGGCGTTCGTGTGGAAGAGGACGGCACGATCATTATCACGGCGCCCAGCCCGCGTGGTTCGGTGATAGGCAATGTCGATCCCGAGTTTCAGCTCGATACCGAGGACATCAGGGCGCTGGGTGCAAGCGACATAGGCGAGCTCATCGAGGCGCTCACGCCCCAGATCGGAGTCCCGCCCGGCGAAAGTCCGGTCGTGTTGGTCAATGGTCGCCGAATCTCGGGACCAGCCGAGATCGAGCGCTATCCGCGAGAAGCGCTCGAACGAGTCGATATCCTCCCGCCGCAAGTGGCTGGCGCCTACGGCTATCCAGTCGCAAACCGAGTCATCAATTTCGTCCTGCGCGAGAGCTTTGTCGGCGGCAGTGCCCAAATAAGCCAGGGCTTCGCGACCGCTGGAGGCCGTGGGAGTCAGGAAGCCAAGCTCAGCCTGCTCCACGTGGCCGGCGAAACCCGTTCGAGCTTCAGCCTGGATTATCGCCACGACTCCGCATTGTTCGAAAGCGAGCGCGGAATCATTCAAGCCGCTCCGGCATTGCCGTTCGATCTCGACGGAAACGTCGCGGCGACGATTTTCGGAGAGGAGATCGATCCGGAGCTGAGCGCGCTGGCAGGGCGGACTTTGACCGTTGCCGGCGTTCCCGGTTCAGCCTTTGCGGACAGGCCTTCGCTCGCCGATTTTGCGGCAGGAGGTGGCGCCATCAATCACACCGATGTCGGCCGGTTCCGAACCTTGCTTCCCGAGATTCACAGGCTGACCTTCAATGCCAGCCTCAGGCGAACGGTCTTCGGTGATGTCGCCGCCAGCGTGACGGCACGCGCCGTCGCTTCGGATAGTCTCAGCCGGCTTGGACTGCCGACGGCGCGGCTGCTGCTTCAATCGACCAATCCCTTTTCGCCCTTCGACGGCGACGTCTTCCTCTACCGCTATTTCGATACCGGCAGGCCGCTGTCGAGGGAGGCAGCCACGCGTTCGGCGCAACTGGCGGTCTCGCTCAGCGGATCGCTTTCGGGATGGCGCTGGAGCTATAGCGGGTCGCTCGATCACAGCCGGAGCACGACTCTGACCGATGCGGGCGCGGATACCGGCTTGCTGCAGGGCATGCTCGCCGACGGAAATCCGTCGCTCAACCCCTTCGCGCCTTTCGATCCTGCCACGATCTCGTCCATCGCTCGCGTCCGCTCCCGGTCGGTCGCGACATCCGTCACATCTCGGCTCCTGGCGGGAGGAAGCCTGTTTTCGCTTCCCGCCGGTGAAGCGCATGCGAATCTGACGGCCCACTATCGGATGCAAAAGGTTCGAAGCGAAACTGTCTCGGACGCAATCGAGCAGTTTCGCAACAGGACGCGTCACCGAGGCGGTGGGGTCGGAATCCTGAGGCTCCCGATCGCTTCGCGTAGCAGCGAAGTCCTCGCGCCCGTCGGGGATCTCACCGCCTCTCTCAGAGCCGGAGTCGACCTTCAGACGCGATCGGATGCGCTCCTGACGCTCGGCTACGATGTCCGATGGACGCCGCACCGAATTTTGACTCTCTCGGCCTCGATGACAGAATCGGAACAGGCACTGAGCGACGAACAGGTCAGCGGTCCGGTGGTCGAGACTCCCAATGTTCCGGTTTTCGATTTTCGAACCGGCGAGACGGTCGACATCGTCCGGATCGAAGGCGGCAATCCGGCATTGCTCAGCCCCAGCCGGCGCGAACTCAGGCTTGCGGCACTCCTGTCCCTCAGCCGCCAGCCAGCTTTGATCCTTTTTGCTGGCTATGATTCGTCACGCATCAGCGATCCGGTACGCAGCCTCCCCAATCCCTCGCCCGAAGTAGAGGCCGCTTTTCCCGATCGCTATTTGCGAAATGCCGAAGGACGTCTGCTGCGCATCGACAGCCGACCGGTCAATTTCCTGCGATCCGATTCAGCGCAGCTTAGCTGGGGTTTCCGACTGATGATGGCGCTTGGCGCGGCATCGTCCCGAGCCGCTCCGCCACCCCGCTCCCCCGCTCCGGTGCCGGAGCGCAATGCTCAGGCAAGACCGCCCGGGCGGTTATTGGGGCCGCCAGGCAGTGCAGCGGCCGGCAGGCTGATCGTAACCTTCCGGCATGAATACCAGCTCCGGAACGAGGTTCTCATCCGGGAAGGCCTCTCCAGGCTCGATCTTCTCGCTGGATCCTCCGCCGGTGGAACAGGCGAGCCGCGGCATGCTGTGACCTTCACCACCGCGATTTCCGGCAAAGCCTGGAACGTCTCGCTCAACGGGAACTGGAGGAGCTCAACCTCGGTGGGCTCCGGCGCAACCGAGCTGACCTTTTCGGATCTCGCGACAATCAATGTCGAAGCTTCAGTCGAGATCGGTGAGCAGCCGGGAGCAATGGACCGATTTGGCTGGTTACGAGGCACCAGCCTCGGCATCGACATCACCAATCTCTTCAACAGCCGTCAGGACGTGCGAGACGCCCGTGGCGAGACGCCGTTGAATTACCAGCCGGCCTACCGCGACCCGCTGGGTCAGTCGTTCCAGGTCTGGCTGCGCAAGGCGTTCTGAGCAGATGATCCAGAACCGGACGAGGGAATATCAAACCAGCTAGAGAACCCCGTCCCGATCCAGGGCTGAACTAAGCGACGCCCTCCTCGCTCGACATCTGGATGAGCGGATCGCGGGCCGCCGCGAAGTCCATCTCCACCTCCTGCCAGAAGACGTCGAGAAGGCCGGCAAGCTCGCTGATGTGGGGCACGTCGTGCCGCCGCACGAGCCGATATTTCTCGGTCAGGAGCGAGACCTCGGCGAGGATGAGCCGGGTCAGTTCGCCATGCGTGTCGAGCGAAGGGATGGCTTCATAGGCCTCGATCGCCTGGGCTCGGAGAAGCGCTTCATTATCCCCTATCATCTCACCCTCCCAAGGGTTGAAGGAAAAGGCCGGTCGGCTCCTTCGGGTCCGCCGTGAACAGCCAGGCGGCGCCGCCAATGGCAGCGATCAGGAAAAGCACGATCATCATCGCGACGAGATGGGTTCTCCAGTCGCGACGGCTCTCCTGCGGCGACTCCAGCATCCAGGAGTCGGACCTGGGATGGCCGGATCCAGGGCCGCTGCTTTCGATCGAAATATGGGGATCCGGCGGCAGTTCGGCTTGAGTCGGCGCCGGAGTCTCGACACTGGGCTCCGCCCGCAAGCGGCGAAACTCTCGCCGGCTGATGCCGCCGACCAGGGCGAGCTTTTCGCGGGCAAGCGCCGCGCGCTGCGCCTCCAGCTCGCTTTGGAGAAGATCGATCTCGCTGTCCGAACGGGGAATCTGATCGACGAGGTCGCGAATCTCATCGTCGAGAGAGACGAGATCGTCCATGGTCTCGAGGACGAGCCGTCGGTCTCGGCGCTCCATCGCCACGTGAAGCCTGGCCATCTTGAGCGCGCTCGCCCGGACGAGGGTCAGGCCGCGCGCCAGCTCGTCGCCGCCGATCGGGCGGTCCGGGCGAAGCGGCCAGGCCGTCGTCCCGCCATTTGCCATTGTTCCTGCTCCCTCCGCAGCCGTTCGGCCTTTTGCGTGCAGTGCAAGAATGACGGTCGAGGCGCTGCGCGCAATCGCCGCTGCCCCGGAACTGGCCAGTCCGTTCCGCCCCCGCGACGAGCGACGTCATGATGCCGAAGACGTCTCCGCTCGATCGTCACTTTCATCCCGATCATGCGCAAGGAGCGCCGCAACGAAGGCGACCGTGAACATCAGGTGGATGACGAGGAAGACCGCGGCGATCTCCCGCGCTTCGCCGCTCACCACGCCCCAGATGTCATTGGCGGCGACGGAAGCGAAGCCGATGATGTTGGCGATCAGGACCGCTCTCAATGTCGTCGAAGGCTCGGCGTTGCGCGACAGCCAGTTGAGCGCCGCGATACCGAGAAAAGGTCCGCCCAGAAGGCGAAGCAAGGCGAGCAGCTCGGGCGGAGAGTCGTTCGGGACTGCGCCGACGCCGAACTGGAGCGGGAAGGCCATCAGCGCTAGCCCCAAAGCGGCGAGGTAAACGGCCGAGACGGTGAGCGTTGCTTTGCGCATTGATCGGACCTCCAGACGGAACTCGCGGAGCATCTGCCGTCCATTCATGCCTATCGATCGGCGGGGCGTGAAGCTGGAAACATTCAGATTGCGGGCAATGTCGTGCATTCCCCGCCGGAAAGCGGCAAAGGCGTCGCGACGAGGAGTCGAAGCGCTGCTCGCGCCGCCATTGTCATGAACCACGCCGCTCCGAGCTATTTTGATGAATGGGCGGAGAGGGGCTGAACGGCAACGGAGATTCAGATGGACGCGTCCTGGCCGGAAATCCCTTATCCCGAATGGGCGGAGACCTGCGCCGCGCTCCATCTTTATTCCCAGATCGTCGGCAAGTATCGGCTGGCCCTAACGCCTTGGGTCAATCATTCCTGGCATGCGACGCTCTACGTCGACGCGACGGGGCTCACCACCGGGCCGGTCACGGACGGCGACCAGGCGATCGAGGTGCGCTTCGATCTGAAGGCGCACAGGCTCGTCGCGCTCAACTCACGAGGAGAAATGGACGGGTTCGCGCTGAGGCCGGGCACGGTCGCCGACTTCCACGACCGTTTCCGGCGCCTGATCGCCGGCCTCGGCGGAACCGCGCGGTTCAACGACCGGCCGAACGAGGTGAGCGATCCCGTCCCCTTCCCGGACGACCACCGTCCCCGGCCTTATGATCGGGACCGTGTCGAGCGCTTCCATCGGGCGCTCGTCACCGTGGATTCGGTCTTCAGGAGGTTCAGGACGGGCTTCCTCGGCAAGGTCAGCCCCGTCCACCTCTTCTGGGGCAGCTTCGACCTGGCCGTCACCCGCTTCTCCGGACGCAAGGCGCCGCCGCATCCGGGCGGCATCCCCAACCTTCCCGACGAGGTCACCCGAGAGGCTTACAGCCACGAAGTGTCGTCCGCCGGATTCTGGCCGGGAGGCGGCGGCCCGATCGACTATCCCGCCTTCTATTCCTATGCCTATCCGCCTCCGCCCGGCTTCGCGGACGCAGGGATCGAACCGGGCGCCAGCTTCTTCAGCAAGGATCTCGGCGAGTTCATCCTGCCTTATGAGGCGGTGCGCTCTTCCCCGGCCCCGGAAGAAGTGCTGATGCGGTTTCTTCAAAGCAGTTATGAGGCGGCAGCGACCTTCGGAAACTGGGATCGATCGAAGCTGGAATGCCCGATTGGGGTGGCGGGCAAGCCTCGCATCGTGCCGGCGCCGGCTGCGGCGGCGGCAGACTAGTGGCGGAGCGGAACTCCTCCAGCTGATCGATCAGGCGTCTTATTACCGATAACGTCGTCCCTGCTGCGCCAGACGCATCTCGCGACGGGTCACCCGACCGTCACGATTGAGATCGTAGGGGCTGTACTGCTGATAGCCGTAATAATGGTCGCCATAACCCTGGTCGATCTGGGCCTGACGGTTCTCCCTGGCGTCGACTCGGCCGTCGCGGTTGAAATCGTAGGGGTTGTACTCGTCGTAGGACCGGTCGATCTGGGCCTGGCGGTTCTCCCTGGCGTCGACGCGGCCGTCACGGTTGAAATCATAGGGGCTGTACTCGCCATATCCGCCATGACGGCCATAACCGCCGCGGCTGCCGCGGGCCCGGTCGATCTGGGCCTGGCGATTCTCCCTGGAATCGACTCGGCCGTCACGGTTGAAATCATAGGGGCTGTACTGGCCACGACCATATTGGGCCGATGCAGGCGCGGCGAAGCTGGAAACGGCCACGACAGCCGCAGCGATGCCAAGAGCGATCTTACTCATGATGTAACTCCTTTGAACGCCGCATGCACGTTACGGGGCGTTACGATCCGCCTAAGTCACTGGCGCTGAGCCTTTTCTGAATGCGTTGGTTGGCCCTCGTTCATCCTGGACCCGGGTTCGCCCGCGCCTTCAGCCGAGCATGCTCCACGCCAGTAAGGTTCATGCCCGCCCGCGAACCCAGATCAGCTGGCGTCGCAGTCGGCGGCCGATTGGCTCGGCCAAGGATCTGATGGGATTCCGGGAGCTTGGAAAAATAAGTGGCGGAGCGGGAGGGATTCGAACCCTCGATACGGTTTTGCCGTATACTCAC
>CAMPIH010000076.1 GCA_946886275.1 uncultured Sphingosinicella sp.
GACCAGGTCGACTTCATGCATTTCGTGCCGGTCGGGCCGACGACGACGATGATCCGCGAGATCAGTTATGCGATCCCCGACGACCGGCGCGAGATGAAGGCCGCGCGCTATCTCAACTGGCGGATCAACCGCCGAGTCAATGCCGAAGACACGGCGCTGATCGCGAGGGTCCAGAAGGGGATGGAATCGGTTTATTACCGGCCGGGTCCGCTCGGCGAGAGCGAGGTCTGCCTGCGCAGCTTCGCGCGCAAGCTTCGGCGAATCATTCCGGAGACGAAGCGCGAATCGCCGCCGCCGCCCGGATGGAGCGCTGTCTAGCTGAGGGGATGATTGGACAGGTACGGAGCGCCCCGCGCTCCGTAGCCGTGCCCTGGAGGCACGGCGACCTGTCCATTGGTGCGGTCGAGAAGACTCGAACTTCCACGGCCTTTCGGCCACAGCGACCTCAACGCTGCGCGTCTACCAGTTCCGCCACGACCGCACACATGAAACCGCCGGCACAAGGCCGGCGCTGGCAGGCGGGTGCCTCTAGCAGCCGTCCGGCAGAACCGCAACGGCTTCTAGTACAGGAACATGGGCATTCCTTCGACGCGCATCAAGCGGGCCCGGTAGCTTGCTCTGTCGTAGAGGGCGCTGACGTCCACCGACTTGCGCCCCTGGAGCAGGGTGTCGATCGGAACATGGGCATAATTGCCGTCGGTGAGGGTCACCATCCGCGCTTTCTCGCCGCGCTCGAGAAGCTGGATGGCGAGGCCGCCAAAAGCGAATCCGACCATCCGGTCCATCGCGTCGGGCTCGCCGGAGCGCATCAGATAAGCGAGCTCCTGGATCACCACGCCGTCGCCCAGCCGAGCGCCGATCTCCCGGCCGAGCCGGTGGCCGATCCCGCTTTCGGACCGCTCGATCGCCGGCTTGCCGATATCGCCGTCGCTCTCCGCCTCGCCGGCGATGCTCGCGCCCTCGGATATCACGCACATCGCATAATGGGCGGGGTTGGACGCCTTGTCCTCGGCAAGGAGCGGAAGAAGGACGTCGAGATCGGCTGGAACCTCGGCAATGATCGTCCGATCGACCTGGGCGAGGAAGCCGGCAAGAAGCGCGGTCTCGCCGCTCCTTCGCCCGAACAATTCGACGACCCCGATTCGCTCGTGGCTTTCGACGGTGGTCCGAAGGGCGTTGATCGCCTCGACCGAGCGGCTGACCGCGGTCGAGAAGCCGATGCAATAATCGGTCCCGAACACGTCATTGTCCATCGTCTTGGGCACCGAGATGACCGGCATCCCCTGGCCGGCGAGATGGGCCGAGAAGCGCAGCGTGCCGTCGCCGCCGAGGGTGATCATCGCATCGATTCCGAGCGCTTCGAGAACCTCGAGGACATGGCGGGTGCGATCGCCGCCCTCGGCGGTGCGCGGGTCCCGCCGCGAGGTGTGGAGGATGGTGCCGCCCTCGCGGTCGATTCCCCTTACCCCTTCGCGGGTCAGCTCGACGCTGTTCGACTCGATGCTCGAGCGGTCGGCCGGGTCGATCGCCATCACGCCTTCCCAGCCGCGGCGGAAGCCGACGACGCTCCAGCCGAGATCGTCGGCCGACAGGACAGCCGATCTGATGCAGGCGTTGAGTCCCGGCACGTCGCCGCCGCCGGTCAGTATTCCGATCCGCATGGCGACCGTCTATCGACGGCGGCGATGCGGGACAACCGGGCAGAGGTAATGGTGGAAGCAGGCCGGATTCTCCGGCT
Organism: uncultured Sphingosinicella sp.; assembly: GCA_946886275.1. The sequence goes on from CAMPIH010000076.1 coordinate 1,739, forward strand.
GGCCTGGCCGATCATGCTGACCAGCCTCAACTGGACCCTGATGCACATGATCGACGTCGCGGTCGTCGGCCATTACGGCACCGCCGAGCTGGCCGCGCTCGCCGCGAGCCGGATCCTGACCTTCATCTCGATCGTCATCGGCTTTGCCGGCCTTTCCGGGGTCCTCGTCTTCGTCGCTCGAGCGGATGGCGGCGGCGAGCTCGCCGAAACCGGCGAGATCCTCCGTTCGGGCCTGGTCCTCGGCCTGATCATGGGCAGCCTGATCGCGATCGTGCTCGGCTCCGGCGCCTATGACCTCCTCGCCCTCGTCGACGTCGAGCCGGCCCTTCGCGCGCCCGGAGCCGCGGTGGTCCAGGCGATGGCGATCGCCTTCCCGGCGCAATTCCTGCTCGCCGCGGCCTCCTACTTCCTCGAAGGGATCAGCCGGCCGCGACGGGTCATGGCGGTCAACCTCCTCATGCTTCCCGTCAACGCCCTCCTGGCCTGGGCGTGGGTGGGCGGCCATCTCGGCCTCCCCGCTCTGGGCGCCGTCGGCGCCGCTCTGGCGACCGCGACCGTGTCCTGGGCGGGCGCGGCGGCGATGCTGGTCCTGATCTGGAGGCTGCCCCGGGCGCACGAGCGGCGGGTCCGTGAGTTCAGCGCCGCCGCCCTGAAGCGGGCGCTGACCCGAGTGCCGGCCTTGGCGGGTTTCGGGCTGATGCCGGCGATCGGAGCGTCGCTGGAGCTAGCCGGCTTCGCCTGGCTGATGGTGCTTTCGACCCAGCTCGGCAACGCCGCCGCCGGCGCTTTCCAAGCGATGCTGTCGGTCCACAATATCGCCTTCGCCTTGTCGATGGGTTTCGGCTCGGCGGCGGGCGTGAGGGTCGGCAACGCCGTCGGCGCTGGCGAACGGAACCAGGCCTGGCCGCGAAGCCTCATCGCCGGCGGCCTGGCGGCGATCATCCTCGGGCTCGGCTCGCTGCTCCTCGTCTTCGCTTCGGAAGCCCTGGTCTGGCCCTTTTCCGACGACCGCTCGGTGCTTTCCCTCGCCGCCTCGATGCTCGCCATCATGGGCGCCTTCCTCATCTTCGACGGTCTCCAATATGTGTTCGGCTCCGCGCTCCGGTCGCTCGGCGAGCAGGTCTGGGCCAGCTTCAACGGAATCCTCGGCTTCTTCGTCGTCACCGGCGGGCTCGGCTGGCTTCTCGTGAGCCGCGGCTGGGGCGCTGACGGTCTGGCTTATTCGGCGGGGGCGGGCATGCTGGTGGCGGCACTGCTCCAGTTCGGCCGACTGGCCTGGGTGCTGCGCGCCCGCAGCACCGCCTAAATCACGTTGTGCGCTGACGCTCGAAGAGGATCAGGAAACGGGGCCGAAGGTGAGGCTGAGGATCCGGCCGCCACGCGGAACGTCGCGCTCGGCGCTGTCGAAGTTCACCCGTCCGCCGGGCTGGATCGCGCGAACCGGCGGCGCGATCGACCAGCCATAGACGACCCGGCCCTGGCCGTCCTTCAGCTCGGCCCGGATCTGGGGAACGGTCTGGGTCTCGTCGGTCGGGTTGCTGATCTCGCCGCGGACCTCGAGCAGCTCGTTGCCGCTGGCGAGCCAGCGCCGGTCGGCGGTCCCGGTGAGGACCAGCGACTGGCCGGCCTGGACCGGTATTCCGATCCGCTGGCCGAGCTCGGGAAGCCCGAAATACTGGATCGCGGCGATCGCTCCGATCATCAGGACGGCGGCGACCATTGCGAGGATCAGCCAGAGCCGGGCCCGATTGCGCCTCGGCCGGTAATCGTCTTCGACATATTCGTCCGGCTCGGGCACCTGATCGGGCACGAACCGCTCTTCTTCCGGCATGGGAGGCGCCTGTCGAACCTCCTCCCGGGCTTCGGCGGGCCGTTCCTCGCGATTGATCGGGACGACCGCTGCCGGCGGCGGCGGCGCTGTCGTTTTCAGATCGAGCGGGGCCGGCTCCTGGAACCAGCTGAACCGGCAGCTCGCGCAGCGCACCTTGCGCCCGCTCGGCCCAATGGCGCTGTCCGGCACGACGTAACGTGCATCGCAGGACGGACAGGAAAGGATCATCGATACGCGGCCCCACCGAGTTCTTGACCGACTCTAAGCACGGCTGCCGCGGACCATGCAAGTAAATGACGGATTTGCGGGACTTGCGCACCGCTTTACGTCGCCGCCACCCGCGTGCGATGGCTGGGCCGCGCATCAAGTCGGGGAGGGCGTCCTGAACGCAGCCGGATCCATCGTCCAGTTCGAGAATGTCGGCCTGCGCTATGGGACCGGGGCCGAGACCCTGTCGGACCTCAGCTTCTCGCTGAAGGAAGGCGGCTTCTACTTCCTCACCGGGCCTTCGGGCGCGGGCAAGACCTCGCTTCTCAAGCTCCTCTATCTGGCGCTCCGGCCGAGCCGCGGCCTGATCCGGCTGTTCGGCGAGGATATCGTCACCATGCCGAGGCCGAGGCTGCCCGGCTTTCGGCGGAGGATCGGCGTCGTCTTCCAGGATTTCCGGCTGGTCGGCCACCTCTCCACCTTCGACAATGTCGCCTTGCCGCTTCGCGTCGCCGGCGTCGAGGACAAGGACCTCACGGCTCCGGTCAACGAGATGCTGGCCTGGGTCGGCCTCGCCGACCGGGCCAGCGCCCGCCCGGCAACCCTCTCGGGCGGCGAGCAGCAGCGGGTTGCCATCGCCCGCGCCGTCATCGGCCGTCCCGAGCTGCTCGTCGCCGACGAGCCGACCGGCAACGTCGATCCGGAGATGGCGAAACGGCTTCTCCATCTGTTCGACAGCCTCAACAAGCTCGGCACCACGGTCATCGTCGCGACCCACGATCTCCATCTCATCTCCCGGATCAGCCGCGCCGAGATGCTCAGGCTCGATCGCGGCCAGATCAACGATCCGACCGGTGCGCTCCGCCATCCGCCGCGGCGGCACGAGTCATGAAGCCGGACGTGCGCAGGTTCGGCGCGGCCGAGCGCGGTCTCCTCCCGGAAGGCCGGCTGGCCGGGCCGATGCCCTGGGTCATCGCGATCATGATGTTCCTGACCGTTCTCGCCGCTTCGGCCGGGCTCGGCCTTGCCGGCGCCGCGGGCCGTCTCGACGACCAGATCGGCAGCCGGGTCACGATCCAGATCGTCGAGGCCAATCCGCAGCTTCGCGATCGGCAGGCGGCGGCGGCGACCGCCTCGCTCGCCCGGCTTCCGGGCGTCAGCTCGGTTCGGCTGGTGCCGCAGGAGGAGATCCAGGACATGCTCGAGCCGTGGCTCGGGCCTGGCGGTGTCGAGGCCGATCTGCCGGTGCCCGCCTTGATCGACGTCGATCTCGACCCGGCCGGAGGGATGGATCTGGCGCAGCTGAGCGCCGCCACGGTCGCGGTCGCCCCGTCGGCCCGGCTGGACGAGAATGCGCAATGGCTGGCACCGCTCGTGTCGCTCATCGCCGCTCTCAAGTGGCTCGCGGCCGGGCTGGTCCTGCTGATGGTCGGAGCGACCACGGCGACCGTCTTCCTCGCCGCTCGGGCCGCTCTCGACACCCACCGGCAGACGATCGAGATCCTCCATCTGATGGGGGCGACCGACGTCCAGATCGCAAGGCTGTTCCAGCGCCGGATCGCGCTCGACGCCTTGTTCGGCGGCCTGGTCGGCTTCCTTCTCGCCGGAATCGTCCTGTTCCTGCTCGGCCAGAGAGTGTCGGCGCTGGGCTCGGAGCTGCTCGGCTCGACCGCCATCTCGCTCGAGATCGGCGCGATCCTGCTCGTTTTGCCTCTGTTCGGCGTCCTGCTGGCGATGCTCGTTGCCCGCCTCACCATCCTTCGGGCGTTGGGAAGGATGCTATGATCCGATTCCTGTTCCGCTTGGTCTCCTTCTTCGTCCTTCTCTACGTGCTCGGCTATGCCCTGTTCGCCGTGCTCCTTCCGAAGCCGGCCGGAGAGGAGCGAACCGACGGCATCGTCGTCCTCACCGGCGGAAGCGGCCGCCTGGAGCGCGGCTTCGAGCTGATGGAGCGACAGCGCGCCCAGCGTATGCTGATCTCCGGGGTCGACCGGACGGTTCGCGCCGTCGAGCTCGCCGAAGCCTATGACGTCGACGAGGCGATGCTCGAATGCTGCGTGACTCTCGGCCGGGAATCCTTCGACACCCGCTCCAATGCCGACGAGGTGGCGCGCTGGCTGGAACGGCGTCGATTCCGTTCGATCCGGCTGGTCACGAACGACCTTCACATGCCGAGGGCGGGATACGAGCTGAGGAAAAGGATCGGCCGGGACGTGGTCGTCGTCACCGATGCGGTTCCAACCGACCCCAGTTTCACCCAGATCTTCACCGAATATAATAAATATCTGCTCGGGCGGGCGGCGGACCTGATCGGAATCTGATGTCGCTGCTGCGCTCCGTCCTGTTCGCTCTCGCTTTCTATCCGTGGACGGCGATCGCGGTGCTGGCCTCCTTCCCGGCAAGCCTGTTCGGGACCGGCGCCGTTCGCGCCTGCGCCCATGGCTGGGCCAGGGGACATCGCTTGTGCGCCCGCTATCTTCTCGGAATCCGAAGCCGGTTCGAAGGCTCGGTGCCCGACGGGCCTCACCTCGTCGCCGTCAAGCACCAGTCGATGTACGAGACGCTGGAGATGTTCCTTCTGCTTCGCGAGCCGGCCGTCGTTCTGAAGCACGAGCTGACTCGGATTCCCCTCTGGGGCTGGGTGGTCCGGCGTTATGGCGTCATCCCGATCGACCGTTCGGGAGGCGCGGCAGCGCTCCGGCATATGATGCGCGCCGCCGATGCCGCGATCGCGGAGGGGCGGCCGATCCTGATCTTCCCCGAGGGGACCAGGGTGGCGCCGGGCGAGCACCCGCCGCTCCAGTCCGGATTCGCCGGTCTCTATCGGGCGCTCAGGCTTCCGGTGGTGCCGGTCGCCCTCGACAGCGGCCGGCTGTGGCCGAGGAACAGCTTCATCAAGCGCCCGGGCATCGTCACGGTCCGGATCCTGCCGCCGATCGCGCCGGGCCTGCCGAGACGCGAGATCGAGAATGAGGTCCACCGAGCGATCAACCTTCTCGAGACGAGCGGATGATGACGGAGCTCGGCCTCATCGAGGGCTTTTTCGGGCGACCGTATGAATGGCGCGAGCGGCACGAGCTGATGCGCTTCCTCGCCCCGCACGGCTTTGGCTTCTATCTCTATGCGCCGAAGGCCGATTCTCATCTTCGCCGGCGCTGGGCCGAGCCCTATCCCGCTCCCTCGCTCGAGGCTCTGGCGCACTTCGGCGCCGACTGCCGCGAAGCCGGCGTTCGCTTCGGAATCGGGCTCAGCCCGTTCGAGCTCCATCTCCATCAGGGGAAGGACTGGCAGGCGCCGCTCGCCGCCAAGCTCGCCGAGCTCGACCAGGCCGGCGTGGAGGATCTCGCCATCCTCTTCGACGACATGCGCGGCGACGTTCCCGACCTCGCCGAGCGGCAGTCGGCGATCGTCCATTTCGCGGCCGAGCGGAGCGGGGCGAAGCGAATCCTGTGCTGCCCGTCTTATTATAGCGACGACCCGATCCTCGATTCGGCGTTCGGGAAGCGGCCTCCGGCCTATCTCGAGGATCTCGGCCGCAAACTCGACCCGGCGATCGAGATCATGTGGACGGGCGAGGAGGTGGTGAGTCGCGAATTTTCGCCGGGCCATCTCCGCCGAGTGGCCGGCCAGCTTGGCCGCCGTCCGTTCCTTTGGGACAATTACCCGGTCAATGACGGGGCCCGAATGTCCCAGCATCTTCACCTTCGCGCGTTCGCCGGGCGGCCGGGCGCGATCGCGCCGCACGTCGCCGCCCATGGCATCAATCTCGCTTCGCAACCCTGGCTGAGCCGAATCCCGGCGCTGACCCTCGCCGAAAGCTATTCGCTCGGCGAGGATTATGAATATGGCGCCGCCTTCGACCGGGCGGCGAAGACCGTTCTCGGTGCCGAACTGGCCGAAATGCTCCGCCGCGACCTGCTGGCGCTCCAGGACCGGGGGCTGGACAGGCTCGGCGATCGCCGCGACCGGCTAAGGCAGCGTTATTCCGGGAACGATCATCCCGCCGCCGCCGAGATCATCGCCTGGCTCGACGGCTATTGGAACGTCACCGACGAGCTCGTCCAGACTCAGTGAGCTCGCGCGCCCTCAGTCGCGAAGGCGGGCGCCGAGCTTCGCCGCGGCGGCGACGATCCGGTCCGAGATCGCCTTCAGCTCTGCCTCGGTGAAGCTCTTCTCGACCGGCTGGAGCGCCACCTCGATCGCCAGCGACTTCTCGCCTTCAGGCACGCCCTGCCCGGTGAAGACGTCGAACAGGGCGACGCTTGCGATGACGCCCTTGTCGGCGCCGCGCACCGCCCGAAGCAGCGAATCGGCCGCCAGTTCCTGCGGGACCAGGAAGGCGAAATCGCGCTTCACCGCCTGAAGCGGAGGCGGCGAAAACGCGCCGCGCATCGATCCGGCGCTCCTCTTGCGGGGGATGGAGTCGAGATAGATTTCGGCGGCGGCGACGGGGCCGTCCAGATCGAACGCCTTGAGCAGCCGGGGATGAAGCGCTCCGAATTCGGCGAGCACGTTCTTCGGTCCGAGCGTCAGCCGCCCTGACCGGCCGGGATGGAAGATGCCGGCGGCGCCGCTCATGATCTGGAGATTGTCGGCAGGCGCGCCAGCGGCCGAGAGCAAGGCGAGGGCCTCGGCCTTGGCGTCGAAAGCATCGAATCCGCCGGCCTTGCCGATTCGCCAATGCCTGGGCCCGCGCTCGCCGGCGAGGACGAGGCCGATGGTCGCATGTTCGCTGTCGCCAAGATAGCGGCGGCCGACTTCGAACAGCCTGACGCTCTCCGCGCCGCGCGCCATGTTGCGCTTCGCGGCGGCGAGCAGCCCCGGCAGAAGCGACGGGCGCATCACCTTCATTTCCTCGCTGATCGGATTGGTGAGCACCCAGGCGGAGCCGCCGAAGGGCTCGGCCTCGGCTTCCGAAACGAAGCTCCAGGTCACCGCCTCGTTCAGGCCTCGTGCGGCGGCGGCGCGGCGCGCCTTGCGCTCGATCAGCTGCTCCGCCGTGGCGGTCGGCCTTGCGACTCCGGGCGTCCGCGGCAGCGGCGTCGACAGGATCGCGTCATAGCCGGAGATCCGAAGCACCTCCTCGACCAGATCGGCCTCGCCGTCCACGTCGGGACGCCAGCTCGGCGGCTTGACCAGCCAGCGGCCGGGATTGGTCGCGTCGATTTCGGCGAAGCCGAGCCGCTCGAGGATCTGGCGCTGATCGTCCGTCGGCACGTCGATTCCGCCCAGCTCGGCGACCCGCGCGGGCCGGAAGCCGATCGTTCGTTCATGCGAAGGGATCTCGCCTGAAACGCTGACCTCGGAAGCTTCGCCGCCGCACAGGTCGAGGATCATCCGGGTGGCGGCCTCGATCCCGCTCATGACGGTGGCCGGATCGACGCCGCGCTCGAAGCGGGCGCGGGCGTCCGAGACGATAAGGTGGCGGCGGCCGGTGGCGCCCGTCATCTCCGGATCGAACCAGGCGCATTCGAGCAGGACGTCGGTCGTCTCGTCGGTCACGCCCGAATATTCGCCGCCCATCACTCCGCCGAAGCCGAGCACGCGGGCGTCGTCGGCGATGACGCAATCTTCGGCTGTCGCCTCATATTCCCTGCCGTTGAGCGCGACGAAGCGCTCGCCGGCTTCGCCTTTGCGGGCGCGGATCGTGCCCTCCAGCCGGGCGATGTCGTAGACGTGGAGCGGCCGGGCGCGGTCGAGCGAGAAGAAATTGGTGATGTCGACCAGTGCCGAGATCGGCCGAAGGCCGACCGCAAGGAGCCGGCGCTGAAGCCAGTCCGGGCTCGGCCCGTTGCGGATCCCGCGAAAGGCGCGGGCGGCGAAGACGGCGCAACCCGATCCTTGCTCGACCTGGACCTGGACCGGATTTGGGAAGACGCCCTGGATCGGCCGGTACTGAATCGCCCGATGGGTCTCGGTTCCGACTCCGGCGGCGGCGAGATCGCGAGCGATGCCGTTGACCCCGAGGCAGTCGGGGCGGTTCGGCGTCACGGCGATGTCGATGACCGGATCGTCGAGTCCGGCCCACCCGGCATAAGCGGCGCCGACCGGCGCATCGGCGGGAAGCTCGATGATTCCTTCATGTTCGTCGCCGAGCTCGAGCTCGCGCACCGAGCACATCATTCCGCGGCTCTCGACCCCGCGGATCGCCGCGACCTTCAGGGTGAGGTCGCTTCCCGGCACATAGGCTCCGGGAGCGCCGAACACGCCCTTCAGGCCGGCTCGGGCATTGGCGGCGCCGCACACCACCTGGACCGGCGCTCCATCACCGGAATCGACGGTGAGCACCTGCAACTTGTCCGCCTGCGGGTGGGGCTCGGCGGTGAGCACTTCGGCGATGACGAACGGTTTCAGCTTCTCGGCGGGATTCTCGACCCCCTCGACCTCGAGCCCGACGGCAGTCAGCCGCTCGACGATCCCGTCGAGCGAGGAATCACTGGCGAGATGCTCCTTCAGCCAGGCGAGGGTGAACTTCATGCGCCGACGCCGCCGCTGAGGGTGGGCACGTCAAGCGCCGAGAAACCGTAATGTTTCAGCCACCTGATGTCGCCGTCGAAGAAGGCGCGAAGATCGTCCATGCCATATTTGAGCATCGCCAGCCGATCGATGCCGCAGCCGAAGGCGA
>CAMPIH010000077.1 GCA_946886275.1 uncultured Sphingosinicella sp.
GCCGGTCCAATGCTCCATTCCTGGCGATGCTTGCGAGCATGCGATTCCCTTCTTCAGGCCGCCTATACGCCGGCTTCGGTGAAGATACAACATAACATGCGGGAAAAATGTTCCGGGGGAATGGTTCGAATTTACCAGAGCTCCGGCCCCTGCGAACGCAGCTGAACCGGCAAACCATTGCGGAACACCGATGGCCGCCAAGCGCCCATTTTCGACGGTTTCGTGAAACGCATCTGCTGAAGCCGTCAGCTGAATCGCACGGCGTAACAAGCCAGCCATTCCTGCGAGTGCCGGACCGCTATTCCAGCACTCGTTCGACATCCACCAGAACCACGTCCTGCATCATGTCCAGATAGGCTTCGAAATAGGGCTTGTGCGAAGCGCCGACGATCGCGAGCACGCGGCTGCCGGGCCGGTCGCCGAAGGCGGCGCGGATGTTTGCCACCATTCGAAGATTGCGTATTTCCCACCACGCCAGATAGCGCCGTCCATGGAGCTCCGGTGTTTCCTGCCGCGCTGCGGCGGCGAAGTCGGTCGCCATCGTGGCGCGCTGGGTCTCGGGAGCGTTCAGGTGGCGATAGAAGTCGAGCACGGCCTGTCCGTCGGACAGAAGGTTCGTACGGCGCTCATAGTCGGCGCGGGCGGCCTGCGCGATTTCAGACGTCCGGAGCTGGCTCAGGGCCGCAAGGTAAGCCTCGCCGGCATCGGCGACGATGGAGTCGGCGCTGTGATCGTCGATCGGGTAGACGCGTTCCAGCCCCAGCCGCGCCGCCAGCCGGGCCGCGATGTCGTAATTCTCGTTGAGCCTTGCGCCCCGCCGCTCGAGGATGTTCACGAGCGCAGCGTCAAGCCCGTCGCCCGAGCGTCGTTCGGTCGGAGCGAGCCGGAGCCACTGCACTTGCGCCGACGCCCGATCATTGGCGGCGAGAAACAAGGACGCAAGCCGACGGCGATCACTCGCGGCGGGCGAGGCCGGCCAGTCGGCCAGCGTGGTTTCGATCGCTGTCAGAGCGTCGGTGACCGACAGACCGGTCGCCTGCTGCGCCTCGACGGTGCCCCAGCAATAATCGTCATAGGCGCTGCCGTAGAGCGCCGGATGGCGCTGCAACACCTCGCAGTCCGGGCCGGACAGTGCCTCGATGGTGATCACCTCCGGCTCGAAGGCGGCGAGCCGGTCGAGGATGGGCTCCAGAAGCTCCGAGCGGAAACCGGCCGGCATCCCCGAAAGATGGGGACTGCCGAGCACGAGGACCTGTGACGGCGGACCAGCGATCGTGATTTCGTGGCTGCGTGCATCACAATCACGGGCCTGGGCGGTCGAAGCCGCTCCCAGCACAATCCCGACCAAGATGATCAACGTCCGCTTCATGACCCGCTCCACCCAGGCGGGTGTGTTAGATGTGTAGAACGGCAAGAGTCAACGGCGCGGCGTGTCTTCAGCGCCCATTGGCACGCGCGCCCGCATTCGCCATAGCGCGGCCATGTCCTTTGCTCCCGCCGGGGCGAATCCCCGTCCTGCCGCCCTTTCCCGCTGGCTGATCGCCGTCGCCTTCCTCGTCCTCGTGATGATCGTCGTCGGCGGGATCACCCGGCTGACCGAATCCGGCCTGTCGATCACTCGCTGGGAGCCGGTGTCGGGCACGATCCCGCCCTTGACCGAGGCCGGCTGGCAGGCCGAGTTCGACCGCTACCGGACCAGCCCGCAATACCAGCAGGTCAATCGCGGCATGGACCTGGCCGACTTCAAGAACATCTATTTCTGGGAATATGTTCATCGGCTGCTCGGGCGGCTGATCGGCCTCGCCTTCGCTCTTCCCCTGCTCTGGTTCTGGTGGCGGCGGGCGATCCCCAAGGGCTATGGCTGGAAGCTCGTCGGGCTGCTCGGCCTGGGCGGCCTCCAGGGGGCGATTGGCTGGTGGATGGTCGCCTCCGGGCTCGTCGACCGGCCCGAGGTCAGCCACATCCGCCTCGCCGTCCATCTCCTGACCGCCTTTGCCATCTTCGGCGCCCTCATCTGGGTGGCCATGGACCTTCGAAAGCTTGCCCGAAGAGCGGGCGCCCGGCCCGCCGGAATCCCCGTGCTCGCGATCTGGGCGCTGTGCCTGCTCTTCGTCCAGTTCCTGTTCGGCGCCTATGTCGCCGGGCTCGAGGCGGGCTATGCCTTCAACAGCTGGCCGAAAATGGGCGAAGAATGGTTTCCGGCCGAGACTCCAATGCTCGAGCCCTGGCTTCGGAATTTCGTCGACAACCCGATCATGGTCCAGTTCGTCCACCGCTGGCTGGCCTTCGCCGTCGCCGCGCTCGCCTTCTGGCTCGCGGCCCGGGCCTGGCGGGCGGGACACCGGACCGAAGCGGGCCTGCTCGCCGGCGCCGTCTCGCTCCAGATATTGATCGGCATCCTTACCCTCCTGTCCGGAGTTCAGATCGACATCGCCGTTGCCCACCAGGGCATGGCCGCCTTGCTGCTCGCGGCCATGGTCGCGGCCGCGCACCGGCTCGGGGAGAAGAACCCATGACCGATATCGTCAGCGTCTACGCCTTGTTCGGAAGCGCCGAGGAGGCGAGAACCATCACCCGCACCGCCGTCGAGGAAGGCCTTGCCGCCTGCGCCAACATCCTCGCCCCCTGTCACAGTCTCTACCGATGGGAAGGACGGATCGAGGAAGCGGCCGAGATCCCGGTCCTGCTCAAGACCCGCGCCGACCTCGCCGAGCGCCTGATCGAGCGGATCGACTCGCTCCACAGCTACGAGGTGCCGGCGGCGGTCGCCTGGGGAATAGAGGCGGCGATCCCCGCTTATGCCCGCTGGGTCGAAGCGGAGACTCGGTCGGAGCCGAGCCGGGAGGACGTCACCGCCTGATATTGGCGGGCTGGAATCTGACCGGAAATAGCTCACGGTATCATGATACCACTCGCGAACCGCCCGCTTTTCCTTGACTTATCGGGGCTCCGCTGCCATTTGCCCGCCGTCCGCGCCGCTCCTTCAAAGGGCGGCGCTGCGCATTTGCAGCTATCCAAGATAAAGGTCCCGGCCCATGAAGGCGCTGATGAAGACCACCAAGTCGGTAAAGCCGCGCGAGGTGGAGAAGAAATGGCATCTGATCGATGCCGACGGGCTGGTGGTCGGGCGTCTCGCCACGATCGTCGCCAACATCCTGCGCGGCAAGCACAAGCCGAGCTTCACCCCGCATGTCGATTGCGGCGACCATGTCGTCATCGTCAATGCCGACAAGGTGAAGTTCACCGGCCGCAAGCTGGCCCAGAAGATCTATTACAAGCACACCGGCTATCCGGGCGGCCTCAAGGAAGTGACCGCCGGCAAGGTGCTCGAAGGCCGCTTCCCCGAGCGCGTGCTCGAGAAGGCGATCGAGCGCATGATCCCGCGCGGCCCGCTCGGCCGCGACCAGATGCGCGCCCTTCACCTCTATAATGGCACCGAGCATCCGCACGGTGGCCAGAATCCCGAAACTCTCGATGTCGCGGCCATGAACCGCAAGAACAAGGTGGGTGCCTGATGTCCGATACCCGTCAATCGCTTTCCGACCTGGCCAATCTGACCGGCGGCGAAGCCCCGGCTCCGGCCGAGGCGGAGGCCCCCGCCGCGGCCGAGGCTTCGACCGACGCTCCGGCCGAGGAAGCCGGCCAGACCGTCGCTCCTCAGGCACCGGCCGCTCCGCTTCGCGAGCAGCAGCTCGACAAGCAGGGCCGCGCCTACGCCACCGGCCGCCGCAAGGACGCGGTCGCCCGCGTCTGGCTGAAGCCCGGCAACGGCACGATCACCGTCAACGGCCGCGACCAGAGCGTCTATTTCGCCCGTCCGACTCTTCGGCTGATCATCAACCAGGTCTTCGACATCTCGGACCGCAAGGGCCAGTATGACGTCGTCGCCACCGTCTCCGGCGGCGGCCTGTCCGGCCAGGCCGGAGCGGTCCGCCACGGAATCAGCACGGCTCTGACCCGTTTCGAGCCGGCGCTTCGTCCGGCGGTCAAGCAGGCCGGGTTCCTCACCCGCGACCCGCGCGTCGTCGAGCGCAAGAAGTATGGCCGCGCCAAGGCGCGCCGGAGCTTCCAGTTCTCGAAGCGCTAAAGCCGAAGCCGAAACGGCGAACGCCATCACCAGGAAGGGCGGTCCGGCAACGGGCCGCCCTTTTCTGCGTCCAACCGCCCGTCGCATTCAGGCGCTCGTCCCGCCTTTTATTCAGCCGGGATCAAAGTTTTGCTGCTAGCAAGGCCGCCATGCGCGCGCTTCTTCTCGTTCCCGTCGCCTTGCTCCTCCAGGGCTGCCTTGCCCGGACCGCGATCGACGTCGTCACCCTGCCGGTGAAGGTGGTCAGCGCCGGGGTCGACGCGGCGACGACGAGCCAGGCCGAGGCCGACCAGCGCCGCGGCCGCGAGATCCGCAAGGAAGAGGAGCGGCTGGGCCGGCTCGCGCGGCGCTGCGAGCGGCGGCCCGAGCGCGAGGAATGCGCGGAACTTCCCGGCCAGCCCAATCCTTCGACGGCCGATTGATCAGGCGGCCAGGCTGAGCTCCAAAGGGCCGGCGATCATCACTCCCGAAACCTCGCGCCAGGCGGCGGCCAGCGCCGATTCGCACTCGGCCGTGAAGTCGGACCCGAGCAGTGACCGGGTGGCGCGGGCGAGCGCTTCGCCGATCGCGTCGAGCGCGGAAGGCCCGAGGCCGCGGCCGGCGTGACGGCTCGCAAGCGCTTCGAGCGCCGGAATGAAGACGTGGAGGCGATGGAGATCCTCGACGACGAGGCCGGCGCCATTGACCAGCTTCGCGCCGAGCCGGACGAGATCGCCGGCGAAGAGCCGTCTCAGCCCGGGATCGATCCCGAACAGGCTGGCGAAGAAGAAGACGGCGGCGCGCTCCCGATCGGCGGCGACAGTCCGATAGAGGCTCCTGACGATATGGATCTGCGCCGGACTCATGGAAGACGCCTTTCGCCGCTGGTGACGAAAGCCGGCTAGACGAGGAGCGTTACGCCTCCATGCCGCCGTCGCGACGACAAGGTTTCAATTGTCACAGCCGCGGCAGGTCAGCCGCGCTGGAGATCGGCGAGGAAGCTGCGGACCCGCTTGGCATTGACTCCGACGTCGCTCACCCCGACCCGGCTGATCGAGCGCATGTCGACCTGGCTTCCGCCACCTTCGGCCGGCCGGACCCGGACGACGATATCGTCCTTGAAGCGGAAGAAGGTGGACGTGTCGACCGCCTCGACGATGCCGCGATCGTCGGCGGAGACGATCTGCCAGCCGCGATCCGCGGCGAGCGCCCGCGCCCGGCGAACCGTCTCCGGCACCGTCCAGGGGACCTGGATGGTGGCGAGATCGCCATAATGTTCGCGATGGAGGGCGCGCCATCTTTCCTCGGGCGGAAGCGGCTCGAGATCCGGCCGGCCCTCGACCGGCACATTGTCGAGGTTGTCGGCCCTGATCTGGGTCCGGTAGAAAAGCGGCGGATCCTCGAGGTCGGTGGTGACGTCGTGAATGGCCGGGACCGAACGGGCGGTCTTCACCTGAAGCCCGAGGAAGGCCAGGAAGCCGAGCGCGACGACAAGGGCGACGACATTGGCGAGGAGGAGCCGGGAGCGGGAGCGGCGGGCGGCGATGAGGCCGACGATCGCCACGACGACTCCGGCGGCCGCCGCGTAGAAGGCGTAGCGAAGGACATCGAACCCGCTTCGGAAATGCCACCAGCCCTGGCCGCTTCCGACCGCGGCGACGAGGGCGGCGGCGACCGATCCGAGACAGAGAAACAAAGCCAGCTTCGTCAGCCTGCTCGCCCAGATCCGCTTGCGAAACGCATCCGCCATGACCGGTCTCCTCTCGAAGGATGGCCTATCCTGCGCTTCCCCGCCGCGATCGACAAGGCCTGACCCGCCGTCGGCGCGCACAAGTCGCCAGGAGTGCTATTGCGAATGATTTGCAGTAACGTTAGGACCCCCGCAAAACATACCAAGGGGTCCTCATGTTGCTTCGAGTCTCGCTGTCCGCCCTCGCCGTCGCTCTCGCCTCCCCCGGAATCGCCTTCGCCCAGAGCGGATCCCAAACCGACGAGGAGGCGATCATCATCACCGCGGCGCGGACCCGGCTGCCGGCCAGCGCGCTTCCGCTGACCGTCGACGTCGTCGACTCCGAAGCGCTCAGGCAGCAGGTGCAGCTGTCGGGCTCGACGGTCGACGCCGTCTCGGCGCTCCTCCCCTCCTTCTCGCCGACCCGGGAGAAATTGTCCGGTTCGGGCGAAAGCCTTCGCGGCCGATCGCCGCTCTACGCGATCAACGGGATCCCGCAGTCGACCCCGATCCGCGACGGCTCGCGCGACGGCTATACGATCGATCCCTTCTTCATCGACCGGGTCGAGGTGATCTATGGATCGAACGCGCTCCAGGGGATCGGCGCGACCGGCGGAGTGGTCAACCAGGTCACGGTCGGCGCGCCCGCCCAGGACGGAATGGCCATTCGCTCGCTCCTCCAGGGGAGCGCCGCCGACGGTTTCGACGGGGCGGGACTCGGCGGCAAGGTCGGAGCGCTCGTCGGCTACCGCTCCGGCGCGTTCGATTCGAGCGTCGGCGCGACCTTCGAGCGGCGCGGCGTGTATCGCGACGGCCACGGCAACACTATCGGCGTCGACGGCACCCAGGGAGAGGTCCAGGACAGCGATTCCTGGTCGGTGTTCGGCCGCTTCGGCTATGCGATCGGCCCGACCACCCGGCTGGAAATCGTCGCCAACCGGTTCGAGCTGGAAGGCAATGGCCATTATGTCCTCGTTCCCGGCAACCGCGCTCTGGACGTTCCGGCGAGCAGCCGGCGAGGCACCATCCAGGGCGATCCGCCGTCCAACCGGGCGGAGCTGCTGTCGGCGGCTCTGACCGACGAGGATCTGGGCGGCGGTAATCTCGCGGTGCAGGCCTTTTTCAGCCGAACCCGCGACATTTTCGGCGGCCTCGTCACCGACACGTTCCAGGATCCCAGCATCGATCCGACCGGCAATCTGTTCGACCAGTCGGCGAACCTGTCGCGCAAGGTCGGCGCCAAGATCAGCTACGAGCGGGCGATGCCGGGCTTCGAGGACCTCACCCTGACTCTCGGCTTCGACGCTCTGTTCGACCGGACCGAGCAATATCTCGTCCAGACCGGCCGGACCTGGGTACCGAAGACCGATTTCAGGAGCCTGGCGCCCTTCGCCCAGGCCAATCTCGCCTTGATGGACGGACTCGTCCGGATCGCCGGCGGCGCCCGCTACGAGGACGTCAAGCTCAAGGTCGGCGATTTCGAGACCCTGGCCTCCTACGGCGCCGACGATCCCGACGATCTTTCGACCTACGCGCCGGTCTTCGTCTCCGGCGGAAGCCCGTCCTTCCGGGAGCTGCTGTGGAACGGCGGACTGATCGTCGAGCCGATGCGGGGACTTCGCGCCTATGGCAGCTATGCCGAAGGCTATACGATCGCCGACATCGGCAGGATCCTTCGCGGAATCGAGGAGGAAGGCGTCGACGTCGACGATTATCTCGCGCTGGAGCCGGTCATCTCCAACAATCGCGAGATCGGCGTGGAATGGAATCGCGGCGCCATCGATGCCTCGATCAGCTATTTCTGGTCATCGAGCGACCTGGGCTCTTTGCTCGTGCTCGGCCAGGACGGAATCTTCAGCGTCTCGCGCCAGCCGATCCATATCGAGGGGCTGGAGGCGAGCCTCGCCTGGCGGACCCCGATCGAGGGACTATCGCTCAGCGCCGCCTATAGCGGGATCGAGGGCCAGACCGACAGCAACGACGCCGACGACCTGGTGAACAACGATCTCGACGGTGCCAACATCTCGCCCGATCGTCTCAACCTCGCCGCGGACTATCGCTCCGGACCGCTGACGGCCCGGCTCCAGTCGCGTTTCTACCTGCCGCGCACGTTCAACGACGCCAGCGTCGACACCGACTTCGAAGGCTATGTGTTGATCGACG
Organism: uncultured Sphingosinicella sp.; assembly: GCA_946886275.1. The sequence goes on from CAMPIH010000077.1 coordinate 7,959, forward strand.
CCTTCCTGGCCTACCAGACCGGGATGGGGGAGTTGTCGCTCGCCGTTCAGAACCTCACCGACGAATATTATCTCACCTACGACAGCGACACCGTTCGAACCTTCGACAACAACCGCTTCTACGCCGGCCGCGGCCGGACCTTCAGCCTCGCCTGGCGCGCCAATTTCTGATGAGCTTCCTCGCTCTCCTCCACCGCTGGGCCGGCGGGATATTGGGGCTATTGCTCGCCATCATCGGCCTCAGCGGCACGATCCTGGTGTGGGAGGAGAGCTGGATCGGCCTGCCCGGAGCGGACGATCCGCTCCGATCCGATCCCGCGTCGGCCGGACAAGCGGTGGCCGCGGCGATCGCGGAGGATCCGCAATTGTCGCGGATGACGTTCGCCGACGACCGGATGGGCCTTCACCAGGCGATCTTCGCCGACGGCGGCGGCGCCTATCTCACCCAGTCGGGAGCCCTGGTCGACCGCTGGGACAGTTTGTGGGGACGGCCGGAGCTGTGGCTGTTCGATCTCCACCATTATCTGTTCGGCGGCGATGCCGGCCTGTGGGTGACCGGATCCCTGGGCGTCCTCCTTTTGGCCTTCGCCGTCACCGGACTCATCCTGTGGTGGCGAACCCGAAAGACGTTCAGGTTCCGGCTATGGCCGGCGCGGATGACGAGGAGCGCGATCGTCCGCCATCATCGCGATCTGGGCGCAGTCGCTTCACCGCTGCTGATCCTCAGCGCGCTGACCGGCACCTTCATGGTCTTCCCGGCGGCATCGGCAGCCCTGCTCTCGCCCTTGACCGACGCGAAGACGAAGCCTGCGCCGCCCGCTGCGACCGGGACGGTCGGTCCCGCCACCGACTGGGTAAAGGTGATGAGGAACGCCCAGGCCGCCTTTCCCGAGGCCCTGCCCCGACGGCTGACCCTTCCCGACCGGCCCGGCGCACCGCTCGTGCTTCGATTGAAGCAGGAATTCGAATGGACCCCGAACGGCCGGACCTATGTCTATCTCGATCCGGCCAGCGCTCAGGTGCTCGGGATCGACGACCCCGCGAGCGGCGACATAGCGGCGGCGATCACCGAGAAATATTATCCGGTCCACGCCGCCAAGGTCGGCGGAATGCTGTGGCGGCTGATTCTGACCTTCTCCGGCCTCACTTTGGTCATGCTGGGCACCCTGGCGAGCTGGAGCTTCTGGTTCGCCAAGCCGGCGAGGCCCGAGTCGAGGCCGATCCGGCGGGAGCCGGTCACCGAAGCGGCGGAGTAAGCGCGAACCCCCGAGAGAAGACGGTCACCACATTCTCGGCGGCTGCCAGTCGCCGAGCCCGGATCCTCGGCTCCTTCACATGAAGTTCATGCAGCGGGCACTTGATGCGGTATGGCAGAGCGACGGCACGTGCCAGCCGAGTAGGACCCCCGCTTGACGTTCATGAACCTCCTGATGCGCCCCCTGCGGGGGATGGCGATCGATCTGGGCACTGCGAACACGGTGATTTACGTCAAGGGGCGGGGGATCGTGCTCAACGAGCCTTCGGTCGTCGCTCTGGAGAACAGAAACGGAATTCACAGGGTCCTCGCCGTCGGCAACGACGCGAAACTGATGATGGGCAAAACTCCGGACCATATTCGAACCATAAGGCCGCTTCGAAACGGGGTCATCGCGAACCTCGAGGTGGCCGAGCAAATGATCAAGCATTTCATACAGAAGGCTCAGGGCCCGCGAGGCCGGCGCCTGGGGCGCCTGGAAGTCGTCGTCTGCGTTCCCTCGGGCTCGACCTCGGTCGAGCGACGCGCCATTCGAGACGCCGCCACCAATGCTGGAGCGAGCGAGGTTTGGCTCATCGACGAGCCGCTCGCGGCAGCGATCGGGGCGGGGATGCCGGTCATCAAGCCGGTTGGCTCGATGGTCGTGGACATTGGCGGCGGAACGACGGAGGTCGGCATCATTTCGCTGCGTGGACTCGCCTTTGCGACGTCCGTCCGAGTCGGCGGCGACAAGATGGATGATGCCATTTCATCCTATGTTCGACGAATATTGAACCTCCACATCGGGGAGAGCACCGCCGAAAAGGTAAAGAAGGAACACGGCACCGCAAAGATGCCCGGCGCGGGCAAGGGCGAGGCGATTACCTTACGAGGCCGCGACGTCGCGAAGGGCATGCCCCGGGAGATCGAGCTTCACGAAGCCGACCTGGCGGAAGCCCTTCGAGAGCCGGTCAATGCCATCGTCCAGGCGGTTCGGAGCGCGCTCGAAAACACGGATCCGGAAATCGCGGCCGACATCGTCGATGAAGGAATCGTCATGACCGGCGGCGGATCCTTGCTGAGGGACATGGATCTTGTTCTGGCTGAGGCCACGGGACTGCCGATCAGGTTGGCCGACGGCCCTTTGACCTGCGTCGCCGTGGGAGCGGGCCGTACGTTGGAAGACCCGGAACTCCGTGGAAC
>CAMPIH010000078.1 GCA_946886275.1 uncultured Sphingosinicella sp.
AGACGGTGCTGAAGCCGGCGCACGGAATCCTCGTCACCTCCGCGACCCTTCGCGGCGGCGGCGACTGGTCCAGCGCCGAGGCCCGGACCGGCGCCTGCCACCTGCCTTCGGCCGGAGCCAGGTTCGAGGCGGCCAGCCCGTTCGATTATGCCGCGAACAGCGAAGTCCTGATCGTCACCGACGTCAGGAAGGGCGATCCGGCCGCTCTGGCCGGCGCTTATGCCCGGCTCATCGAGGCCGCCGACGGCGGCACGCTGGGCCTGTTCACGGCGGTCCAGCGGCTGCGGGCGGTCCATGCCCGGATCGCGGACCGGCTGGCACGGGCGGGCCTGCCCCTCTACGCTCAGCATGTCGATCCGATCGACACCGGCACCCTGGTCGACATCTTCCGCGACGATCCGCGGGCGTCGCTCCTCGGCACCGATGCGCTTCGCGACGGAGTCGACATTCCGGGAGAATCGCTCCGGCTGGTGGTGATGGAAGGCGTGCCCTGGCCCAGGCCGACGGTGCTTCATTCGGCTCGGCGGGCGGCGGGCGGCGGCGGCACCTATGACGACCGGGTGGTCCGGGCACGGCTCGCCCAGGCCTTCGGCCGGCTGATCCGCCGACAGGAGGATCGCGGCCTGTTCGTCCTTCTGTCGGCGGCGACCCCGTCCCGACTGCTCAGCGCCTTTCCGCCGGGGGTGTCCGTCTCCCGCGTTCATCTTGCCGACGCCATCGATCGGGTAAGGACACGTCTGTCATCCCTCGAACCGGCGATTTATGGCGAACGGGCCAATGAAGATTCTGACCCTGCTGAGACACGCTAAATCAGGCTGGAACGATCCGGTCGCGCGCGATTTCGACCGGCCGCTCAACCGTCGCGGCCGAAAGGCGGCGCAGACGATCGGTCGCGAGATGCGCGCCCGCCACCTGGATTTCGATCGGGTCGTCGCATCGCCTGCCGTCCGGGTCGTCGAGACTCTGGACGATGTCGGCGACGGCTATGGCCGCCCGATCTGCGTCGATTATGACGACCGCCTCTATCTCGCCTCGCTCGCGACCCTGCTCGAGGTGATCCGCGAGACCAATGGGACGGCGGAGCGGCTGCTCCTGGTCGGTCATAATCCCGGGCTCGAGCTTCTCGCCATGTACCTGACCAGCGACGACAGCAATGGACTTCGCGGCGAGGTGGCGATCAAATATCCGACCGCCACGCTGGCCGAGATCAGCCTGCCGGTCCGCGACTGGAAGCATGTCAGGCAGGGGATCGGCCGGCTCGAAGCCCTGGTCCGCCCCCGCGACCTGGATCCGGCCCTGGGCCCCGACCAGGAAGGGCATTGAGATGGTGGCCTCAACCCCGAACAGGTTCGGGGTCCAGTCCTGGATCGTAGAGGGCTAGACTTCGCTCTCTTCGAGCGCCTTGACGAGAAGGCCGCGAAGCTCGCGCAGCTGCTCGACAGGGAAAGACGAAGGCTGAGCCCCTGTCGGCTCGGAAGTCCGCGGAGCCGCTGCAGAAGTTTCGGCCCCGGCCCCGCTCTCGCCTCTCGCCAGCAATTGCTGGACACCGCGGATCGTATAGCCTTCCTGGCTGAGGAGCCGGTGGATCCGCTTCGCCAGAGCGACGTCGTCAGGACGGTAATAGCGCCGGTTCCCGGCCCGCTGGAGCGGCCTGAGCTGGGGGAATCTCGTTTCCCAGTAACGCAGGATGTGCTGAGGAACGCCGAGCTCTTCGGCGAGCTCGCCGATCGTCCGAAAGGCGTGTTCGCTCTTGCGGATCGGCTCGGCCATCAGGCTTTGTTTCAGTCGCCGCCGGCGATCCGTTCGCGCATCGTCTGGCTCGCCCGGAAGGTCAGCACCCGCCGTGGCGCGATCGGCACTTCGACCCCTGTCTTCGGGTTGCGGCCGATCCGTTCGCCCTTGTCGCGAAGGATGAAGCTTCCGAAACCGGAAATCTTCACGTTCTGGCCCTCGGAAAGCGCATGGCACATATGGTGGAGGATGCGTTCGACGATTCCGGCCGAATCGGCGCGGGAAAGGCCGATTTCACGGTGAACGATGTCCGACAAATCCGCACGCGTCAGCGTGCCGACGGTCGGCTTCCTGATCGTTCCTGCGTCTGCCATGAGGTAACCCCTCCCGATCCAAGTCCAAACTTTAGTCTAGCTGGGCTGCGAGCGCAATCCAGCACGTTGAGCGTCGTCAGTAGCGAACGACCGCGGCGCCCCATGTGAATCCGCCGCCCATCGCCTCGAGAACAAGGAGATCGCCGCGCTTTATGCGACCGTCTCTCACGGCGACGTCGAGCGCGAGCGGAACCGAGGCCGCAGACGTGTTCGCATGCTGATCGACGGTCACGATGACCCGTGACGGATCCAGGCCGAGTTTCTTGGCGGTCGCGTCGAGAATCCTCTTATTGGCCTGATGAGGCACGACCCAGTCGACTTCCTCGGGCCGGTGGCCGGCGGCGGTCAGGGTCTCGTTGAGGACGTCGGCGAGGTTCACCACGGCGTGGCGGAACACCTCCTTGCCCCTCATCCGAAGCTTGCCCACCGTGCCGGTGGTCGACACCCCGCCGTCGACATAGAGGAGGTCGTTGTGGCGGCCGTCGGCATGGAGCCTCGTCGCCAGGATCCCCTGGTCCTCGGCCTCCACCGCCTTGAGAACGACCGCTCCGGCGCCGTCGCCGAACAGGACACAGGTGGCGCGATCCTCCCAGTCGAGGATCCGGCTGAACGTCTCGGAACCGATGACAAGGGCATGGTCGGCCATGCCACCCTTGATCATGTTGTCGGCGATCGACAGCGCATAGAGGAAGCCGGTGCACACCGCCTGCACGTCGAAGGCGATGCAATCGTTGATCCCGAGCGCCGTCTGGACCCTCGTCGCGCTCGCCGGAAAGGTCTGGTCGGGCGTCGCGGTGGCGAGGACGATGAGTCCGATCTGGTCGGCGGCGATCCCGGCCGAGGCCAGCGCCTTCAGCGCGGCTTCGGTCGCCAGGGTCGCGGTCGTCTCGCCGTCGCCGGCGATATGGCGCGCCTCGATTCCGGTGCGCTCGACGATCCACTCATGGGTGGTCTCGACGCGTTCGGCCAGCTCGGCATTGGTCACCCGCCGCGGCGGCAGAGCGGAGCCGGTGCCGGCGATGATCGCTCGGCGGCTCATTTCGCCCCCACCGGCTCGCGCTGGGCGGAGACCCGCGCCAGATCGTCGGTGATCTTCCGGGTCAGATCCTCTCGCACCATCCTAGCCGCCACCCTGATCGCGTTGGCGACGCCCTTGTCGCTGGCGCTTCCATGGCTCTTCACGACCAGTCCGTTGAGGCCGAGGAAGACCGCGCCATTATGGTTGTTCGGATCGAGATGGTGGCGGAGCAGCTCGGTCGCCGGCCGGGAAATGAGGAAGCCGATCTTCGACCGAACCGAGCTGGTGAAAGCGCGGCGGAGAAGATCGGTGACGAAGCGCGCCGTGCCCTCGACCGACTTCAGGGCGATATTCCCCGAAAAGCCGTCGGTGACGACGACGTCGGCCTCGCCACGCGAGATCTTGTCGCCTTCGATAAAGCCGTCGAAGCGCATTCCGAGGTCGGTTGCCGCGCGGAGGATCGCCGCCGCCTGCTTGAGCTCGTCCGTTCCCTTGAGCTCCTCGGTGCCGATGTTGAGAAGCTGGACCCGCGGTCGGTCGAGATCGAGGACGACCCGGGCATAAGCCGCGCCCATCACCGCGAACTGGACGAGATTCTGGACGTCGCAGTCGGTGTTGGCGCCGAGATCGAGCATGACGAGGTCGTTGTCGCCGAGGGTCGGAAGCAGCGCTGCAAGCGCCGGCCGGTCGATTCCGGGCATCGTCCGAAGCGCCACCTTGGCCATCGCCATCAATGCGCCGGTATTGCCGCCGGAGACCGCCGCCTGGGCCTCACCCGCCTTCACGGCGGCGATGGCGAGTCCCATCGAGCTCGTCTTGGCGCGGCGGATCGCCTGGCTGGGCTTTTCGCTGCCGGAGATGACGTCGTCGCAATGGACGACCTTGCTGGCGCCGGCGAGACCGTCATGCCTCGCCAGCTCTTCCTGGATCGCCGAGCGATCGCCGAACATGAGGAAGCTCAGGTCGCCGCGGCGCTGACGCGCCCTCGCCGCTCCGGCCACCATCACGGCCGGGCCGGTATCGCCACCCATCGCGTCGATTGCGATCCGTGGCCCGCTACCCACCTGTGACCTTCTCCTCTACGAAGCCCGGAGCGTCTTACGCCTCGGACTTCAGGATTTCACGTCCCTTGTAGTGGCCGCAGCTCGGGCACAGATTGTGCGGCAGGCGGAGCTCGCCGCAATTCGGGCACTCCTGATACTGAGTGGCCTTCAGGGCGTCGTGACTGCGGCGCATGTTCCGCTTCGACGGCGACGTTTTTCTCTTGGGGACCGCCATGGTGGCACCTGTTCCAATGCAAATCGGTTGACTGATGTGGCGAGCGCGGGGCCAATGGTCAACGGCTGGGTCGGCCGCTGGCCTCGCGGCCTGGTGCTCTCGCGTGAAGGCGCCGCCTATAGCGAATTCGCGAGCCGTTGCAAGCCGCTGCGGGCCGTGCGACTCTCCGCTGACAGGGGGACCAGAAGATGATCATGCCGATCTCGCTCACCATCGCCGGCGCCGCCGCGATTCTTCACGTCTGGCTGAGCCTTCGGGTCAGCCGCTTACGCGGCCCCCTCAAGGTCGGAGTCGGCGACGGCGGCAACGAGGTGATCCAGCGGCGGATGCGGGCCCATGCGAATTTCGCCGAGAATGTCCCGATCTTCCTGATCCTGCTCGTCCTGCTCGAGTTCGGGACCGGCGGCGATCTGTGGCTGTGGGGGGCGGCGATCCTGTTCATCCTCGCCCGAATCGCCCACGCTTTCGGAATGGACCGGCCGGGCGCCAATCTGCTTCGAGTCGCCGGAATCGCGATCAGCTGGCTCGTCCTGCTCGGCCTCGGAATCTATGCGATCGCCCTGGCCTATCAGAGTCCGTCGATCCGCGGCGGGATCGAAGTCTCTCCGGTCCGGAGCGCCTCCGCCTCCGATTAGACCCGCGCCAGCACCTGGTCGCCGACGAAGGGATTGGTCCGACGTTCCTGGCCGAAGGTGCTCATCGGACCGTGGCCCGGGACGAAGGCGGTCTCGTCGCCGAGCGGCCAGAGCCGGGTCGTGATCGCGTCGATCAGATCCTGGTGATTGCCCATCGGGAAGTCGGTTCGGCCGATCGAGCCCTGGAACAGGACGTCGCCGACGATCGCCAGCCGGGAAGCGGGGTGGTGGAAGACGACGTGGCCCGGCGTGTGGCCGGGGCAGTGATAGACGTCGAAGACGAGCTCGCCGACCGTCACCTGGTCGCCGTTCTGAAGCCAGCGGTCCGATTCGAACGTCTTGCCCCTTATGCCGTAGGAACGGCCGTCATCTTCCAGCCTCGAGATCCAGAACCGGTCCGCCTCGTGCGGCCCCTCGATCGGCACGCCGAGCTCCTCGGCGAGGATCTTCGCCGATCCGCAATGGTCGATATGGCCATGGGTCAGGAGCAATTTCTCGATCTGCACCCCTTGCGCGGAAGCGGCGGCCTTGAGCCGGTCGAGATCGCCGCCGGGGTCGGTGAACGCGCCCTTCATCGTCCGGGTGCACCAGATCAGGCAGCAATTCTGCTGAAGCGGCGTGACCGGGATGATCATGGCCTTGAGCGGCGGTGTCGTCATGGCGCGGAGATGGCGGCGCCGGAGCCGCGATGCAAGCGCTGCTGGTGGGGCCGTGATCGGCTGCTATCATGACCTTCATGTTCGCCGACCTCGGCCGCCGCCAGGCTCTGGCCCTGATCGTCGCCGCGGCCGCCTACGCACGTCCAGGGTAGCGCGGCCGGCGGATCGAGGCGTAGAGGCGCCCGGGAAGGAGGCGATCATCAGCCGGATTTTCGCAGCCCTGATCGTCGGTGCCGCCGGCGTCGCCATCGCCATCTGGATCGGGGCGACACCGACGGCCGCCTTGCTTGCCTGCCTCGCCGGGATGGCGGCTTTCGCGCTCGCTCCGGGCGGCGACCAGGCGACGCGTACCGCCAGCCACAATATGCGCCTCGACCGCCACCTCCCGGAGGTCGCCGATCTTCTCAACGCCGTCGGGACGCCGCTGATGATCGTCCGCAATCGCCGGATCCTGCTGGCGAACCAGGCGGCTCGGGACCTGCTCGGCAACCATATCGAAGGCGGCGACGCCCGGCTCGCGATCAGGCACCCGGCGGCAGCGGAGCGGCTGAGCGCCGCTTCCGGCGGCGAGGTGGAAGGCGAGATCGAGCTGGTCGGGCTCGGCGACGTCGACAGCTTGTGGTCGATGAACGTCACCCGGCTCGAGCCTGACGGAGCCTTGGTCCGGCTCACCGATCTCAGCCCGGCCCGGGCCGTCGAGCAGATGCGGGCCGACTTCGTCGCCAATGCCAGCCACGAGCTGAGGACTCCGCTCGCCACCCTGATCGGCTTCCTCGAGACTCTGGAGGATGACGAGGCCGCCGCCGACCCGAAAACCCGCAAGCGATTCCTGAAGATCATGACCGAGGAAGCGACGAGGATGCGCAATCTCGTCGAGGATCTGATGTCGCTGTCGCGGATCGAGGCCGAGCGATTCTCCGTTCCGCGTGAGCCGGTCGACATCCTGCCGCTGCTCGATTCGGTGATCCATGCCTGCCGGACGCTGAGCGAAGCGCGCGGCTCACAGCTCCTCGTGGAAAGCGAGACGGGGACCGCGGTTGTCCCCGGCGACCGGGCGCAACTCGCCCAGCTGTTCAACAATCTCGTCACCAACGCGCTCAATTATGGCCGTTCCGGCACGCCGGTCCGAATCAGGGTCGAAGATGGCGGTCCGCTTCTTCGGGTGAGGGTGACCGACGAAGGCGAGGGAATTGCCGCTGAACATATTCCGCGCCTGACCGAGCGATTCTACCGGGTCGATGCCGGCCGAAGCCGGGCCGGCGGCGGCACCGGGCTGGGCCTCGCCATCGCCAAGCATATCGCCCAGCGGCATCGCGGCCGGCTGGAGATCGTCAGCACGCCGGGACAGGGCACGTCAGTGAGTGTCTATCTGCCGCGGCTCGGCGCCGATCGCCCGCCGGCCTTGTCATCAAAGAGTCATATGCCTGTCACAGAAGACTCACCGTCGGAACCTATCGGAAACCCGCACCCGCATTAGGTGTTTCCGGATGGAGGCGAAGTTGAAGAAGAGCATTTTCCTGTTGGCGGCAGCGGCGATCGGCCTTGCCGGTTGCGGTCCGGGCCCGACCGGCGGCGGCGGCGAAGGCGCGTCACGCCAGGAGATCCGTATCGTCGGATCGTCGACCGTCTATCCCTTCACCCAGGCCGTCGCCGAGCGCTTCCAGCAGGCCAATGCCGGGATGCGCGCGGTCGTCGAATCGACCGGCACCGGTGGCGGGATCAACCTGTTCTGCGGCGGAGTCGGCGCCCAGCATCCCGACGTCGCCAACGCCTCGCGGCGGATCAAGGCGAGCGAGATCGAGCAGTGCAACCGCAACGGCGTCAACCAGATCGTCGAGATCCCGGTCGGAATCGATGGCCTCGCCCTTGTCGAATCGGCGGAACGTTCGACCGGCTTCGAGCTGACCGCTCGCGACGTCTATGCGGCGCTCGCCGCCAACCCCTTCGGCCGGCCCCAGACGGCGCGGACGTGGCAGGACGTGAATCCGGCCCTGCCGGCGGTGGCGATCCGAGTCTACGGCCCGCCGCCGACGTCTGGAACCCGCGACAGCTTCGCCGAGCTCATCCTCGACCCCGGCTGCAACAGCGATCCGGCGATGAAGGCGCTCAAGGAAAGCGACGAGGATCAGCACAAGGTGACCTGCACCCGGATCCGCGAGGACGGGGCCTTCATCGAGGCGGGCGAGAACGACAATCTGCTCGTCCAGCGAGTCTCCGAGAACGAAGGCGCGATCGGAATCCTCGGTTACTCCTATCTCGAGGAGAACCAGGCCCGGGTCCGCGGCATCCCGCTCGGCGGAGTCGCTCCGACCGCGGCGACGATCGGCGACTTCTCCTATCCGGGCGCGCGCAAGCTCTACATCTACGTCAAGGGCGAGCATCTCGACGTCATCCCGGGCCTCCGCCAGTTCCTCGCCGCTTATGGCGAAGCCTGGGGCCCTGGTGGCTATCTCGTCCAGCGCGGCCTGATCCCGCTGACCGACGCCGAGCGGCAGTCGGCGCTCCAGGCGATCCAGAATCCGCGCCCGGTGACGGTAGCCGACCTTCAGTAGTTGCTTCAACGGCGCCGGGCTCCCGACGGAGCCCGGCGCGTCCTGTTCGATCGGAAAGTCCAAGTGCCGCTTGCCGCAATAGCCTTGCTGATCATCGGGCTTGGCGTCCTCGCCTGGCTGATGGCCCGCGCCCGGGCCGCGGCCTTCGCCGGGCCGGACAAGCCGCGGCCCCATTCGCTTCCGGCGCAGCATGGCTGGTACGTGGCCTTGTGGACGGTCGTTCCCGCGCTGATCGTCCTGGCGCTTTGGAGCGAAGTCTCCGGCAACCTGATCTACGGCCAGGTCATGGCGAGTCCGGAGGCGGCGGCGCTGCCCGGTTTCGACATGCAGCGTTCGGCCATCCTCGGCGAAGCCTATGGCCTCGCCACCGGCCAGATCGAAACCGCCTTCAACCCGCAGGCGCGGGACCTGGCGCCGGTCTATGCCCGGGCGATTTCCTTCTATTCCTGGATCGGCCTCGCCATCGCCCTGATCGTCGCCTTCGCCGGCGGCGCCTGGTCCTTCACCCGGGTCTCGCCCCAATTCCGGGCCCGAACCCGGGTCGAGCGGATCATCATGGGCGTGCTCCTTCTCGCCTCGTCGATCGCCATCCTGACGACACTCGGAATCATCCTCTCCTTGCTGTTCGAATCGCTTCGCTTCTTCAGCATGGTCAATCCCGTCGAGTTCCTGTTCGGCCTGAACTGGAGCCCGCAGATCGCGATCCGGGCCGACCAGGCGGGCTCGTCCGGCGCGTTCGGCGCCATTCCGCTCTTCTGGGGAACTATCTTCATCGGCGCGATCATCGCCATGGTCGTCGCGATCCCGCTCGGCTTGATGAGCGCGATCTATCTCACCCAATATGCCGATCCGCGGGTTCGGGCGTGGATGAAGCCGACTCTGGAGATGCTCGCCGGCGTCCCGACCGTCGTCTACGGCTATTTCGCGGCGCTGACCGTGGCCCCCGCCATCCGCGATCTCGGCCTGTCGCTGGGCATATCCTCGTCGACCGAATCGGCTTTGGCCGCCGGGCTGGTGATGGGGATCATGATCATCCCGTTCGTCTCTTCGATGGCGGACGATTCGATCGCCGCCGTGCCTCAGGCGATGCGCGACGGAAGCCTCGCCATGGGGGCGACGAAATCGGAGACGATCAGGAAGGTGCTGCTTCCCGCCGCTCTGCCGGGCGTCGTCGGCGGAGTCCTGCTCGCGGTCAGCCGGGCGATCGGCGAGACGATGATCGTCGTCATGGCCGCCGGCCTCGCCGCCAATCTCACCGCCAATCCGTTCGAAAGCGTCACCACGGTGACGACCCAGATCGTCCAGCTGCTGACCGGCGACCAGGAGTTCGACAGCCCCAAGACTCTCGCCGCATTCGCGCTTGGGCTGGTCCTGTTCCTCGTGACCCTTGCGCTCAACATCGTCGCCCTTCGGGTCGTCAAGAAATATCGCGAAGCCTATGAGTGACCTTTCGCCGCCGATCGATCCGACCCCGACCGACTGGGGCAGCGAGGCCATCCAGCGCCGGATCCGCAAACGCTATGCGGCGGAGCGGCGGTTCCGTCTCGTCGGCCTTGGCGCCGTCCTGCTCTCGGCCGGCTTCCTCGCCTTCCTTCTCGTCACGATGATGGCGAACGGCCTTCGCGGCTTCTCTCAGACCGAGGTGAGGATCGACCTGGATTCACGCGCCGTGGCGAGCGTCGCCGCGGGCGATTTCGAAGCCGCTCTGGGTGAGGAGAGCGACCTGCTCTCAAGCAGTGCCTGGCTTCGGCTTCGCGACAGCGGCATTCGCGAAGGCCCGGTCTGGCTGCCCGCCTCGACCGAGGTCGACGTCGCCGCCAAGGGCGACGGAAGCCGAGCCGCCGAACACGCGCATCAACGGCTCGAGGCTCAGGACCGGGTCCGGACCCGGCTCAACCTCGGTTTCCTGACCGGGTCCGATGCGACCGATCCCGCCCAGGTCGGAATCTGGGGCGCGTTCAAGGGCTCGCTTCTGACGATGATCGTCACCTTGTTGCTCGCCTTCCCGGTCGGCGTGCTCTCGGCCGTCTATCTCGAGGAATATGCGCCGCGTAACCGCTGGACCGACATGATCGAGGTGTCGATCAACAATCTCGCCGCCGTGCCCTCGATCATCTTCGG
>CAMPIH010000079.1 GCA_946886275.1 uncultured Sphingosinicella sp.
TTCCTCTACGAGAATGACGAATTCTACTTCATCGAGATGAACACCCGGCTCCAGGTCGAGCATCCGGTGACCGAGATGATCACCGGCATCGATCTCGTCCGCGAGCAGATCAGGATCGCCGCAGGCGAGGGCCTGAGCGTCACCCAGGATCAGATCCAGTTCCGGGGCCACGCGATCGAATGCCGGATCAACGCCGAGGATCCGAGGACCTTCGCTCCGTCGCCGGGCCAGGTCACCCGCTTCCACGCCCCCGGCGGGATGCACGTCCGGGTCGATAGCGGCCTCTACCAGGGCTACAAGGTGCCGCCTTATTACGACAGCATGATCGCCAAGCTGATCGTCTACGGCTCCACCCGCGAACGCTGCATCATGCGCCTGAGGCGGGCGCTCGAGGAGTTCGTCATCGAGGGCATGAAGACCACCATTCCGCTCCACCAGATCCTCACCCGCGACCCCGAGTTCCTCAACGGCGACTATACGATCAAGTGGCTGGAGGAATGGCTTGCGCGTGACAGCGGAGACTGAACCGAAATGAAGGCGACCATCTACCACAATCCGAATTGCGGAACGTCGCGCAAGACGCTCGAGATCCTCGAGTCGGAAGGCGCCGACGTGACCGTGATCGAATATCTGAAGAAGCCGCCGACCACGGACGAGCTCAGGCGGCTCTACCGGGAAGCGGGTCTGACCCCGCGCGAAGGACTTCGCGCCAGGGAGCCGCTGGCGAAGGACCTCGACCTCGTCGAGGGCGCAGTGAGCGACGAGGCGATCCTTGAGGCGATGGTCGACAACCCGATCCTGATCGAGCGGCCGATCGTCGAGACCGAGAAGGGGGTCAGGCTTTGCCGCCCCCAGGAAAAGGTTCGCGAGATCCTCTGAAGGCACTGGGAAGGCTTGAAGATCCGGGTTAGGCTGCCGCAATGAAGGTGCTCGATCCGGACCTCCTTCTCCGCGCTTATTCGATCGGCGTCTTCCCGATGTCCGACAGCCGCGACGCCAGCGAGGTCTATTGGGTCGAGCCGAGGCGCCGGGCGATCATCCCGCTCGATCGATTCCATCTCTCCCACTCGCTCAGGAAGAAGGTCAGAACGGACCGGTTCGAGGTGAGCTGCGACCGCGCCTTCGCCGAGGTCCTTCACCGCTGCGCCGACCGCGAGGACACCTGGATCAATGCGGAGATCGAGGCGAGCTACGTCCGTCTCCATGAAGACGGCCATGCCCATTCGATCGAGGTGTGGGATCGAAGCGGCGAAGCCGGAGCGGAGCTCGTCGGCGGCCTGTACGGCGTCCGGCTCGGCGGCGCCTTCTTCGGCGAGAGCATGTTCTCGACCCGCACCGAGGCTTCCAAGGTCGCCTTGGCCTGGCTTGTGGCGCGGCTGCTCGTCGGCGGATTCCGGCTCCTCGACTGCCAGTTCATGACCGAGCATCTGAAGAGCCTCGGAGCGGTCGAGATCGACCAGAAGGCCTATCTTCAGTTGCTCTCGGCCGCCGTCGGCTCGGTTGCCGCCGGCTCGGCGGAGGGTTCGGCCGCGGGCGGAGCCGCCGGCGTCTCGGCCGGCTCCGGTGAAGGCTCCGACGGCGCCGCCGCCGAGTTCGGAGCGCTCGATCGGCTTCTCGCCCGGCTCGGCGCGGGCTCGCCGCCGCCCGGATGGGTCATTTCGCAGCTCTTGGGCCAGACGTCGTAGATCGGGTGCTCGACGACGTTGAGCGACGGCGTCTCCTTGTAGACCCAGCCTGAAAAGACCCTCTGGAACCGCTCCTGGGCGTTGCGCACGTCGAGCTGGACGAAGGCGCCGGTCAGCCGCTGCACCTCCCACGGCGCCGAAGTTTCGCAGGCCCGAAGCCGGACGATCGCGTCGCCGATCCTGATCGCCTGGCCGGGGCGAAGGGTGAGATCGCGCGACAGGCCGTTGCGCTTGTTGAGGAAGCCCAGCACCGCCACCCGCTCCGCCATCGGCGTCGTTCCCGGGGCGAGCCGCTCGACCGTCTGCGGAATGTCGACCGTGTCGGTCTCGGCCTCCGCCGCGTTCTGCTGGTTGCGCTCCTCGGCGCCGCGCGGTCCGCAGCCGGCGAGCAAGGCGAGCCCGGCGAGGAGAAGGGGCAGCGCGCGCGCGTTCATCGGCTCAGTCGGGCGTCCAGGCCTGATAATCGCCGCTCGCCGCCTGGCGCTGGCCGCCCCGCTCCAATGCGCCCGACGGACGATAAGCGAGAGGCGTGCCGGTGAGATTGGGAGTCGCCGACTTGAGGAATTTGGGCGCCGGCGGAAGCGCCTTGTCGGGGACGTCGTCGATCTGGCGGGTGAGCCAGGCATACCATTCCGGCGGCACCCGGCTGACGTCGTTGGACCCCTTGTACATCACCCAGCGCCGGTCGCCCTTCTTCGTCTCGAGATAGACGTTGCCGAGCGCGTCCTTGCCGACCTCGTTGCCGTGACGCCAGCTGAACAAGGCGGTGCCGGTCGTCGCACCTTCCCACCAGGTGAAGAGATTCTTGAAGAAACCCATGGCGCCGCGCCTAGCGCCGAACCGCGCCGTCGCGCAAGCCTGCCCCGTCGGCCCAGCCCAGCAAAACCCCGCTTAAATGGGGACAGTATATATTTATTGATGGCCATCAGGATCCGGATTAGGCCCTCCTGATGGCCCGCACCGCCCGCCTCGTCGTTCCCGGAATTCCTCACCACGTCACCCAGCGCGGCAACCGCCGCCAGCCGACCTTCTTCTCGGACTCCGATTATGCCCGCTATCTCGCTCTGCTGAGACATGGGTGCGCTGAGGCCGGCACCCGCATCTGGGCGTGGTGCCTGATGCCGAACCACGTCCACCTGATCCTTGTCCCGTCGCACGAAGATGGATTGCGCGCCGCCCTGAGCGAGACTCATCGCCGCTACACGAGCCTCATCAACAGCCGCGAAGGCTGGAGCGGGCATCTGTGGCAGAGCCGCTTTTCCTCCTTCCCCATGGACGGCCGATGGCTGATCGCCTGCGCACGCTATATCGAGCTCAATCCGGTGCGGGCGGGGCTGACGAAGGCTCCCGAAGAGTGGCCATGGTCGAGCGCCCGCGCCCATCTCGGGCTCGCTCAGGACGGCATGACGGAGGTCGCCCCGCTGCTCGAATGCGTCCCCGACTGGCGCGACCTTCTCGATTCCGGGCTTGGCGAGGAGCAGCGCGAGACTATTCGTGCTCGCGAGCGTAGCGGCTACGCTCTGGGCGACGACGCCTTTCTAGCCGATGTTGCCGAGCGATCAGGTCGGCCCGTCAGGCCGAAGCCGCGAGGTCGGCCGCGCAAGGCACCGCTTGCCACCGAATAATATATACTGTCCCCATTTAACGCAGTGGCCGTCTGGCGGCGTCGCTCGGCGATTCAGGCAGGCTCGACTTCGACCGCCAGCGGCCCCTTGCGGCCGGCCGCGATCCTCGCCCGAAGCTGCTGCTCGGGCACGAGGTCGGCGAGGCCGCCGCGCCTGACTGTTTCCATGTGGACGAAGATGTCCTCGCTGTCGTCGCCTTCGCGAACGATGAAGCCATAGCCGCGAAGGCGGTTGAACCACTTCACCCGTACCGGCTCGAACGGGCCGGCCTCCTCGAGCAGGCTCGACGGATCGATCCGATCGGAATGGCCGGCGGCTCGGCCCGGCTCGGGCACGACCGCATTGCTGAGATCGATGCTCAGCACCTTGCGCGCCTGTAGTCCCCGTTCCTGGGCAGCGACGAGGCATTCGACGACCGCGCCCTCTGGAAGGCTCCGCCGGTCATGCTCCCTCAGCACCGAGAAATGGATCAGGATGTCGCCGTCGGCATCGTCGCTGACGAGAAAGCCGAAGCCGCGGGTGGCGTCGAACCATTTGACGGTTCCGGTGTGGCGGGCGAGCGCTTCGCCATGATCAAGGGCATCGGCGTCCCGCTCGGACGGCGAAGCTCCTTCACTCATCTCCTGACGCGACATCGTTGCAAGCCGTTCCGCCATACAGGGCGCTAGAAGTACCACGGATTCGCGTCTTGTGAACCATTTCGCTTTCAGCCGCTGTCCGCTTCCGGGATTTCGCCCGGGCGGGCCGCGGCGATTCGCCGGGCGAGGCCGAGCGGGTGCCCCGCCCGAAGCATCGCCGCCACCGCCTTTTCCCGTTGCGGGCGATCGGGCTCGACCGCCGCGAAGGGACCGATCCGCCGCCGTTCGGCGAAGCGAAGGGCGGCGCTCCACGCATTTTCCCGCGCCATTTCCCGGGCTTCGCTGCTATCCTCTTCGCCGATCCCGGCCGCGCGCATCGCCTCCCCGATCCGCCGCTCGCCATAGCCGCGCCTGCCCAGCGAGGCTGCACGCGCGGTGGCGAAGGCACGGTCGTCGACATAGCCGAGCCGAGTCATCCGATCGATCAACGCCTCGACCGGCGGTTCGCCGCTCCCGTCCCAGCCCCGTTCGCGCAGCTTTCGCTTCAGATAGGCGGCGAGCTTTGCCCTTGTCGTCGCGTAGCGCCCCGCATAGTGGAGGGCGCTTCTTTCCAGGGCCTCGGCGTCGAGGGGCGGACGCGGCGTTCGGGGGCGTGACGGCTTCACCGCCATGTTTGTGCCACAGTCGAGCCGGATTATGAACGCGCCTCGTCGGCTAGAGGACGAGGGCGACAAGCAGATTCCGGGACGTTTGCGGCCCAGCAATGAGGATTCAGCCGAACGTGTCTGATCAGGCCAAGATGGACGTGAAGAAGAGGGAAGCCGTCGGAGCACTTGTCCCGACGCCGACCGACGACGATCTGCCGCGGCGATTTTCCGACTTCGACACAATGCCCGAGGCGCTCGATTATGCGGCGCAGGGCCTTCGCGGGCTCAATTTCCACGACGCGCGGGGCAATCTCGTTCGTCCCTATCCGTTCAGCGAAGTTCGCGCCGACGCCATCGAGGCCGCCTACCGGCTCATCGCCCGCGGCCTCCAGCCCGGCGATCGAGTCGCCCTCATCGCCGAGACCGCGCCGGAGTTCGTCGCCTTGTTCTTCGGCGCGCTCTACGCCCGGATCTGGCCGGTGCCCTTGCCCCTGCCGACCTCGTTCGGCGGCCGCGACGCCTATATCGACCAGCTCAGCGTCCAGCTGAAAAGCGCCGATCCGAGCCTGTTGCTCTACCCCGCCGAGCTCGCCACCCTGGCCGGCGCGGCGGCCGAAGCGGTCGGGATCGCGGGTCTCGACTGGGAGAGCTTCGCCGGGGCGGAAGCGCCCGAGGCCGAGCTGACCAGGCCGGACCGGGACGACATCGCCTATCTTCAATATTCGAGCGGATCGACCCGCTTCCCGCACGGGGTTGCCGTCACTCACCGGGCCCTGCTCAGCAATCTCGCCGCCCACAGCCACGGGATGAAGCTCGGACCGGGCGACCGCGGCGTTTCCTGGCTGCCTTTCTATCACGACATGGGCCTGGTCGGCTGCATGCTGACGCTCGTCGCCAACCAGATGTCGGTCGACTATCTGAAGACCGAGGATTTCGCGCGCCGGCCTCTGGCCTGGCTCGATCTCATCAGCCGCAATCCCGGCACGACGATGAGCTACTCGCCGACCTTCGGCTACGATATTTGCGCGCGCCGGGTCTCGAGCCAGATGAACGTGGCCGAACGGTTCGACCTGTCGCGCTGGCGGGTCGCCGGCAACGGCGCCGACATGATCCGTCCGGACGTGATGCAGGCCTTCGTCGACACTTTCGCCGCGGCCGGATTCAAGGCGTCGAGCTTCCTTCCCAGCTACGGGCTCGCCGAGGCGACGCTCGCCGTCACGATCATGCCGCCGGGCGAGGGAATCGTCGTCGAGATGGTCGAAGAGACCCTTCTTGCCGGCGGCGGCCCCGGCGAGCGCGACCGGCCCCAGCGCTACCGGGCGGTGGTCAATTGCGGCAAGCCGGTGCGCGAAATGGAAGTCGAGATCCGCGGCGACGACGGCAGCCGGATCGGCGAACGCGAGGTCGGCAAGGTACATTGCCGCGGCCCGGCGGTGATGGCCGGCTATTTCCGCGACGAGGAGGCGACCGCCGCCTGCCTCGATCCCGACGGCTGGCTCGACACCGGCGACATGGGCTATTTGTCCGACGGCTATCTCTACATCGTCGGCCGCGCCAAGGACATGATCATCATCAACGGCAAGAACCACTGGCCGCAGGACATCGAATGGGCGGTGGAGCAGCTTCCGGGCTTCAAGGCCGGCGACATTGCCGCTTTCTCGATCACCACTCCGGGCGGCGAGGAAACGCCCGCGGTTCTCGTCCAGTGCCGGACCTCGGACGGCGAGGAGCGCGGCCGATTGCGCGATGCGATCCGCGAGCGCGTCCGGGCGATCACCGGGATCAATTGCGTCGTCGAGCTGGTGCCGCCGCGCTCTTTGCCTCGGACGAGCTCGGGAAAGCTGAGCCGGGCGAAGGCGCGCAACCTCTATCTGTCCGGCGAAATCCAGACCTACGATATCGCCGCCTGAGCGGCGCGCCATAACACTTCGCTAACGACTCCTTCCTATGGCGACGATGCATCGCCATGACCGATAAATCGCTTCCCAAGCTCGACTGGCGCGTTGTCTTCAACCGCGCCACGCCCCCGGGCGTCCGGGGCTGGGGGCGGGTTCGCGCCGCTCAATATGAGCAGATGGGCCGGGCGCTCGTCATCGCCGCCTGGGGCCAGGCCTTCAACGCGCTTCTGATCGTCTATCTGCTCGCTCGGCAGACGCCGGCGGTGGAATTGACCTTGTGGCTGGTCAGCCTCGCCTTCCTGTTGACCTACATGATCGGCCACAAGCACAGGCTTCGCGGTCGAGTGATCCATTCGCTGCCGCGGTCGACGATCAACCGGGCCGCTTATTACAGCATCCTGTTCGGAATCGTCTGGTCGTTCCCGGCGCGCTTCTTCTTCGAGCATGCCAATCAGGGGCAGCAGCTCGCCCTGTGCACCATGACGGCGACGATGATGGCGGCCGCCGCCTTCATCTTCTCGCCAATTCCGGCCGCCGCCGCGGCCTATGTCGTGATCATGGGCGTCGGCATGACCCGGATGCTCACCACCACCGATTCCCTCGCCATCGCCGCGATCGGTCCGATCTACACGGCCGCGATGTTGTCGCTGGTGCTCATGAACGGCCGTTCCTTCATCCAGCGCGCCTGCCTCGACATCGCCTTGGCCGAGCGCGAGGAGACGGTCAGCCTGCTTCTTCGCGAATATGAGAGCAGCGACGCCGACTGGCTGTGGCACACCAACAGCCAGCTCAAGTTCGGCAATGTCTCGCCGCGTTTCGCCCGGGCGATCGGGCGCGATACCGCCGAGCTCGAGGGCCTGTCGCTCCTCGACCTGTTCAATTCGGCGCCTGACGCCGACCCCGCCACGCGGCGAAGCGTCGCCGCCGCGCATCTGGCGGTGAGCCGACGCGACGCCCTCAGCGACGTCGTCATCCCGCTCGCTGTCGGCAATCAGGTCAAGTGCATCGAGCTTTCCGGCCGGCCCACCTTCAGCCGGCGGGGCAGGTTCACCGGCTATCAGGGCGTCGGCTCCGACGTCTCGGCCGACCGCCTTGCTGCCGAACGGATCGCCCACATGGCCCGGCACGACGCGCTCACCGGGCTTCCCAACCGGGTGCAGCTGCTCGAAAGCCTCGACCGGGCGATCGCTTCCGCCACTCGCTCCGGACGGGATTGCGCCGTCCTGCTCGTCGATCTCGACCGGTTCAAGGCGATCAACGATTCGCTCGGCCACATAGCCGGCGACCATCTGCTCCAGCAGGTTGCCCGGTCCTTCGAGACGGTCATCTCCGAGGAGATGACCGCCGGCCGTCTCGGCGGCGACGAGTTCGCCATCGTCGTGCCCGAGTTCGAAAGCCGGGAGGAACTGGAGCAGCTCTGTCTCGGCCTCGTGGGAACCCTTCAGGGCCCGTTCCACTATCAGGACCAGCGGCTGTTCGTCGGGGCCAGCATCGGCGTCGCGCTCGGCCCGAGCGACGCCGGCACGGTCGAGGACCTGATCCGAAACGCCGATCTTGCCCTCTATCGCGCCAAGGATGGCAGCGGCAACGAGATCCGATTCTACGAATCCAGCCTCCATGTCCGGGCCGAGGAGCGCCGGAGGATCGAGCTGGCGCTTCGAAGCGCCATCGACAATGGCGAGATGTCGCTCGCCTACCAGCCGGTCGTCGACGCCCAGTCGGAGCGGATCTGCGGCTTCGAGGCGCTGCTTCGCTGGCACAACCAGGAGCTCGGCGAAATTTCGCCGGCCAAGTTCATCCCTTTGGCCGAGGAGACGGGAGTGCTCGGCCGGATCGGCGAATGGGTGCTTCGAACCGCCTGCCGCGAAGCCGCGACCTGGCCCGACGATATCGCTTTGGCCGTCAACGTGTCGCCGCGCCAGCTTCGCGAGCCCTCCTTCATCGTCACCCTGGTGTCGGCGCTCACCCAGGCCGGTCTCCAGCCGCACCGGCTTGAGCTCGAAGTGACGGAGAGCGTCTTCCTCGAGCTCAGCGGGACCACCCAGAAGGTGCTCGACCAGATCCAGAGCCTCGGCGTCGGCCTTGCCATGGACGATTTCGGCACCGGCTATTCCTCGCTCGGCTATCTGCGCAAGGCGGCCTTCGACACGCTCAAGATCGACCGCAGCTTCGTCCACGCCATTTCCGAGCGCAATCCCGAGAGCCTCGCCATCATCCGCGCCGTCGTCGCCCTCGCCGGCAGCCTCGGCATGAAGACGGTGGCCGAAGGCGTGGCGACGGCCGAGCAGAGGCGTCTCGTCCAGACGCTCGGCTGCGATCGGATCCAGGGCTATTTCTATTCCTATCCGGTCGCGGCGCCGGAAGTGAGGAAATTGCTCGGCGGTACCGGCGCCAGCGCCGTTGCCTGACCGTCTCATCGGCTTATATGCCTTGCGCTGCGTGGGACGCGCGGCTAAGGGCGGCGCCTCTGGCTCTTAGGAGTGTAGCTCAGCTGGTAGAGCATCGGTCTCCAAAACCGAGGGCCGGGGGTTCGAGTCCCTCCACTCCTGCCATGGTCGCCTGAACGGCGGTTCCGCTTCGCGGGGCAGGGAAGCGGAAACAAGCCGAGGCGCGGCTGGACGAAGGCCGAACTGGGCCCTATCTCACAGGCGCATAAAGAGTGAAGGACGGTCTGAGCGTGGCGAGAGTCAATCCCGGTGAATTTTTTCGGCAGGTCCGCGCGGAGACGGCCAAGATCGTCTGGCCGTCGCGTCGCGAGACGCTGATGACCGGGCTGATGGTCGTCATCATGACGACCCTGCTCGCCCTCTTCTTCTTCGGCGTCGATTCCGCTTTCAGTGCCACCGTCCAGGCTGCGCTCGGCCTGCTCGGCTAGCCGGTTCGAATTTCAGGTCTCAGGGTTTAAAGGCAAGACATGTCCCGCTGGTACATCATCCACGCTTATTCCGGATTCGAGAACAAGGTCCGCGACCAGATCATGGCTGAGGCGACCCGCCTCGGTCTCGACCAGCTCGTCGAATCGGTCGAAGTGCCGACCGAGAAGGTGACCGAAGTCCGCCGCGGCAAGAAGGTCACGTCGGACCGCAAGTTCTTCCCCGGCTATGTTCTCGCCAAGCTCAACATGAACGACGACGTCTATCACCTCGTCAAGAACACGCCGAAGGTGACCGGCTTTCTCGGCAGCAGCGGCAAGCCGCAGCCGATCAGCGACGCCGAAGCGGCGCGGATCCTGAACACCAAGGACGAGGCGGCCGCCGCTGCGCCCAAGCAGAAGGTCAGCGTCGACTATGAGATCGGCGACAATGTGAAGGTGCTCGACGGCCCCTTCGCCAGTTTCAACGGGATCGTCGAGGAGCTCGATTTCGACCGCGGCCGAGTCAAGGTCGGAGTGTCGATCTTCGGGCGCGCGACCCCGGTCGAGCTCGAGTTCGAGCAGGTCGAGCTGGTCAAATAAGACCACTCAAGATCGACGGATCAGGCAAGAGGGCCGGGGCGAAATCCCCGGCCTTTTTCCTTGGCGGCGGGAACAGGCGGCGAAGAAGCGGCGCCAAAAAACAGTGGCCCAAAAAGTAAGCCCCGCCAGTTTGACCTGGCGGGGCTCCTGAAAGCTCTTTCCCGAAGGTCGGAGCTCTCAAATCCATTCGATCTTTCGATCGTTTGGACAAAGAGAAAAACGTCGCTCCACCCCCTCCGTTCCGGCCCGGCAAAACAAAGCTGTGGATAATTTGGATCAAGTTTTCCGGCGCCGCCGCGAACGCCCCGGCCGAGACGTATCGCCGGCCAGTGAGATTCCCTCGCAAACTTTCCGCCCGTCGGCCGTTCTGCGGTGGACGGCCGGCCGATGGGCGGCCTGGACAGAGCAGAGGAGTCCGGATGCGCGACGGGACCATG
>CAMPIH010000080.1 GCA_946886275.1 uncultured Sphingosinicella sp.
CTGAACGTCGCCGACCATAATGTGCAGGCGCTGACGCGCTGCGAAATGGCATTCGTGCCCCGTGACTCCGTCCGGAACCTGATCGCGGCCTATCCGCGGCTCGCGGCGTCGATGTGGATCGACACCTTGATCGACGCCTCGATCTTTCGGGAGTGGGTGGTCAATGTCGGCCGCCGCGACGCCCGGGCGCGGATCGCTCACCTGCTGTGCGAGTTTGCCCGCCGGCTGGAGGTGGCGGACCTGTCGGAGCAATATCGGTACGAGCTGCCGATGACCCAGGAGCAGATCGCCGACTCGACCGGTCTGACTCCGGTCCACGTCAACCGGGTCCTGAAGGCGCTGTCGAGCGAGGGCCTGATCGAGCGCGAGCGGCGATTCGTCCGAATCCCCGATTGGCCGGCGCTGAGGCGGGCCGGCGGCTTCAGCGAGCTCTACCTGCACCTCGATCAGGTCAGGCCAAGCCGCGCCATTCCCGCCTGAGGGCGAAGCTTCCGTCAACAGGATCAAGGGCTTCGTCGAAAAGGGGCTTGCGCGGAATCCTCTGGCCGGGAAGGGAAGTGGCGGGGTTCTGGATGCGGCCGCAATTGCGCGCCGTCTGGGGAGGCTATTTCACATGCAAAAGTCCCGTTTCTTCTTTCTGTCCGCGATTCTGCTCGCCGGCGCTGCGCCGATCCTGGCTCAGCCTGCCCAGCAGGCGCCGTCCGAGCCGGCCGCCGCGAAGGCCAAATATGGCGGCTTCGGAGTCGATCTCACCGGCCGGGATCTCGCCGTCAAACCCGGCGACAACTTCTTTCAATACGCCTCGGGCAGCTGGCTTCGGGCGACCGAAATCCCGGCCGACCGTACCGCCTGGAGCCTCTGGACCGTCTTGAGCGAGGAGATCGAGCAGCAGCTCCGCGCGATCATCACTGAAGCGGGATCGTCGGCCGATCCAGCGCAGCGCCGGGTCGGGGATTTCTACGCGGCCTGGATGGATGAAGCCGGCATCGAATCGCGCGGCACCCGCCCGCTTCAGCCCTACCTCCAGCGCATCGGCGCCGTCAGCGACCGCGGCGACCTGGTGAGCCTGTTCGCAACGCCCGGCTATATCGCGCCGGTGGGGCTCGGTATCCTGCCGGACTTCGCCGATCCGACCCGTTACGTCGCGATCGCCGGCCAAGGCGGCCTCGGCATGCCCAACCGCGATTATTATCTTCGCGATGGTGCCGATTATGACCGCTATCGGTCCGCCTATCGCGACTTCATCGTCACCGTCCATCGGCTCGCCGGACTCGACGACGGCGAGGCCAAGGCCGATTCGATCATCGCTCTGGAGCGGCGGATCGCCGAGCTTCACTGGGCGCCCGAGCGCCTCCGCAACCCGCAGGCCATCTACAATCCGATGAACCGCGCTCAGCTCATGGAGCTCGCGCCGCAATTCGACTGGGCCGATTATCTGGAGCGCCGCGGCCTCGCCAATGTCGAGACCGTCATCGCCACCACGCCGAGCGCGATCACCGGCATCGGCCAGTTGCTCGAGGAGGTGCCGATCGACACCTGGAAGGACTATATGACCTTCCACTTCATCCGCAGCTATTCCCAATATCTGCCTCGCGCGTTCGACGAGGCCCAGTTCAACTTCTACGGCCGGACCCTGGGCGGACAGCAGCAGCAGCGCGACCGCTGGAAGCGCGGTATCTCCCTTCTCAACGGCAATATGGGCGAGGCCGTCGGCCGAATCTACGTCGAGCGCCATTTCCCCGCCGAAAGCCGACGCCAGATGGACGAGCTGGTCGGCAATCTTCGCGCCGCCTTCGCCGAGCGCCTCGAGAGCCTCGAATGGATGGACGACGCCACCCGCCGCGAGGCGCTCACCAAGCTCGAGGCGTTCGAGCCGCGGATCGGCCATCCGATGCGGTGGATCGATTATGGCAATTACCAGGTCGATCGCGCCGATCCGCTCGGCAATGCGGTTCGCTCGGCCGAATTCCAGTGGGGGCTTCAGCTTGCCCGGCTGCCGAACCCGGTGGACCGGGCGCTGTGGGGAATGAACGCGCAGACGATCAACGCCTCCTATAACGGCCTTCTCAACCAGATCACCTTTCCCGCCGGCATCCTCCAGCCGCCCTTCTTCGACGCCAATGCCGACCCGGCCGTCAATTACGGCGCGATCGGCGGAGTCATCGGCCATGAGATCGGTCACGGCTTCGACGATCAGGGCCGCCGCTTCGACGCATCGGGGCGTCTTCGCGACTGGTGGACCGCCGCTTCCGGCGAACGCTTCCAGGAGCGGGCGCAGCGCCTTGGCGGGCAATATGCGACCTACGCCCCGCTGCCGGGCCTCAACGTCAACCCTCAGCTCACCATGGGCGAGAATATCGGCGACCTTGGCGGCCTCGAAATGGCCTATGCCGCCTATCGTCGCCATGTCGCCCAGCATGGCGAGCCGCCGGTGATCGACGGCCTCACCGGCGACCAGCGCTTCTTCCTGGCCTGGGCGCAGGTGTGGCGGAGCAAGGAACGCGAAGACCTCATCCGCCAGGGGATTCTCACCGATCCGCACAGCCCTGACGAATTCCGGGTCAATGGCGTCGTCAGGAACATGGATGCCTGGTACCGGGCGTTCAACGTCCAGCCCGGCGACGCCCTCTATCTGCCGCCGGATCAGCGCGTCCGGATCTGGTGAATTCGAGCATCTGAAACGGGGGCCGGCGAAAGCCGGCCCCTTTTCATGGTCTTGATCGCGGCTCGGCTTCCGGCGCACGATGCGCCGGACCAGCAGGGCCTGAATAACAGGGCCGGACCAACAGGGGATGCCTTCATGCGCCAGTTCGCCGCCTTCAGCTTCTGCGCCGCCGTCCTTCTTGCCGGCTGCGCCGCGCCGGCGGCGGAGGAGGCTCGGCCCGACCCTTCCTCGCGCTATACCTTCTGGCGGCCGGCGCCGGTGGAAGGCGCGGTCGAGCCGTCCGAAGTGATCGCCAATTCGGCGGCGTCGGACTGGCGGCCGGTCGAGCCCGAAAATCTGCTCGTCATGGATCTCGAGGATGGCGGGAGGGTCGTGATCGAGCTCGCGCCCGACTTCGCTCCCGTCCATGTCGCCAACGTTCGCGCCTTCGCTCGCGCCAATTGGTGGGACGACGCGACCGTCTATCGGGTCCAGGACAATTATGTCGCCCAGTGGGGCAATAACGAGACCGAGGCGCCGATGCCGGCTGGAATCGTCGAATCGCCGCCGGCCGAATATGAGCGGCCCATCGAGGGCCTCTCCATCCGACCGCTCGGCTTTCCGGACAGCTATGCACCGATGGTGGGACATTCCGGTGGCTGGCCCGTCGCCTTCGACCCCGAAGGCGGCGAGGCCTGGCTGACCCACTGTTACGGCGCGGTCGGAGTGGGCCGCGATCTTTCGCCGGACACCGGCCGCGGCGGCGAGCTTTACGCGGTCATCGGCCATGCGCCGCGTCACCTCGATCGCAACATCGCGACGATCGGCCGGGTGATCGAGGGAATCGGCCATTTGTCCGCACGGCCCCGAGGCACGGGCAATCTCGGTTTCTACGATGAGGCGAAAAGCGAGCGTCCGATCCCGATCGCCCGGATCCGGCTCGCGGCGGACATGCCTGAATCGGAGCGGCCGCGGTTCGAGGTGATGCGAAGCGACAGCGACGCCTTCTCCGCCTTCGTCACCGGGCGCGCCAATCGCGGCGGCAGCTTCTTCATTCGCCCGGCCGGCGGAGTCGATTTGTGCAACGTCAACGTTCCGGTCCGGCGGGTGGCGGGCTAGGTAGCCTGGAAATTATCGACAGCGGCCCAGACTTGCGGTCCCACCCGCCGCCGGATCGACGATCAAGGTTAAGCGATCAGGTAAAAATGAAGGCGCCCGCCGGAGCTTCTGCTCCGACAGGCGCCGGCCGCCTCATCCTGTCTCGTCAGCACTTCAAGCGCAGGCGGGGCGGGTCGCTGCCGCGGACGCGGCAGGCTTTCCTCAGGCTGCGTAGGCGTGATCATCCGTGACTGGGGCCCGCCGGATCGTTCGGACGATCTGGCCGCCGGCCACGAGCGGGGCGCTCTCGAGCGGAAGCGCCGTGCCGCAGAAGGCGCACTCCGCCATCATCCGCCCGATATACCAGTGGGTGCGCCCGCAACCGGGGCAGTAATTCGCTTCATGATCGCGATAGACGATATGATATCCACGCTGGCCGACCGGGGGGACCAGGCTGCCGCCGCGGGCCTCGAGCACATTCGTCGCCATACATCGGCTCCTTCCAAGATACGTTTCTTGAAGGTCCAACGCAGCGCGAGAGCGAGAAGTTTCATGGATTCAGGGTTAACGGGGGCCGAAACGACCGCCACTCTGTCTCTTAAACCGGGCCCGAGGGAGCGCAAAGCCGCGGCGATGAGCCGTTTTTCGGGAGCGACAGGGTGAAAAACCGCGAGTCAAAAAAGCGGGTCCAGACGGACAGCGGCGGACCTTGCCGGGCGAGGCGCTCACGTGCCATTCGCACATCCGAAAAGCCGCGACGACAAGGGGTCTTCTTCTGCCGGGACAATGCGTCACTCTCTGGATCGGACCGTCTCTCTCTCCGGTCGAACGCGCCTGTCTCCGGTCGATCCTTCGCCAGGGCCACGACCTCGCGCTCTATTGCTATCGGGAGCCCACGGGCGTTCCGGAGGGCGTCGAGCTTCGCGACGCCGCCGACATCCTGCCCGAGAGCGAGATCGTCCGCCACTGGAGCGGGAGCGTTGCCCTTTTCGCCAATCGGTTCCGCTATGAATTGCAGCGCCTCGCGCTCGGGACCTGGCTCGACTGTGACGCCTATCTGGTCAGGCCTCTCGACTTCGACCGCCTCTATCTGTTCGGCGAATATGAAGCCCGCAGGATCAACAATGGCGTCCTTCGGCTGCCGGCGGACTCGCCGATGCTGCCACCGCTTCTGCAATTGTTCGACGAACGGACGGTCCCGCCATGGCTTCCCTGGCGGAATCGTCTCGCGGCCGGCTGGCGGCTTCGCAGAACAGGACGAAGCGGATTGGGGCGAATGCCGTGGGGCAGTGCCGGTCCGAAAGCACTGACGTATTTCGCCAGCGAGTTCGGTCTTCTGGAAGAGGCTTTGCCGCCGCCTGTCCTTTATCCGCTGCCGTGGCAGGAAGCGCAGCGTATCGCCCGCGAGCCGCTCGAGACCCTCATCACCGCCGAAACGGCGTCGATCCATGTCTGGAACGAGAGGATCAAGCATTTGAAATATCGCTCGGCGACGCCGGGAAGCTTCCTTGAGCAGCTTCAAATGGAAGGTGCCTGACCTACTCGGGCGATTTTGGCTTTGACTTGGACCGCCTTGTCCACAACAGCGGCCTCGCAGCCGGGCGAATGCCGAAGGCCGCGCCTCTTTGATCGATGCTGACCGGCAAGGAAACGTGACAGAAAGATCGGCTCCAGCCGCAGGGCCATGCGAGTCGCCGACAGGTGCGGGTCTGCCGCGCGTCAGCGTCGTCATGGCCGTCCACAACGTCCTGCCCTATGTCGAGGAGAGCGTCCGCTCGATCCTCGCTCAGAGCCTTGCAGATTTCGAATTCATCATCGGCGATGACGGTTCCAACGACGGCACCAGCGAAATCCTCCGGGCCCTCGCCGGGGAGGACGAGAGAATCAGGCTGTTCAGGCGCGAACGGGCCTCCGGCCTGGTGAGGAGCGCCAATTGGGTGGTCGGCGAATCTCGCGCGCCGCTCGTCGCGCGGATGGATGCGGATGACCTTTCTCATCCTGATCGGCTGGCGCGCCAGGTTGAGCTTCTTGACCGGGAACCGGATGCGCAGTTGGTCGGCTTTCTTTGCGACGGAATCGAAGAGAGCGGCCGCCGGGTGCGCTCCGCCGACTGGTGGCGGCTCAGCGGGCGTTCGCCGTTCGCGCCGTTCCCGCACAGCTCGATCATGTACCGCCGAAGCGCCTTCACGAGCGTCGGGGGGTACCGCCCCGAAGCCGAATATTGGGAAGATCTCGACCTCTATTTCCGGATCGCCGAACGCGGCCGAATATTGGTTATCCCCGATGTGCTCACAAGCGTTCGCTTCACGGCGATCAGCACGCGCCTCGTCAACCAGGCCGAGCGGGTCGATGAGGCCGTCGACCTGATGTATCGGTCGGTCGAGGATTACATGAATGGCGGCATCTACCCGCGCCGCTTTCCGCCGGCATCAGGGCCGCATTCGAATCTCCGGCCCGAAACCTATTTCGGACGCGGGAGCGTCCAGGTCTGGGCGGGTCATCCACCAGGCATCTTCAAGCGTTTGCTCCGCCGTGCGGATCTGCGCCTCGATCTGAAGTCGATTGCCGTGCTTGGCTGGAGTCTTTGGGCAACCCTCAATGCGGCCAGCCTTCGGCTGTTCCTGCGCGGCTTGATGCGAATTCGACGCATTGGGCTGGCCAGGCGCCTTCGCAAGCAGCCTTATGTCGAGTGGAATCCGGCCGATGCGAGGTCCCGATTTCAAAAAACCGGGGCACTCCTGTCTGGCCGTACGCTGGCTCCAGAGATCCAGCGATAGACGAATGGCCTCAATTCCGCCGTTGAGCGTGGTGATGCCCGTCCATAACGCCATCCCCTATCTGGACGAGGCGATCACAAGCATCTTGTCACAGAGCTTCGGCGATTTCGAATTCGTCGTCCTTGACGACGGCTCGACCGACGGCTCGCTCGACCGCCTTCGCTATTGGGCGGAGCGTGATCGCCGGATCCGGCTCATTCGCGGCCGGACCCGATCGGGGCCGGTCGAGAGCTCGAATCGCGTGGTGAGGGAATCGCGCGCGGCCCTGGTGGCGCGGATGGACGCCGACGATCTCGCTCATCCCGACCGACTGAAGCTGCAGATCGAAGCATTTGCCGAGCATCCGGACGCCGTCGCGGTAGCTAGTCTTGCCGATACGATCGACGATCGCGGCCGGCTTGTTCGCGGTCCGGATTTTGCTCGCTTGCTCCGTCGATCGCCTTTCGCGCCCTTTGCTCATTCGAGCCTCACGGTCCGACGTTCGGTCTTCGATGAAGCGGGCGGCTATCGGATCGAAGCGAGCCTTTGGGAAGATGTGGACCTGTATCCTCGCCTTGCGGGCCTGGGCCGAATATTGGTCCTGGCGCGGCCGCTTGTCAGCGTCCGCCAGTCGGAGGTGAGCACGCGCCTTACGGCGCGACCGGAGGAACTCGAACGAGCGATGGACCGGGTGTATCGGACCGGACTCGGCGGCCCTCCGCTCAGGGAAGGCGGCCGACATCCGGAAGCCTATCTACCCGGCGCGATGATCCGGGTCTGGAACGGCCGCCGGCCGCGGATTCTGGGACGGCTGTGGCGGCACGGGAGTCTCGGCTTCGATCAGGCGAGCGCCAAAATGCTGGTCTGGGCGGTCTGGGCGGACGCGAGTCCGAGGAGCCTTCGCCTGGCGCTTCGAATGCGGCTGGCCGTCCTCAATCGGCGGGCGCGGCGCCGTATCGCGGGTCGATCGATTATCGAATGGACGCCCTTGCCGGTTGGATGAACGACTGACTTCAACGCTCGGCATACACCCAGTCCTGTTCGACGGCGGTAAGTGTAAAACCGGAATCGCGAAGCCTTTTCTCCACTCGGCCGCGGGTTCGAAAGGCTTGATCCTCACCGCGATCGGCTCGGAAATCGTGGACATTCACGATCACCCGGCGAACGCAATCGAGGCCGATATGGTCCAGCAGGTCGGCTTCCGCGCCTTCGACGTTCATCTTGAGCAGGTCGATTCGCCCGATGCCGTGCCGGGCGATGAAGTCGCTCCAGCTCAGCTGCGGCACCGGCACGTCGCCGCCGCCGAGGATCGAAGCGTCTTCTCCGATCCGGGTCGGCGCAATCCGCACTTCGGTTCCGTCGCCGATGGCGAGGCCGAACGGGACGTAGCCGGCGGGCAGCTGCGCCAGCGTCAGGCAAAGACATTCATAGATCCACGGCTGGATTTCGACCGCGACGTAGCGAAGGTCGGGCTCGACCGCTGCCAGCCGGACGATCTCCGTGCCGAGCCCGGCGCCGATATCGACGACGACGTCGTCGCCGGTCGGGCGGTAATGACGGAAATAGATTTCCTCGAAATTGCGCCGTCGATAGCGCTCCCGCATCGTTTCAGCGGGGAAACGGACATGGAGCCGGACTCCGTCCACCGGGTAGTAGAGATGCCCGGTTGAGGAATCTCGGCGAAGACCGAGGGCGTAGGGCTTGAGCGCGCGCAACAGGGACCGCATGGCATTGGCCGTAGGAAGTTGCCGGGCGCGAAGCAAACGACAAGGCGCCCACGCCTTTACAGCGCCGGGCCCGCTGCCCTAGTCGCTTGCGACCATTGGAGATCCGAATGACCAATTTCGCGCTGATCGGCGCTGCAGGATATATCGCCCCGAGGCACATGCAGGCGATCAGGGCGACTGGAAACCGGCTTTCCTGCGCGATGGATCCAAGCGACTCCGTCGGCATCATCGACAGCTATTTCCCCGACAGCAGCTTCTTCACGGAGTTCGAGCGGTTCGATCGGCACATCGACAAGCTTCAGCGCGCCGGCGGCGACGGGCGGATCGAACATGTCTCGATCTGCTCGCCCAATTATCTTCACGATTCCCATGTGAGGTTTGCGCTCCGCTCGGGCGCGGACGCGATCTGCGAGAAGCCGCTCGTGCTCAACCCGTGGAACATCGACGGCCTGCAGGAAATGGAACAGGACACCGGGCGCCGGGTGAACACGATCCTCCAGCTTCGGGTTCATCCCGAGATCGTCGCCCTGCGCGAACGGGTCGCGCGGGAATCGGGCGGCCACAAGCACGAGGTCGATCTCACCTACGTCACGTCGCGCGGGCGCTGGTATCTGCACAGCTGGAAGGGCGACGTGAAGAAATCGGGTGGAATCGCCACCAATATCGGCGTCCATTTCTTCGACATGCTCCATTTCATCTTCGGCGAGCTTCAGGACAATCGGGTCCACCTCAACGAGGAGACGCGGGCGGCGGGCTGGCTGGAATATGAGAAGGCACGGGTGCGCTGGTTTCTTTCCGTCAACGCCGCCGACGTTCCGGAACCCCAGCGCGATGTCGGCCAGCGCACCTATCGATCGATCACGGTGGATGGCGAGGAAATCGAGTTTTCGGGCGGTTTCACCGATCTCCATACCGTCAGCTATGAACGCATCCTCGCCGGCAACGGCTTCGGGCTGGAGGAGAATCGCTGCGCGATCACCACCGTCGCGGCGATTCGGGGCGCGTCGGCCTCGCCGCTCACCGGCGAATATCACCCGCTGGCTGCCAAGGCCGCCCGATGATCGGCTATTATCGCCATGAATCGGCGATCGTCGACGAGGGCGCCCAGATCGGCGAGGATTCGCGGGTCTGGCATTTCGTCCACGTCTGCGGCGGCGCCCGGATCGGCCGTGGCGTCTCGCTCGGTCAAAACGTCTTCGTCGGCAACCAGGTGGTGATCGGCGATCATTGCAAGATCCAGAACAATGTCTCGGTCTATGACGGCGTCACCCTGGAAGAAGGCGTCTTCTGCGGGCCGAGCATGGTCTTCACCAACGTCTACAATCCCCGATCTTTGGTGGAGCGGAAGGACGAATACCGGCCGACTTTGGTCCGGCGTGGCGCCACGCTTGGCGCGAATTGCACGATCGTCTGCGGTACGACGATCGGGGAATATGCCTTCGTCGCCGCCGGCGCCGTCATCAACAAGGACGTCAAGGCCTATGCCCTGATGGCCGGGGTTCCGGCGCGCCAGATCGGCTGGATGAGCCGCCATGGCGAGCGGCTCGATCTGCCCCAGTCGGGCGTCGGCGAGATCGTTTGCGCCTCGACCGGGGCCCGTTACCGCCTCGATGGCACAGAGCTCAGCTACGTCGGCGAGTGAGCGGCAAGTGACTCGAACCGCCGATTTTCTGATCGTCGGCGCCGGAATCGTCGGCCTGACGATCGCGCTCGAGCTCAAGCGGCGCTACCCTGCGGCGTCGGTGCTGGTCCTCGAGAAGGAAGACCAGCCGGGCCGCCATTCGAGCGGGCGCAACAGCGGCGTCCTCCACAGCGGAATCTATTATCCGCCGCAGTCGCTTAAGGCGAGGGTCTGCAGCGAAGGCGCGCGCGAGCTCGCCGATTATTGCCTGGAGCGCGGACTGCCGCTGGTACGGATCGGCAAGATCCTGACGCCCCCGCGGGCGGAGGACGGAGCTCAGCTCGATCTGCTCGAGGCGCGGGCCGCGGCGAACCGGGTCGAGGTGGAACGGCTCGATTCGGCGCAGCTCGCTCGCCTCGAGCCCGAAGCGCG
>CAMPIH010000081.1 GCA_946886275.1 uncultured Sphingosinicella sp.
CCAGGGAGCAGCCGCCATGATCGTCTACGGTTCGTCGATTTCGCCGTTCGTCCGAAAGGTGCTCGCCTTCGCCGCCGAAAAGGGCATCGAGATCGAGCTGAAGCCGAGCGGGCTCGGAAGCAAGGACCCTGAATTTCTCGAAGCCAGTCCGTTCGGCAAGATGCCGGGTTTTCGCGACGGCGATTTCGCCATCTCCGATTCGACGGCGATCATCACCTATCTCGAGGCCGTGAAGCCCGAGCCGAACCTGATCCCGGTCGAGCCGAGGGCGCGGGCTCGCGCGATCTGGTTCGACGAATATGCCGACACCATCCTGTTCGCCTGCGGCGGCAAGATGTTCTTCAACCGGATGGTGGCGCCGCGCTTCCTCGGCCAGCCGGGCGACGAGGAGGTCGCCGCCAAGGCGGAGTGCGAGGAGCTGCCGCCGCTGCTCGATTATCTCGAAGGGGTGATCCCGCCGAGCGGATTCCTGGTCGAGGATCGGCTCACCCTCGCGGACATTTCGGTGGCGAGCCCGTTCGCCAACTTCAAGCATATCAACGTCGCGATCGATCCGGCGCGCTACCCGAAGATCACGGACTATGTCGGCCGGATCCTCGGCCGGCCCAGTTTCAAGCACTGGGTCGATCGCGAGACGGCTTTCCTCGAACGCGCCGCCTGACTTTGGTCTCGCTTGGGGCGAAAATCACCCGCTCGGCGGCGTCGGGCGCGCATTGGCCCTGGCCGCCGTCGATCGCTGCTTCGGAGAGAGGATCCGGGACTTAGCCGAAAAGCAGCCACAGGATGATGAGGATGATGATCAGTCCGCCGACACTGATACCGAGGCGCATGGTGAGCTCCCTGAGGGTTGTTGCGGCACTCTAACAATCGAAAGCGATCCGCGTTCCCGCTCAATATGCGGGACTGGTCCGAGGGCCGCGATAGGTCCGCCAGAGCCCCATTCCGACCAGGATCGCCGCGCTGACCAGCGACAGGAGGAGCAGTGCACGCCAGACGGGCGGATCCCAATCGGGCCAGAGCAGGGTCGCCGTCGCGACCGCCCAGGCAAGGGCGAGAATCGGCAGCCAGCGGCCATAATCGCGGACCCGGAACGGGTGGACGAAGTGAATCGGCGCGAAGGTCGCCGCGGCGAGGACGAGGATCGTCGTCACCGCCACTGCCGGTCCGGGCTCGGCGACGAAGAAATAATAAGCGATGACGTTCCAGTTGGCCGGGAATCCGCGGAAATAATTGTCGGCCGTCTTCAGGTCGCGGCGGGTGAAATTGTAGAGCGCTGAGACCAGGATCAACGCGGCGAGGAACAAGGCCAGCCGCTCAGGCAGGACGCCGGTCCGGACGATCAGAAGCGTCGGTACGAAGACATAGGTGAGATAATCGATGATGAGGTCGAGCGTGTCGCCGTCGATTCTCGGCGCCCGCTCCTTGACCCGCGCCCAACGCGCCAGCGATCCATCGACGGCGTCGATGGCGAGGCCGAGCATCAGCCACAGCAAGGCCAGCCGGAACTCCCCTCGCTCGACCGCGAGCAGGGCGAGCAAGGCGATGACGACTCCGCTCGCGGTGAAGGCGTGGACGAGCCAGGCCGCCAGGATCCTGGGTCGTGTCGTTGAGAGGGATTCGTCCAACGGCGCCTCGCTCGAGCTGAAGGAACGCGCAATACGCCACGAACCGCCATTGTTCCGGCAGGCTCCGCCGGCGCGCTCCTGGGCCCGACGCTACTGCGCCGTCCAGCCGCCGTCCATGCTGAGGTTCGCGCCGGTGATCGCGCTGGCTTCGTCGCGGCACAGGAAAAGCGCCAGCGCCGCCACCTGGTCGACGGTGACGAACTGCTTGGTCGGCTGGGCGGCGAGGAGGACGTCGTTCATCACCTGCTCGCGGCTGAGGCCGCGCGCCTTCATCGTGTCCGGGATCTGGTTCTCCACCAGCGTCGTCCAGACGTAGCCGGGGCTGATGCAGTTGATCGTCACCCCGCTCGTCGCCGTCTCCAGCGCCACCGCCTTGGTGAGGCCGGCAATGCCGTGCTTGGAGGCGACATAGGGGGCCTTGTTCGGGCTTGCGACGAGGCTGTGCGCCGAAGCGGTGTTGATGATCCGGCCCCAGCCTTTCGCCTTCATCCCGGGCAAAGCGAGGCGGATGGTGTGGAAGGCGGCGGAAAGGTTGAGGGCGATGATCAGGTCCCAGCGGTCGGTCGGGAAGTGGTCGATCGGCGCGACAAACTGGGTGCCGGCATTGTTGACCAGGATGTCGACCGGGCCGGCCTCCTCCATCATCCGCTCGATCGCTTCCGGCCTGGTGAGATCGGCGTCGCTGTAGCGGGCGCCCAGCTCCTCTCTTAGCCGTTCGATCTCCGCTTCGTCGCCGAAGCCGTTGAGGATGACATGTGCGCCTTCCGCAGCGAGGGCGCGGGCGATGGCGAGGCCGATGCCCGAGGTCGAGCCGGTGACGAGCGCAGTCTTGTCCTGGAGCAACATGAACGCACCTTCAGGTGGAGGAATGGGACGCCTTTCGCGCTTGACCAGGTCGAATGCAACCGCAAGTCTCGCCGAACATTCTGTTCGCGTAATCTTCCATCCAGCAGGGGGAATTCCCGATGCGCTTCGGCGGACGCAGGACGAGCGAGAATGTCGAGTTTCGCGAAGGCGGCCGGAGCGGCTTGGGCGGTGGCGGCCTGGGCGGCGGCGCGGGAATGCTCCTCGGCCTCGTCTTCAGCCGGTTCGGGATTGGCGGAGTCGTCGTCCTGGTCATCGTCATGATGCTTTTCGGCGGCAATCCGCTCGGCCTTTCCGGCGGCGGCGAGCAGGCGGTGGCGCCGCAGCAGCGAAGCAACGGCCAGTCGGCGGAGCAGGTCTGCAGCGTCGACGAGCAGAGGCGGTTCCTGTGCCAGGTGCTCGCTTCGAGCGAGGACCAGTGGGGCGCCCTGTTCACCGCGGCCGGTCAGACCTACCGGCCGCCCCGGCTCGTCTTCTATCAGGGCGGAGCGCCGACCGGCTGCGGCTATGGCCAGTCGGCGATGGGCCCCTTTTACTGTCCGTCGGACCAGGGCATCTATCTCGATACCAGCTTCTTCGATGAGCTCGCTCGACGTCTCGGCGCTCCCGGTGACTTCGCCCAGGCCTATGTCGT
The DNA here is from genome assembly GCA_946886275.1 of uncultured Sphingosinicella sp. The sequence goes on from CAMPIH010000081.1 coordinate 3,124, forward strand.
CGCCCATGAGGTCGGCCATCACGTCCAGACCCTCACCGGCACGGCGGGCGAGATCCGCCAGGCTCAGCAGGCGGTCGGCCAGGAAGCGGCGGCGAACGCCCTCCAGGTCCGGATGGAGCTGCAGGCCGATTGCTATGCCGGCGTCTGGGCGGCGCGCGAGCGGAGCACGCTCGAGGCGGGCGATATCCAGGAAGGAATGACCGCCGCCGCGGCGATCGGCGACGATACCCTGCAGCGGGCAGGGCAGGGCCGGGTGGTCCCGGAAAGCTTCACTCACGGTACTTCGGCGCAGCGCCAGGAAGCCTTGATGCGGGGCTTCCAGGGCGGCGATCCCGCCGCCTGCGACGTCTACACCGCCGGTATCTGAGCCATCAGCCTCAGCAAGCGCACCGCTCGACCGAGCGAATGGCGGCGATTCGTGCCGCTTTCGTCGATGTTGCGAACGGTTCGCATCCGTATTGACTTAGTTGCGAATGACTTGCAATAGCGACTCAGGCAGCCGGGCGAACCGGCGCGATGACAAGGGGCTATTGCGTGATCGTTTCCACTGTCGGCGCCGGCAAGGCGAGGACCTCGTTCACGCTGGCGCTCGGTTGCGTCGGCTTCCTGTCGTCGCCCGCGCTCGCAAGCGAGGATTCCGCCCAGACGGACGTGCAGCAGCGCTCGGACCGTGAGATCATCATCACGGGCGAGCTCGGCGCCGAGGCGCTCGAATCGCCCAAGGCGACCAGCGACGTCGTCGACACCCCTCAGACCGTCACCGTCATCTCCGATCAGACGCTTCGCCGGCAGAATTTGCTGACCCTTCGCGACGCTCTCACCACCGTCCCGGGGATTACCTTCGGCGCCGGCGAGGGCGGCGGCGGCTATGGCGACGCGATCAACCTGCGCGGCTATTCGGCGAGCAACGACATCACCGTCGACGGCGTTCGCGACAGCGCCCAGTACAGCCGCACCGATCCGTTCAATCTCCAGCAGATCGAGGTCTATAACGGCGCCAATTCGGTGTTCAACGGATCGGGATCGGTCGGCGGGACGATCAACCTCGTGTCCAAGGTGCCGCAGCCGGAGGAGCTGACGATCCTTTCCGCCGGCATCGGCACCGACGATTATTACCGCGCCACCGTCGATTCCAACCATCGGCTCGGCGATTTGGTCGCCGTGCGGTTGAACGCGATGGCGCATCGCAACGATTATCCGGGACGCGACTTCGAAAATTTCGAGCGTTGGGGCGTGGCGCCTGCCATCACGGTCGGGATCGACAGGCCGACCAGTCTCACCCTGGCTTTCGTCCACCAGGAGGACGACAACACGCCGCTCTACGGCGTTCCCTATTTCCGCAATCAGATCAACGACGGCCTGCTGCCCGAAGCCGACGACAGCGACTATTTCGGCTATCGCAACCTCGACTCCCAGGAGCTGGCGGTCGACCGGCTCACCGCCACTTTTCGGCACGAGTTCAGCACCGCGGTCTCGGTCCGCAATCTCACCCGCTGGCAGCGGGTCGATGCCGTCACCGTCGCAAGCGCTCCCCAGGGTGTCTATTGCCTGTCGACGACTGGGCGCCAGCCGGTTCCCGCCGGGCCGACCGCCACCCAGGGTCTGGCCTGTCCGGCCGGTCTCGCTCCCGGATTCTTCCAGCCGACCGGCCCGCACGGAAGGGTCCGCGACCAGCTCAACACCCTTGTCCACAACCAGACCGACGTCACGATCGAAACCGGCGAGGGAAGCGATCTTCACAACATCCTCGTCGTCGGCGCGTCCTTGTCGTGGGAAGATTACCGGATCGAGACCGCCGAGCTTGCCCGCAACGCCAACGGCTCGGCCTTCACGCCGCTGCCGATCGACAATATCGCCAATCCCGGCGCCATCTATACCGGCCCGATCAACCATACGGTGACCTCGCGCCAGCGCGGGCGCTCCGACAATCAGGCGATCTACGCCTTCGACACGCTCGAGATCGGCGAACGGTTCGAGCTCAACGCCGGAGTCCGGCTCGAGCGGAACGACGCCTTGTTCCGCAATCTCGCCTTGGCCGTGGTTCCGCCCGGGACCAATCCCCTGAGTCCGGCCCAGCAGGCGACGCAGCGAAGCGAGGAGACGCTCTTTTCCTATCGCGCCGGCGCCGTGTTCAAGCCGACGCCTCGGACCAGCCTTTACATTTCCTATGCCAATGCCCGAACGCCCTCGTCGGAATCGGTGAGGCTCGGCTGCGGAATCATCGCGGCTCCGGGCGCGGCCGATCCCTGTGCCGTCGCTCCGGAGACGGCCCGGAACCTGGAGATCGGCGGCAAGGCCGAGCTGTTCGGCCGCCGATTGCTGGTGACCGCAGCCCTGTTCCGAAACGAGCGGACCAATTTCGCGGTGCCCTCCAACGATCCGTCGCAACCGGCTTCGTTCCAGGTGCTGGACGGGCGTGCGCGGGTCGACGGGCTCGCGCTCGGCGCGAGCGGCTCGCTCACCCCCGCCTGGACGATCTTCGCCAACTACACTTATCTCGACAGCGAGGTGCTCCAGAGCGTCTCCGATTTCTGCCTCGGCAGCCCGGGAGCGGCCGGCTGCACGAACAGCGCGACCTTGGTCGATCCCCAGCACGGCGACCGGCTCGTCCAGACTCCGCCACATTCGGCGAGCCTGTTCACCACCTATCGGCTGCCGTTCGGATTGGAGCTGGGCTATGGCCTCACCTATCAGGGCGCTTTCGCCACTCATCAGCGCAACGCGCTTCAGCGCACCCAATATTTCGCCGACGATTTCCTGATCCACCGCGCCTTCGCCTCCTATGCCTTCGGCAACGGCCTGACCGCGCAGCTCAACGTCCAGAACTTTACCAACGAACGCTATTTCACCAATGTCCGCAACAATGTGAACTCGACCAGCGGCGCGATCACGGGTGGCTGGGCGATGCCTGGTGAGGACCGATCGGCCGTGCTCAGCCTGTTCTACAGTTTCTGACCTCGAAAGGGCCGGCTCATGATGATCGCCATCCCTGATTTGCTCGCCAGCGAGGAGGTGGCGCGAGTCAGGGCGATCATTGACGCCGGCGACTGGCGGGACGGCAATGCCACTTCGGGGCCCCAGTCCGCGCTCGCCAAGCGCAACTGCCAGCTTCCCGAGGACAGTGTCGAGGCACGCGAGGCGGGCCGTATCATCCTCGAGGCGCTCGGGCGCTCGCCCTTGTTCATCGCCGCGGCGCTTCCGCTCAAGATCTTCCCGCCCTTGTTCAACCGCTATCAGGGCGGCGAAGCGTTCGGCACCCATGTCGACAATGCGGTACGGATCCACCGAAGCAGCGAATTCCGCGTCCGGACCGATCTTTCGGCGACCCTTTTTCTCGAGGATCCCGGCGCCTACGAAGGCGGCGAGCTGGTCGTCGAGGACAATCTCGGCGTCCATTCCGCGAGGCTGCCGGCCGGGCATTTGCTGCTCTACCCATCGTCGAGCCTCCACCGGGTCGAACCGGTCACTCGCGGCGCCCGCATCGCCTCCTTCTTCTGGATCCAGTCGATGGTGCGCGACGATAGTGCCCGAACGATCCTGTTCGATCTCGACCAGTCGATCCAGTCGGTCGCGGAGGAGAAGGGTCAGGGCGATCCCAATGTCGTCCGCCTCACCGGCATCTACCACAATCTGCTCCGCCGTTGGGCGGATACCTGATCCTTGCAATGGCTTTGACTGGGCGGCCAGCGGACGAGGCGGAGAGAAGAGTGACTCGATCGATGAACTTGCGCCTTCGCGCCGTCTGGCTCCAGGTCCATAAATGGATCGGTCTCACGCTCGCGCTACTCATCATCCCGATCTCCCTGACCGGATCGGCCCTGGTCTGGCACGACTGGCTCGACGAGACTCTCAATCCGGCGCGCTACCAGGTGAAGGCCAGCGTGCCGGCGCTTCCGCCCGCGGCTTATGCCGAGGCGGCGCGAACCGCGCTTGCTCCTGGCGAGACGATCCTCAGCCTGCGTTATCCGGAAGACGAGGGACCGATTCTCGTCGCCGCGGCCCAGCCGTTGCGGCCGGGCGTCGGACGGCCGGTTCGGACGAATGTCTGGCTCGATCCCGCCGACGGCCGCGTGCTCGACAAGGCGAGCAGCAACGAGGGGTCGGTGCGGATCCTTCACGTGCTTCACGGCAGCCTGATGGTTCCCGGCCTCGGCCGCCAGATCGTCGGCTGGGTCGGGGTTGCGATGCTGATCTCGTCGTTGACCGGCCTGTGGCTTTGGTGGCCTCTGACCGGAAGCTTCCGCCGCGGCTTCCGCTGGCGGCGCCAGAACAGCTTCAACGCCAACCTCCATCACCAGATGGGCTTCTGGATCCTGCTGCCGCTGGCGATGTTGTCCTTCACCGGTGCCTGGATATCCTTCCCTTCCTTCTTCGGTCAGTTCGAGGCACCGCAGCCGAGCGCCAGGGCAAAAGGGGGTTCGGACAAGGCGGCGTCGATTCGGGCCCGACCGCTGGAATCGCCTTCGATGTCGCCCGATCTTGCGGTGGCGGCGGCTCGGCCTTTGGCGACGACCGGCGAGCTTTCGCTCATTACCTGGCCGACCGATCAGGCGCCCAGTTGGAAGATCGCCTTCCAGCGCGAGGGTGGTCCGGCCGAGGTCGAGGTGCCGGATCGTGGCGGCGAGATCGTTCCGCCCCGGCCGCCGCGCCCGGAGACAACGGCCCGGCTGATGCGGCGCTGGCACGATGGCACCGGCATGGGCCCGGTCTTCCAGACGATCATCTTCCTTGGTGGAATCCTTCCCGCCCTGCTCGCGATCACCGGGATCGTCATGTGGCTCAGAAGCCGCGGCTGGCGCTCCGAGCTGAGGCGCCGCAAGGCCCGGCGGCTCACGCCGCAGCCGGCCGAGTGATGGCCGAGCCGACTTTCTTCGCGACCGAGGCGGATTTTCGCCGCTGGCTCACGGACCATCACTCGATCGCCGACGAACTGCTCGTCGGATTCTGGAAGAAGAGCAGCGGCCGCCCCTCGATCGACTGGCCGCAAGCGCGGGACCAGGCGCTTTGCTTCGGCTGGATCGACGGAATCCGCAAATCGCTCGGCGAGGACAGCTATACGATCCGCTTCACTCCAAGGCGCAAGGGCAGCATCTGGAGCAAGGTCAATGTCGCACGCTTCGAGGCGCTCGAAGCGGCCGGTCTGATGACAGAGGCCGGCAGACGCGCCTTCGAGGAGAATAAGGGCCGCAGCGGCGTCTACGCCTATGAGAATGAACTGAAGTCCCTGACGGCCGAGGAAACCGCCTTGTTCCGGAAGAACGAAGCGGCGTGGCGGGATTGGGAAGGAAGGCCGGCGGGTTACCGCAAGCTCTGCCTCCACTGGATCGCCAGCGCCAGGAAGCCGGAGACCCGCGCCCGGCGTCTCGCCACGCTCATCAAAGACAGCGCCGCCGGAAGGAAGATCGGCGGCATCGACATCGGCAGGAAAACAAGCGCGTCCACTTGATGCGTAGGATCGGAGAGGGGTCTCAGTCAGCCGGCGTCAGCTGCAGCGGCAGCCCGTCTGCTGGCCGCAGGGTCACCATCCCCGACACGCGCACGTCGCGGCCGGCCATCGGCGCGAAGTTCCAGCGGCTGAGCCAGTGCGCCAGCACGGTCAGCGCCTCGGCAGTGGCGAAGCGGGCGCCGACGCAGACCCGCGGCCCGCCGCCAAACGGCAGATATTGGAATCGGTGGCGGCCGGCCTTGGCCTCGGCGGTGAAGCGGCTCGGATCGAAGGCGTCGGGATCGTCCCAGAGACCAGAGTGGCGATGAATGAGCCAAGGCCAGATCGAGACGATGTCGCCGGGTGCCACCTCTTGGTCGCCGATCCTGTCGGGCTCCACCACCTGCCGGTCCATCCGCGGCGCGGGCGGGTAGAGCCTTAGCGATTCCTCGAGAATCCGGCGGAGCAGCGGCAGCCGGTCGGGAAGGTCGGGATCGTCGGATCCGAGGCCGAGCGCCGAGCGCGCTTCCGCCGCTGCCTGTCGCTGGAGCTCCGGCAGCTGCGACAACAGGTACAGAGTCCAGGTCAGGGCGTTGGCGGTCGTCTCATGGCCTGCAAGATAGAAGGTGGCGGCATTGTCGACCGCCAGCTTGAGCGCCTCTTCGGGATCGAAACGATCGTGGAGCTGCCGGATCAGCCGGCCGAGGAAGTCGTCCGGGCCGCCGCCCGGAAGCCGGTCCTTGACCACCTGAGTCAAAGTGTGGCGGAGATAAAGCTGGCCGCGACGGCCTTTCAGCCCGCGCCGGCTCAACGGAACGATCGGAAGCCCGAGCAGGACCTGAAGCCGCGCTTCGCTGACCGCGTCCAGGGCCGCGGCGATATGGGCCATCGCCGCCTCGCTGGTCAGCCTCGGGTCGCCGGCGAACAAGGTGTCGCTGATGATCCTCATCGTCGTCGCCGTCGCCTCGGCGGCCATGTCGCGGACGCCAGGGGCCCAAAGCTCCATTCTCGCCGATGCGGCCGAAGCGAAGGCGGGCATCGACGAATCCACCGCCGCGGGCGCGAAATTGGCGGCGACGATCCGCCTCTGCTCGCGCCACAATGAACCGTCGGAACTGAGCAGGCCGTGACCGATGGTCGGCCTCAGCAGCTTCAGGACCAGGTCCGGCTTCACGTAATTGGCGGCATTGTCGAGCATCACCCGCTGAACCATGTCCGGGTGGAGCGGAATGTGGACCTGATGGCCGAAGACGTTGCGCTTTATGTACCAGTCGCTGAACGCGCGTTGCGACCAGCCATAGACCGCCGTCCGGGCCCGTTCGCCGACGAACCCCCGCCAGACCGGCACCGGGCCGCCGCCGCGCGGGGGATGGGTGGGGACGAAGCGCCGGCCGGAAATGCCGTCGCCGGGCATCCGTCTATTCCGCCGCGAGCAGGCGCTCGGCGCCGCCAAGGTCGACGCTCACCAGCCGGCTGACGCCCTTCTCGATCATCGTCACTCCGAACAGGCGGTGCATTCGGCTCATCGTCACCGCATTGTGGGTCACGATCAGGTAGCGCGTATCCGTGTCGCCGACCATCCGGTCGAGAAGGTCGCAGAATCGCTCGATATTGGCGTCGTCGAGCGGCGCGTCGACTTCGTCGAGGACGCAGATCGGCGCCGGATTGGTGAGGAAGAG
>CAMPIH010000082.1 GCA_946886275.1 uncultured Sphingosinicella sp.
CAACCCGGACAACGACACGCTCCGCCACCCCCACGGCGAGGACGTGCTCAAGAGCGTCTCGCAGCGGCTGCTGAGGGAAGTCGGCCAGTCCGGCCATGTCGGCCGGATGGGCGGCGACGAGTTCGCCGTCGTCATCAAGGACGCCCAGAGCCGGCGGATGGTCGAGACCCTGGCGGATCGGATCATCGCCGCCATCGCCGAGCCGTTCATGCTCGACAAGGCGGAGGTCCGGATCGGCGTGTCGATCGGCTGCGCGTTCGGCCCGATCGACGGCCAGAGCGTCGACGATCTCATCCAGAAGGCCGACCTCGCTCTGTACCAGGCCAAGGCCCAGGGCCGCGGCACCTGCTGCCTGTTCAATTCCGACATGCAGAACGAGCAGGAGGATCGACTCCGGCTCGAGCAGGACCTTCGCGCCGGAATCCAGGCCGGCCAGTTCCGATTGCTCTACCAGCCGCTCATCAACGCCGCCGACCAGAGTCTCCAGGGCTTCGAGGCGCTGATCCGCTGGCACCATCCGACCCGCGGAATCGTCCCGCCGAACGACTTCATCAGCCTCGCCGAGGAATCGGGCCTGATCATGGAGCTCGGCGATTGGGTCGTCGAGGAAGCCTGCCGGGCCGCCGCCTGCTGGCCAGAGAACATCTCGGTGGCGATCAACATCTCGGCCAAGCAGCTCATCTTCCCGGCTCTTCCGAACACGATCGGAGAAGCGCTTCGCCACCACCGGATCCAGGCCAACCGGCTCGAGCTCGAGGTCACCGAATCGGTGTTCCTCGGCGATTCCGCCAGCGCCCTGGAAGTTTTGAAGCGGCTCAGGGCGCTCGGCGTCGGGATCGCCCTCGACGATTTCGGCACCGGCTATTCCTCGCTCGGCTATCTGAACAAGGCGGTGTTCCACAAGCTCAAGATCGACGGCAGCTTCGTCCGTGAATCCGCCGACAATCGCGAGACCGTGGCGATCATCCAGTCGATCGTCCAGCTCGCCAAGAGCTTCCGGATGTCGGTCACTGCCGAAGGCGTCGAGACGGCCGACGATTTCACCCGCATGCGCGACCTCGGAGTCCATCAGATCCAGGGCTATCTGTTCGGCCGGCCGATGACGTTCGAGCGGGCCAGCGAGCTCGTCCACGGAACCCAGCAGCGGCTGAGCGCCTGACCGGGCGCTGACGCCCGCAGCGGCCCGTCCGCGGCTTGCCAATCCCGCGCCCAGGCGGCAATGGGGCCGCTCCTTTCCTCGAAGCGTTTGGCCGACAATGACGGTGAAGACGGACCGATTGGTTACCCTGTTCGGCGGCGGCGGCTTCGTCGGCCGCTACGTTGCCCAGGCCCTGTTCAAGGCCGGCGCGCGAGTCCGGATCGCCGAGCGCGAGCCGCGCAGCGCCTATTTCCTGAAGCCGCTGACCGGTCTCGGGATGATCCAGTTCATTCGCGCCGACGTCCGCAATCCGGCCGAGGTCGCCGCCGCCGTCCAGGGCGCGGATGCGGTGATCAACCTGGTCGGGATCCTCGGCGGCGATTTCCAGGCGGTCCATGTCGACGGCGCCGGCAACGTCGCCGCTTGCGCCGCCAAAGCGGGTGCGACCTCGCTCGTCCATGTTTCGGCGATCGGCGCCGATCCGGAAAGCGAATCCCGTTATGGCCGGAGCAAGGGGGAAGGGGAGGAAGCGGTCCGCGCCGCCTTTCCCGACTCGACCATCGTCCGCCCCTCGATCGTGTTCGGAATGGAGGACAATTTCGTCAACCGCTTCGCCCGGATGGCGCGATTGCTTCCGGTCGTCCCGGTGATTCGAGGCCAGTGGAAGCTGCAGCCGGTGCATAGCGCCGATCTCGGCAAGGCGATCGCCGGGGCGGCGCTCCAGCCCGATCGGCATCGCGGCCAGACCTATGAGCTGGGCGGGCCGCAGGTCATTTCCATGGCGGAGATCAATCGCTGGATCTGCCAGGCCACCGGCCGCTCGAGGCCGGTCGTCGAGATCCCCGACGCGCTTGGATCGGTGATCGCCCGGCTCACCGGCTGGCTTCCCGGCGCCCCGGTCAGCTGGGACCAGTGGCTGATGCTCCAGCGCGACAATGTCGTCAGCGGCGGCGGCACCGGCTTCGAACCGTTCGGGATCCGCCCGGCGCCGCTCGCCGCGGTCGCCGAGGGCTGGCTTTCCTCCTATCGCCGCCAGGGCCGCTGGGCCCGGGCGTCATCGCCTTATTGACCCTCTCACCGGAAACCGCCCCTCCCGACATGGACGCAGCCCTACTGACCATCATTCTCCTCGGAATCGTCGAGGGGCTCACCGAATTCATCCCGGTTTCCTCGACCGGGCACCTCGTGCTTGCCGCCGAGCTCCTCGGCTTCGAGAGCGAAGCTTCCGGGACGTTCGAGATCGTCATCCAGCTCGGTGCGATCCTGGCGGTGATCGTCCTCTACTGGCGGCGCTTCTTCGACGTCGGCATGGGCCTGACCCGAGGCGACGGCGAGGCCTTGCTGTTCACGCGCAACGTCTTCCTGGGCTTCCTGCCGTCGATGGTGATCGGCTTCATCGTCTACGATTATGTGAAGGCGATGCTCGAATCGCCGATGATCGTCGCGGTCGCCCTGATCGTCGGCGGCTTCGCGATCCTCGCGATCGAGCGGCTGGTCGTTCGGCCCCGCTTCGACAGCGTCGAGGCGATGAGCTGGAAAGCGGCGCTCGGAGTCGGCTTCATCCAGTGCCTGTCGATGATCCCCGGCGTGAGCCGCTCGGGGGCGACGATCATCGGCGCCCTCTCGCTCGGGGTCGAGCGTCGTACCGCCGCCGAATATAGCTTCTTCCTCGCCGTTCCGACGATGCTCGCGGCGAGCGCCTATGATCTGCTCCGCTCGGGCGACGAGCTGGGGGAGGGCGCCTGGGGAACGATCGCCGTCGGCTTCGTCGTCTCGTTCATCGTCGCCTTGGTCGTGATCAAATGGTTCATCGCCATCGTCTCGAGGATCGGCTTCGCCCCCTTCGCCTGGTACCGGATCATCGTCGGCTCGCTCGCGCTCGTCTGGCTGCTGGCCCGTTAAAGGCGCGCTTCGTCCCGGGAACCGGGGCGAAACCGGGACTGGCCCTCTGCGTTCATCCTCCGCTCATCCCATTGAGACGAAAACTGAAACCGACTCGTGCGCCGGCGCGTTGATGGCCTGCGCCTGTTTTCGGACGTTTCTGGAGGCCAGTCATGCGTAAGCTCCTGTTTCTGATCGGCGCCGCCGCCCTTGCCGCCCCTGTTGCGGCCCAGGCGCCGGTATTCGACGACTCGCTCGACGACGATATCGTCGCGGCCATTCCTCCGGCCGAGGAGGTCGAGGCGATGGCGCCGGCGATGGACGCGATGGCCGGTGCCCTCCTCAACGTCGACGTCGGTCCGCTGCTCGATGCCGCCGATCCCACCCGCCGCCGCTACGATCATGGCATGCCGGGCCGAACCCTCGGCCGGATCGCCGGTCGCGACGATCCCTATTTCGAGGAGAGGATGCGTTCCTCCATCTACGGCGTCACCAGCGACATGGGACGGATGATGGAAGCGCTCGCGGTGGCCGCCCCGGCGATGCGGCGGTCGCTTCGCGAGTTCGAGCGCGGGATCGAAGGCGCGATCGACGATTATGAGCGCCGCCGGCCGCAACCGCGCCGCGACTGGGAAGAAGACGAAAATTATCCCGACTGACGGCTGATCGCCACAGCAGGGGGGCCCCCAGCCTGTTTGCAGCGAACCGCTTCGCGGCTCGGCTCATTATGGGTCGCTGAACCTCCCTCACGGCCATTGCGGCTGCTGGACCCACACCGTAAGACGGCCCGTCCATGTGGCAGCTCTATCAATTCCCCCTTTGCCCATTTTCTCGCAAGGTCCGGCTCATGCTGGCCGAGAAGGGCGTCGCCCACGAGCTCAAGCGGGTCTCGCCCTGGGAGCAGGAGGACGAGTTCGTCGATCTCAACCCGGCCGGTGAGACTCCGGTCCTGGTCGAGGACCAGAAAGGCACGGTGCTGATCGATTCCGGCGCCATCTGCGAATATTTCGAAGAGACCCTGGACCGGGCGCCAATGATCCCGGGGACGTCGATCAATCGCGCCGAAATCCGCCGCCTGGTCTCCTGGTTCGACGACAAATTGTTTCGCGACGTCGTCTCGCCCCTGATGGAGGAGAGGATGCGCAAGCGGCTGGTCAGCCGGGCGCCGCCCGAGACGGCCGTCCTCCGAAAGGCGATGACCGCCGCCAACGGCCATCTCGATTATATCGATTATCTGCTCGATCACCGCCGCTGGCTCGCCGGGCCGACCCTGACCCTGGCCGATCTCGCCGCCGCTGCCCATCTCTCGGTCGCCGACTATCTCGGTGGAATCGACTGGCGCGGCCACAAGCAGACCCTGGACTGGTATTCGGTGATGAAGTCGAGGCCGAGCTTCCGGCCCCTGCTCGGCGAGCGGATGGAGGTGATCATGCCGCCCGCCCATTACGACAAGGTCGATTTCTGACGACGGGGTTGATCAGTCGGCCGCTCGACGCCACATCGCATCCATGCTGATCCAGACCGAAACGACGCCCAATCCCGCTGCCCTCAAATTCCTTCCGGGGCAGAAGGTGATGGAGCATGGCACCCGCGACTTCGCGACTCCCGAGGATGCCGAGGCCTCGCCTCTGGCGGAGGCGATCTTCTCGACCGGCGAGGTCGAAGGCGTCTTCTTCGGCCGCGACTTCATCTCCGTGACCGCGGCCCCGGGCGTCGAATGGCGCCAGCTGAAGCCGCAGGTCCTCGAGGTGCTGCTCGACCATTTCGCCAGCGGGGCACCCTTGTTCCGCGCGGGAAGCGCCGCTGAAATCCACATCGCTCCGGATCCGGCGATCGAGGAGCGGCCCGAAGATTCCGAGATCGTCGCCCAGATCAGGGAATTGATCGAGACCCGGGTCCGCCCGGCGGTCGCCCAGGACGGCGGCGACATCGTCTATCGCGGGTTCCGCGACGGCAAGGTCTATCTGGCGATGCACGGCGCCTGTGCCGGCTGCCCCTCCTCGACCATGACCCTCAAGCAGGGCATCGAAAGCCTGCTCAAACATTATGTCCCCGAGGTCGAAGCCGTCGAGGCGGTCTGACCCGTCTTTCGGCATCGTCCCGACCCGATCGCGCGCCTTCATGTCGTCGACGCTGGACTCCCGCGGCTGAGAAAGTGACGATGGCGATCATGGCTTGGCGATATTCCTGATGCAGCTCGTGATCGAAAGCGCGACGGCGGCCTGCTCGGCCGCCTTGCTCGGAGCGGACGGCGCGCTGATCGACGAACGCCACGAGCTGGTCGGGCGGGGCCATGCCGAGCGTCTGCTGCCGATGATCGCGGACCTGCTCGGTGCCAAGGGCTCCAGGCGCCGGCCCTCGGCCATCCTGGTCGATTGCGGCCCCGGAAGCTTCACCGGGGTCCGGGTCGGGCTCTCCGCCGCTCACGGGCTCGCGATCGGCTGGCGGGTGCCGGTCGCCGGCTTCTCGTCGCTCGCCTTGATCGCCGCCGCCAGTGGCGAGGCACAGGTGGCCGTCGCTCTCCTGGGAGGACATGGCCAGCTTTTCGTGCAAACCTATGGCGGTGATCCCCTGTCTCCACTCGACAATTTGCGCTCGCTGTCTCCGGACGAGGCCGCGGCCGAGATCGCTTCCGAGCTGGTGATCGGCTCGGGCTCGGAGGCGCTCGTCGCCGCCCGTGGCAGAGGCCGCTGGTCGCAGGCCATGCCGCGCGCCGCCGATGCCCGCTTGCTCCCGCTTTCCGCCCGGAGCCTGGAGGCGCGGCCGATCTACGGCCGAGCTCCCGATGCGAAGCCGATGGCATGAGCGGTCGCTCGATCATTCTCAGCGAAGGCGGCCTTGCCGATCTCGGCGCCGTGATGGCGGTGATGGACGACAGTTTCGATCCGTCCTTCGGCGAGGCGTGGACGACGTCGCAATGCGCCGGGCTTCTGCCGATGCCCGGCGTCTGGCTCACTTTGGCGTGGATCGGGGACGAAGTGGCGGGCTTCGCTCTGAGCCGGGCGATGGCCGGAGAGGCCGAATTGCTGCTTCTCGCGGTTCGGCGGGGCGACCAGGGTCTTGGAATCGGCAAGACCCTGCTCGAAGAGTTCATGAGCGCCTCAAGGATCCGCGGGGCGACCCGCGTTCATCTTGAAGTCCGCGAAGGAAATCATGCGGTTGCGCTATACGAGCAAGCAGGTTTTTCGTTGGTCGGCCGACGCCGCCATTATTATTCGGGGCGTGATGGACAACTCCATGATGCTCTCACCATGGCCAGAGCTACCGGCGACTGAGGTGAATTGACGTGTCCCGCGGCACATAAGTCCTTGTCAATCGCCCCGAAACGGATCAATCCAGTCCTATCTGCCAAGGCCAATTGGCAGAACCCTCTGGAAGAAAGCCCTGCCGACCCATGGATACTCAAGATCAATTCGGGGAGACGTTGATCACCCTCACCGCCGACATTGTCTCGGCTCATGTCAGCAACAACAGCGTGGCGGTCTCCGATCTGCCGCTGCTGATCAACAATGTTCACAATGCCTTGAGCGGGCTTGGTGAACGCAAGGAAGAGCCGGCGCCCAAGCCTGAGCCGAAAGTCTCGATCCGCTCTTCGATCAAGCCGGACTATATCGTCTGCCTCGAAGACGGGAAAAAGCTCAAGATGCTCAAGCGGCATCTATCGACCCATTACAACATGACCCCCGACGAATATCGGCAGAAGTGGGGCCTCAACGCCGACTATCCGATGGTCGCCCCCAATTATGCCGAGCAGCGCCGGACGCTGGCCAAGAAGATCGGGCTCGGAACCAAGCGCAAGCGCGGCGCGCGCAAATAAGCCGGGGTCGGTCCGACGATCGCCTGAACGCCATCCCGGCAGCGTCGGGGTGGCGTTTTTCACGCCCGTTTGGCCTGCCGAGCATGGGCCGCACCAAAGGACGCGCGGTCACGGCCATTGCGGCTCCTGAGTTCACATCCTAAAGTCGGGACAGAATGACGCGGCAGATCGATATCGAGGCGCTTTGCGCGGAGAAGGGGCTGCGGATCACCGAGCAGCGCAAGATCATTGCCCGGGTGCTTTCCGAAGCCGAGGACCATCCCGACGTCGAAGCGCTCCATGCGCGCGCCTCCGCCGTCGATCCTGGAATCTCGATCGCCACCGTCTACCGGACGGTTCGGCTGTTCGAGGAAGCCGGGATCCTGGAACGCCATGATTTCGGCGACGGCCGAGCCCGTTACGAGGCGGCGGACGCCACCCATCACGACCATCTCATCGACGTCGAGACCGGCAACGTCATCGAGTTCGTCGACGAGGAGCTCGAGCAGCTCCAGCGGCGGATCGCCGAGAAGCTCGGCTTTCGGCTCGTCGACCACCGCATGGAGCTTTACGGCGTCGCCATCGGCCGCGGGAAATAGTGGGCCCCAAGCCCGGTCCCTGCTCATGGTGATTCGGGTCGCGGCCATGGCCGCCGGGCTGATCTTCTGCATCCCTTTTCATTATCTCTGGAAGCTTGCCGGCGCCCGCTCGATCTGGCCGCAGCTCTTCCTCGCTTATGCCGGCCGCTGCGCCGGGCTCCGGGTGCGGACGGAGGGGCGGCCTTTGACCGGAAGCGTCCTGTTCGTCGCCAATCATGTCAGCTGGCTCGACATCCTCGCGCTCGGCGGCGCCACCCGCGCCGTCTTCGTGTCACGCGACGACGTCGCCGGCTGGCCCTTGGTAGGCTGGATCGCGTCGCTGAACGACACGCTCTACGTCGCCCGGCAATCCCGTCGCGAGGTCCACGGTCAGGCCGATCAGCTTCGCCGGTCTCTCGCCTCAGGGCGGGCCGTCGCCCTCTTTCCGGAAGGCACGACCGATCATCTGCTGATGCCGTTCCGCCCGAGCCTGTTCGCCTCTTTGTTTCCGCCGCTGCCGGGAGTCAGGGTTCAGCCGGTAATGATCGATTATGGCCCGCTCACCTCCGAGATCGCCTGGATGGGCGCGGAACCGGCCGGCGCCAATGCAAGGCGGATCCTGTCGCGCAGAGGACGAATCCCGGTCACGCTGAGATTCCTGGAGCCGATCGACCCGGAGATGGCGGGAGACCGCAAGCGCCTCGCCGCCTGGGCGCAGGGCGAAGTGGCCGAAGCACTGGGCTGTGGAGGCGCTTCCGATGCGGGGGTCGATCCCCTATATGGCCGGCGATGAAGAACCGGAATCCCCGCACTTTCCACGTCAAGTCGTTCGGCTGCCAGATGAACGCCTATGACGGCGAGCGAATGGCCGAGCTGCTCGAGGCGGAGGGCATGACCGCCGCCGCCGGTGCGGAGGCCGACCTCGTCGTTCTCAACACCTGTCACATCCGCGAGAGAGCGGCGGAGAAGGTCTATTCGGAGATCGGCCGGGCCCTGAACCGCGAGGACGGGGAGCAGCCGATGATCGCCGTCGCCGGCTGCGTCGCGCAGGCGGAAGGTGCCGAGATCAGCCGCCGGGCGCCGGGCGTCGACATCGTCGTCGGCCCCCAGGCCTATCATAATCTGCCGGCGCTCGTCCGCGAGGCGAAGGCCGGCCGCCGCGCGCTCGATACGGACATGCCGATCGAGTCGAAGTTCGGCGCCCTGCCGGCCCGCCGGCGCCAGCCGCCGAGCGCCTTCCTCACCGTCCAGGAAGGGTGCGACAAGTTCTGCACCTATTGCGTCGTGCCTTATACGCGCGGCGCCGAAATCTCCCGCCCCTGGGCGGCGATCGTGGATGAGGCCAAAGCGTTGATCGACGCCGGCGCCCGCGAGATCGTCCTCCTCGGCCAAAACGTCAACGCCTGGCGCGACGGCGATCGCGGCCTCGAGCATCTCGCCGCCGAGCTCGACCGGCTGCCGGGGCTCGAACGGATCCGCTACACGACGAGCCACCCGAACGACATGAGCGAGGGGCTGATCAGGGCCCATGCCGAGATCGCAAGCCTGATGCCCTATCTCCACCTGCCGGTGCAGTCGGGAAGCGACCGGGTGCTGAAGGCGATGAACCGGAGCCACAGCGCCGAATCCTATCTGCGGATCATCGAGCGAGTCCGCACGGCCCGTCCCGACATCGCCATTTCCGGCGACTTCATCGTCGGCTTTCCGGGCGAGACCGATTCCGAATTCGAGGAGACCCTGAATATCGTCCGCGAAGTGAACTATGCGCAGGCTTTCTCGTTCAAATATTCCTCCCGTCCCGGAACCCCCGCGGCGGACATGGACGGGCAGGTGCCCGCGCAGGTGATGGACGAAAGACTGCAGCGGCTTCAGGCCCTGCTCAACGCTCAGCAGCTCGACTTCAACCGCAAGGCCGTCGGCCGGCGGACGAGCGTCCTGCTCGAGCGCACCGGCCGCAAGCCCGGCCAGCTGATCGGCAAGTCGCCCTGGCTTCAGTCGGTCCACCTCGAGACCTCGGCCCGGATCGGCGATCTGGTCGAGGTCGACATCCTTTCGGCGGGGCCGAACAGCCTCGCCGGCGCACAATATATGAGGAATGCCGCCTGATGGCGCAGAAGAAAGCCGAAGCGGCGGGTCCGCGCGCTCGAGTCGAGATCGAGTTCGAGCAGCCGCACCTCCTGGGGCCCCTGTTCGGCGAGTTCGACCGCAACCTCGTCGCCATCGAGGACCGGCTCGGGGTCTATATCGCCGCCCGCGGCGCGAGGGTTCAGATCGAAGGCGATCCCAAGGATGCGGCCCGCGCCCGCGAGGTCCTGATCGGGCTCTACAACCGTCTCGACGAAGGCCATGACATCGACGCCGAGACGGTGAACGCGATCATCGGCATGTCCGGCGAGCCGACCCTCGACGGGATCATCACGCCCGACGTGGCGGAGCCGCCGAAGGTGATGATCCGGACCCGCAAGAAGACGATCGTCCCGCGCTCCAAGACCCAGGCGGTCTACATGGAGGCGCTTGCCCGCGACGACATGATCTTCGCTTTGGGGCCGGCGGGAACCGGCAAGACCTATGTCGCCGTCGCCCAGGCGGTCCAGCAGCTGATCGGCGGAAGCGTCGACCGGCTCATCCTGTCGAGGCCGGCGGTCGAGGCCGGTGAGCGGCTCGGCTTCCTTCCTGGCGACATGAAGGAAAAGGTCGATCCCTATCTTCGCCCGCTCTACGACGCGCTTTACGACATGCTTCCGACCGAGCAGGTCGAGCGGC
>CAMPIH010000083.1 GCA_946886275.1 uncultured Sphingosinicella sp.
CTTTATCGTGGCCGGGATGACCAGGCTCGTCACTTCCCGGCTCATTCTCCGGCGCGCCCGCCTCGAGGACGTGGACGACATGAACCGCGTCTTCGGCAACGATGAAGCGATGACCTATTGGTCGACCGGCCCCCATCGCAGCCGGGCCGAGACGGAGGAGTGGCTGCGCTCGATGATCCAGGCCGATCCGGCCGAAAGCGACGATTTCATCATCGAGCTCGAAGGCAAGGCAATCGGCAAGATGGGGGCGTGGCGCCTGCCTGAGTTCGGCTTCATCCTCGAGCCTGAATATTGGGGCCTCGGCCTGGCTTCGGAGGCGCTGTCGGCATTCCTTGCTCATGCTTTCGCCCGGCCGGACGTCGAAACGCTCCGGGCCGACGTCGATCCACGCAACCTCGCCTCGCTGAGCCTGCTCGAAAGGCACGGCTTCGTCCGGACCGGCTATGGGCGCAACACCTGGAACACCCATATCGGGGCGTGCGACAGCGTCTATCTGGAGCTGGATCGGGGCTCGCACGAGCGACGCCGGAGTGGCGGCGAAGCGCCGCCCCTTTAGATCCGCTCCGTCACACCCGCATCGGCATCAGCACGTAAAGCGCCGGCGCCTTGTCATTCTCCCGAAGCAAAGTCGGCGCTGCCGCGTCGGCGAGATGGACCTCGACGAGATCGCCTTCGATCTGGTTGAGGATGTCCATCAGATATTTGGCGTTGAAGCCGATCTCGAAACCCTCATTGCCGTAATCGGCCGGCACTTCCTCGGCCGCGGTGCCGTTTTCCGGCGAGGTCACCGACAGGGTCACCCGGTCGCGGTCGAGCGCCATCTTGACGGCCCGGGTGCGCTCGCTGGCAATCGTCGAGACCCGGTCGACGCCTTCCTCGAAGGCGCGCGGATCGAGCTTGAGGAGCTTGTCGTTCGCGGTCGGGATGACCCGGCTATAATCGGGGAATGTGCCGTCGATCAGCTTCGAGGTGAGGACGGCATTGCCGAGCCCGAAGCGGATCTTGGAATCGGAGAGGGAAATCTGGACGGTGCCGTCCACTTCGTCGAGGAGCTTGCGGAGCTCGCCGACGCATTTGCGCGGGATGATCACCCCCGGCATGCCCTGGGCGCCTTCCGGCCTCGGAACCGTCACCCGCGCAAGCCGGTGGCCGTCGGTCGCCGCCGCCTTGAGGACGGGCTGGGCCTCGTCCGAAACGTGGAGATAGATGCCGTTGAGATAATAGCGCGTCTCTTCGGTCGAGATGGCGAAGCGCGTCTTGTCGATGATCTGGCGCAACGTTCCCGCGGGAAGCTCGAACCGGGTCGGAAGCTCGCCTTCGGCGATGACCGGGAAATCGTCGCGCGGAAGGGTGGCGAGCGTGAACCGCGCTCGGCCGGCATTGACCTGCATGCGCCCTTCCGCGGCGATGAGCTCGACCTGGCTGCCTTCGTGAAGCTTGCGGACAATGTCGAAGAAGGTGTGGGCGGGAACGGTGGTCGAGCCCGACTCGGTGACATTGGCCTCGACGGTCTCGTTGATCTGAAGATCGAGGTCGGTCGCCATCAGCCGGATGCCGTCCTCGCCGGCCTCGATCAGGACGTTGGAGAGGATCGGAATCGTGTTCCTGCGTTCAACCACGGAATGGACGTGGCCAAGTCCCTTGAGGAGCGTGGCCCGTTCGATCGTCGCCTTCATGAGGTCCCCCAAAGTGGCACTTTGGCCGAGTATTAGAGCCGCTTGTCGGGTCCGGCTAGGGGCCAGTGGCGGGGACTCGAAAAAAGGGCCGGGACTGTGGCCCCGGCCCTTCCTTCACTCATTGCGGCACGAAGGCCAACCGCTCAGAAGCGGAAGCCGAAGCCCGCCACGACCTGGTGCTTGTCGAAGCCCTGCTCGTAGTTGGAGTAGCGATACTCCGTCTTGGCATAGCTGTTCGGGCCAAGCGCGAATTCGAGACCGCCGCCGACGCGGAGGCCGTCCAGATTCTCGCCCCGTTCGAAATCGGGCGCGGTCGCGAGCGTGCCGTCCTGATAGGACAGCGCCACCCGATTATTGGTGTAGCCGGCCTTGCCGTAGACCAGGACGTTGGGGTTGACGGCGGCGCCGACGCGGCCGCCGACATAGAGGTCGCGGCCGAGCTGGGCACAGAGCTCGTCGCCGGTGACGGTGACGCTGGTGACGCATTCGTCGACGGTGGAGTCGGTGGCCTCGCCCTCGACCCCGATCACCATTCCGCCGGTCTGCAGGTCATAGCCGACTCCGGCGCCATAGGTGACTCCGTCCGAGCCCTCGTCCTCGACGTCGGTGCGGTCGTAGCCGACCACGCCCTCGACCCGGAGGCCGGAGAAATTGCCGGCCGGCTGGGCAAGGGCCGGAGTGGCCATGGTTCCGGCCATCAGGGCCGCCAGAACTAGATTACGCATGCTTACTACTCCCATTTATCGGTGTTGGACCCCCTGATTTGGGTCCCTCAGGACGTACCCCCATCGCGCCGCGGTGAAAAAGGTTTCATTAACCGTACCTAAACGGCATCAACTGTTGCCGGAACGCCGCAAACCGGAGACATTGGCCCGCTCATGACGCCCCGCAATTTCCTGTTTCTTCTCCTTGTCTTCGCTTCACCTGCGGCGGCTCAGCCACAGTCGCTCGGAATATTCGGGACATGGGGCGCGTTTCGCGGCGACGGCGGATGCAGAGCCGTAGCGGAGCCGGTCGAGGCGCCGCGAACGCAAGGCTGGCGCCCGTTCGTGGCCATCGGCCACTGGCCGACCCGCCGGATCAGGGGCCAGCTCCATGTCCGGCTGAGCCGGCAGAAGCGCGACGGATCGGCGGTCTTCCTTCGGATCGACGGCAGGGTCTTCCAGCTTCGCGGCGGCGGACGCGATGCCTGGGCGCCGGACGCTTCGGCCGATGCCGAGATCCTGGCCGCGATCCGGACCGGGATCGACATGGTCGTCCAGAGCCGCGCCGTGAACGGCCGCAGGTTCAGCGAACATTATCGGCTCCGCGGCGCGGCGACGGCGATGGACGCCGCCGCGATCGCCTGCGCGCCGAGAGCGCGCTGACGGCAAGGCTTCACACTTCCCGCCGAGCATGCTCAACACTTGCTCCGAAGGGGGAAGTGGATGGCTGAGGCGCGGCGGCCGTTCTGGCGAACGCTCTATTTCCAGGTGCTCGTCGCGATCGCGCTGGGCGTCCTCATCGGATGGCTGTGGCCGCAGGCGGGGCAATCGCTCAAGCCGCTCGGGGACGGCTTCATCAAGCTGGTCAAGATGATCATCACCCCGGTCATCTTTCTCACCGTCGTTACCGGGATCGCGGGAATGGCCGATCTGAAGGCGTTCGGCCGGGTCGGGGCGAAGGCGATGGCCTATTTCCTGACCTTCTCGACGCTTGCGCTCGCCGTCGGCCTCGGCGTCGGCAACCTCGTCCGCCCGGGAGACGGGCTCAACATCGACCCTGCCACTCTCGCCTCCGGTGCGGTCGCGGATTATGTCGAGCAGGCGGAAGAGCGAAGCGTCACCGACTTCGTTCTCCACATCATCCCCGACACGGCGATCAGCGCCTTCACTTCAGGCGAGATCCTGCAGGTGCTGTTCGTCGCCATATTGTTCGGGATCGCCCTCACGCTGATCGGCGAGCGGGGCGACCGGCTGCTCGGAAGCCTGCGGACGCTGACGGCGATCGTCTTCCGAATGGTGCACATCCTGATGTACGCCGCGCCGATCGGCGCCTTTGGAGCGATGGCCTACACGACCGGCGCCTATGGCATCGGCGCTCTTGCCAATCTCGCCGGCCTGATCGCCACCTTCTATTTCACCTCCCTGCTGTTCGTCGTCCTCGTCCTCGGGCTGGTCGCCCGGGCGGCGGGCTTCTCGCTGTTCGGCCTGGTTCGCTACATCAAGGACGAGCTGCTTCTCGTCCTCGGAACCTCGTCCTCCGAAAGCGCCATGCCGCTGCTGATGGAGAAGCTCGAACGTGCCGGTTGTCCCAAGCCGATCGTCGGCCTCGTCGTTCCGACCGGCTATTCGTTCAATCTGGACGGCACCAACATCTACATGTCGCTGGCTGCCTTGTTCATCGCTCAGGCGACCAACACGGACCTGAGCCTGGGCGACCAGCTGCTGTTGATGGCGGTGGCCATCATCTCGTCCAAAGGCGCCGCCGGGGTCACAGGCTCCGGCTTCATCGTTCTTGCCGCGACTCTCCAGGTCGTCCCTTCGGTGCCGGTCGCCGGGATGGCGCTGATCCTCGGCGTCGATCGATTCATGAGCGAATGCAGGGCGCTCACCAACTTCACCGGCAATGCCGTCGCCACCATCGTCGTCGCCCGCTGGGAAAAGGCGGTCGATCCGGCCCAGCTTCGCGCCGCCTTTGCCGGCCGTGGCGGCGATCTCACCGAGCCGGAAAGCGATCGCCTCCAGATCGAAGGAAAAAGCGACGTCCCAGCCGCGCCCGCCGCCTGAAGCCGGTTCTAGGCCTCGTGCGGGCCGCTGCGCAGCCTGAGCGCCCGGACGGCGAGATGGATCTCGTAGAGGAAGAAGCCGAGCCCGGCGGTGAGGAGGGTCATGGCGGCGATGAACAGGCCGGCGATGGTCCGCGCGAAGCCGACCTCGCCGGGCGCGGCGATGAACAGGACCGCGACGACGAGGCAGACGAAGAGCGCGCTCGCGGTGCAGCAAGTGATCGCGCGGTTGGCGGCGAGGATTCGCCGGTCGAGCAGGTGAAGCTCGGCGGCCGCCCGGCCCCGCTCCGCCTCGTCATAGCCGGCGAAGTCGACCGCCAGCGAGCGCGACCGGTCGACCGTTCGTGCCAGCCGCCCGGCGAGGACGCCGAGGATGGCGCCGATGCCCGCCAGCAGGAAAACGGGCGCGATCGCCAGCTGGATCTGGCTGGCGATGGCCGAGACGTCGGGCGACGGGTCCATGGCCGACTTATAGGCGCCCGTATCGGCCGAACAACCGAATTGCACGTCTCGCCTTGGCCTTTCCGGGGGGAGTCGAGTCGATCCCGGATGCGTCAGGCAACGGCCGTGAACTCAATGCGTTGGTTGCTCGACATGGGTGGGGCGCAATGGAGTATTGTGCCATGAAAAAGCGTCTACTTGCGATGAGCGCGATCCCCGCTTTGGCCCTCGCGGTACCGGCGGTTTCGCAGATCAACGTCAATGCCGGCGGCGCGGTCGGAATCCAGCACCGGATCGCCCAGCTTCACACCAGGATCGATGCCGGGATTCGTGCCGGAATGATCAGCCGCTCCGAGGCTCGGGCCCTTCGCGCCGAGGCGCGGCAGCTCACCCGGCTCGAGGCCCAATATAGCCGAAACGGCCTGACCCAGGCGGAACGCCGCGATCTCCAGCTTCGGCTCCGTGACCTGAGGCAGGATATTCGCCTCGCCGACGGCCGCGGCGACCGCTGGAACGATGACGACCATTTCGGCCAGGGCGGCCCGCTCGATGCCGAGATCGGATGGCGGATCGACCAGGATTGCGACGGCCGAAGCAGCGGCATCGGTAGCCTCTTCAGCGGCATTTTCGGCGGCAATGACTGCATGAGGGTCGGCGAGCGGGTGCGCGGAAACCTGTTCGTTCTCCCGACCGAGCTTCGGACCACCTTCAGGGACCGCAACGGGATCGTCTACCGATCGGACGGCCGCGAGCATATTTACGAGATCGACGCGCGTACCGGCACCATCGTCCGGGTCTGGGAGCGTGACGACTGAGGATCGTGAAACGGGTGCCGCGGCCTTTTTTCGAGCCGCGGCACCTCGTCTATAAGACGGTGGAACCGGAACCGAAACGAGGCTAAGGCTTTTAGCCAGCCGGACGGCCGTCTTCGAACGCGGCTTCCGGGACGCTTGGGCCGTTCGGCCTGAACGTGCCTTTCCGGCAGAGACACAACGAGGGGACTTACATGAAAACCATGATCAAGATGACCGCGGTCGCCGCGGCGCTGGCACTGGCGGCCTGCACGGCCGGCGACGATACGGCAGCCGAGAATGTCGAGGAAGCGGCCGAGAACCAGGCCGAGAATCTCGAAGCCATGGCCGACAATGCGACGACCGAGGCAGCCGAGGATTCGCTCGAGAACCAGGCCGAAGCGGTCGAGGAAGCCGGCGAAGAGAAAGCCGACGCGATCGACGACGCCGACGGCAATGTCGAAAGCAACGTCAGCGGCATGTAGTCTCCGGTCTCACGACCAGATTTCCGGAAGGGCGTCGGCATTGCCGGCGCCCTTTCCTTTTGCCGGGCTTCAGCCGCGGCAGCCGGCGAGGAAGGTCGCCGCCATCGCCGCCGGCGGCGCCGGGTGCGGGCCGCTGTTCTGGGCGCCATAATTGATCGACAGCCCGTCTCTTCCGGCGAGGATCCGTTCCAGCTCCGCCGGCACGGGCCCGCGCCCCGAAACGCCGCCTCGCCCCGAATCGCCGCTTGGATCGGCGACGAGGGCGACGACGGTGCCGCCCGAGCCGAAGCTCATCCTCTCCTCGCTTCCAATTGGTCGGAAGGCGGGCACGTTGACGAGCAGATCGCCCGAGCCGGCCGGGCAGAACAGGGTCAGCTGCCGGCGTCCGTCCGCGGCTTCGAGGAACAGGCCGGCCCCTTCGCCGCTCGCCGCATTGTCCCAACCGGAATCGTTCGGCTCTCTCTCGGATTGGCCGCAGCGGACCCGAATCGTCTCCGTTCCCCGGCCGACGATCGTGAGCCGGCCGCCGTCATCGCTCAGGCTCAGGCGCTGGGTCGCGCTCCATCGGTCGCCTTCGCCCTGATAATCGGCAGCGACGCTGATCGTGTTCGGTCCGTCCAAGGCGACGCTTCGAACCTGGCCGAGGCTTTCGTGGAATCGAAGCGAGTCGGCCGAGACGACCAGGCGGTAGGCGCTTCGGGCGGCGCAGGCTTCGCGGTCGCGGTCGAAGGTGCCGTGAAAGGCAGCGGGAATGGCGGCGGCCGGCGAGCCCTCGGCGCTCGGCGGTGGCGCCGGTGCGGCGGGGTCGGCCTGATCATTCGCCTCCTGGGTGGTGGAAGGCGAGCCGCAGCCGGCGATCAGGCCAGCCGCGAGCCATGGCAAGAGGCGCATTTCTTCACTCCCTTTCGAGGCTTTTCCGGTCCTGCTTCGCCACCGACGTCGGGCGAGGCGTCCAGTTCCATCGGCGGCGATCGAACCGAGAAGGCCGCTTGTCGGGAACCAAGTCCTCGCCTTCGTCTTTGTTACACTATATCATCCGTATCGGCCGACTCATTGGCCGGGAGAATGTTCATGCGTTTCCTTCTTGCCTTGCCACTGCTGTTGATCCTGTCCGCCTGCGGCCGCGCTCCCGCCGACCCTCGCGGAGTCGACCGCGACGAGGTGCTGGTCCAGATCGCCGCGACCGGCCGCTCCGACACCAGGCCGGACGAAGCCCGCTTCACCGCCGGCGTCCAGACCATCGAGGCGACCGCGGCGGCGGCAAGCGAGCGCAACAACCGAATCATCAACGCCGTCGTCGAGGCGCTCGGGAGGCTCGGGATCGAGCGCCAGGACGTCCAGTCGCGCCAGGTCTCGCTGTCGCGGATCGACTATGGGCGCGATCGCGGCCGTTACCAGGCCAACAACATGATCGAGGTGCGGGTCCGCAATGTCGATCGGGTCGGCCAGGCGATCGCGGCGACCACCGACGCCGGCGCCAACGTCGTCTCAGGCCCCGATCTTCGGATCAGCGATCCCAACGCCGCCAACCGCTCGGCTTATGCCAATGCCTATCGGGCGGCGCGCCAGCGCGCCGAGGCCTATGCCGAAGCGGCCGGGCTGAAGGTCGTCAGGGTGCTCGCGATCCGCGATTCGGGCGTGATCGGCGATCCCCGGCCTTATGTCACGGACGTCGCCATGGAGGCGGCGCCGCCGCCGATCGTCCGGACCGAGGAGCCGCCGGTGCCGATCGGTCTCACCACCAGCCAGGTCGCCGTCCGGGTCGATTTCGCTTTGGGCGAGTAACGGCCCGTTTCATTCAGGCCTGGGGGTTGGCGCAGCCGCGGCGGGTCTCGCCGTCCACCTCCAGGGTCGCGGTGAAGGCGTGGACATTGTCCGACATGCCGTCGGAGCAGGGGCCGGCGGTCAGAGTGAGGACGAAGGGTCGGCCGTGAAGCGCGCCCGAATAGATTTCCCGGTCGCCCTCGAAGCGGACGTTGACCGCGATCGGCTCTCCCGATTGATTGTCGGGCGTCGAATAGACGATCTCGTCGGAGCTGACCGTCCCGCCCCAGAAGGGCTCGGTCCCGATGATGCGATAGCCTGAAGCAGATCGAGGCGCCGCGGGCGGCGAAGGCCGCGAATCGGGCGCCTCCGGCGCCGGCTGGGGCATGGCGCCCGGGGCCGCGGCATTGCCGGTCTCGTTGGCGACGGAACCGGCGGCGGAATCGGCCTGCCGATTCGCCTCATTGCCGGGCACCGGGCTGTTGTCGTCGCAGGCGGTCAGCGCCAAAGCGAGGAGCGAGGGGGCGAGCCATGGACGAATCATCATCACTCTCCTGATCGGCATTGCGCGTTTCGCTCTGTGCCCGAACGGCGGCGGGGACAAGGCCGGTCAAGTCCGCGCCGAAGCGAAGGCGACGGGGCCCGAACAACATTGGTCGCGCGAATCGATCGCGCACCTTTGAAAAATAGGAGCGCAGCCGGGGACGAATGTGTAGGAGCAGCCGGCGCGGCCTCCTGCCGCGGGGAGAGGAAAACATGGCCAAGGGTCAGGTGCGCTCGAACAAGGAAGCGCGAAAACCGAAGAAGGAAAAGCCCAAGACGGTCGCCGCCAATGCGTCGAACAAGGGCTCGAGCAAGGATTCCAGCCGCTAGACTTCGAGGATCCGGCATCGCGCGACGTCTGTTGCTATTGCGAGGCGTTCGCAATAGAGATGTGGCATGCTCGATCTCCTGTTCGCGAAGCCGTCTCTCGACTCCCTCCCGGAGGCCGAGATCCAGCTCGTCCGGACGCTGCGGCTATGGGCGGTCATCCGCCAATCCGGGCAATGCCCGACTCGATCGGTGGCGGAGCGGCTCGGCTCGCTTCGCGCCGCCGCCCATCTCCAGCTTCTGCTCGAGGAGGTGGCCGCGTTCTGGCCGGAGGCCTTCGCCGTCAGCCCGCTCTGCTGCCGAAGGCTCAGCCATGACGAGGCGCTTCTGGCCGGGATGCTTCGGCTCGGCCGGCTCGGCGACCGTCCCGCCTTCGACCGGCTGCTCGCCGAGATGATCCCGGCCGACGCGCGCGAGCGCCTGTTCGTCTCCGCCAAGGTGCTGAGCCGATATTTGTCGTCGCCTGACGACTAGAAGGCGATCTTCACCGACGGCGCGCTTCGCTTCGCCTCGCCGTGGAAGACGGCCTCGATATTGTTGCCGTCGGGATCGAGAAGGAAGGCCGCATAATAGCCGGGATGGTAGGGCCGCTCGCCCGGCGCGCCATTGTCCCGGCCGCCGGCGGCAAGGCCCGCCTCGTAAAAGGCGTCGACCGTCGCCCGGTCCCTGGCCTGGAAGGCGAGATGATGGCGACCGGTCAGCTCGCCGAGCGCCTCGGGGCTGTCGGGCGTCGAGACGAACAGCTCGTCGAACCAGAAGTGGGTGTCGGCGCTTCCGCCGATCGGGATTTCCAGCACCTCGAACAGGGCCTGGTAGAAGCGACGGCTGGCGGCCAGATCGGCGACGACGAGCTGGATATGATCGATCAGCCGACCGCGATGAAGCTCCATCGCCTCCATCTCGATTCTCCCGTTGCAGGCAACAGGCAGTGAACGCCAGTTGGCCGCGGGGGTTCATTCGCGCGACCCCGCGGCGCTGCTGGGCGCTCCGCTATTCCGCGGCAGGCAGATAGATCTCGCCGCCTTTCTCCCGAAACTTCTCGCTCATCTCGGCCATGCCCTTTTCCGCTTCCTCCACGGCAAGGAAGGTTTCCGCCGCCGCATTCTGCTTCGCCGCGAATTCGCGCACCTCCTGGGTGATCTTCATTGAGCAGAATTTGGGTCCGCACATGCTGCAGAAATGCGCCGTCTTGGCGCCTTCGGCCGGGAGGGTCTGGTCGTGATATTGCTCGGCCGTGTCGGGATCGAGCGACAGGTTGAACTGGTCGCGCCAGCGGAATTCGAAGCGGGCGCGGCTGAGCGCGTCGTCGCGGACCTTGGCGGCCGGGTGGCCCTTGGCGAGGTCGGCGGCGTGGG
>CAMPIH010000084.1 GCA_946886275.1 uncultured Sphingosinicella sp.
TCTACGGCGCCCGTCCGATGGGCCGGCTCGTCCAGGAGAAGATCAAGCAGCCGCTTGCCGAGGAATTGCTGTTCGGCAAGCTCGCCCATGGCGGCGAGGTGAAGGTCAGGATCAAGGACAATCAGCCGGTCTTCGAGATCAACCCGGCCGCGCCCAAGGCTTCGAAGAAGAAGAAGGCCGCCGGCAAGAAGGAACAGGGCCAGCCGGAAGAGCAGGCCTGAGATCGGGCCCTCCCCTCGGGGAGGGCCTTTTTCTTTCGTGACTCGTCGAGGGAGCTTATGGTGCCGGCTCAGCCAGGGAGCCGCCCATGACCGAGATCCTCACCTTTTACACCAATCCGATGTCGCGCGGGCGGATCGTCCGCTGGATGCTCGAGGAGATCGGCGAGCCCTACGAAACGGTCGTGCTCGATTATGGCACGACGATGAAGTCGCCCGATTATCTGGCCGTCAATCCGATGGGGAAAGTGCCGGCGATCCGATATGGCGACACGATCGTCACCGAGGGCGCGGCGATCTGCGCCTTCCTGGCCGACATGTTCCCCGACCGCGGCCTCGCCCCGCCGTCCGGCAATCCCAAGCGCGGTCCCTATTATCGCTGGCTCTTCTTCGCCGCCGGCCCGGTCGAGGCGGCGGTGACCGCCAAGTCGCTCGGCCTTCTGGCGCCGGCCGACAAGAAGGCGATGGCCGGCTATGGCAGCTTCGAGGAGGCGATCGACTGTCTCGAAGTGGCGGTCCGTGACGGCCCCTATATCTGCGGCGAGCAGTTCACCGCCGCCGACGTCTATGTCGGTTCCCAGATCGGCTGGGGGATGATGTTCGGATCGATCGACAAGCGCCCGGTCTTCGAGGACTATGTCGGCCGCATCCGGTCGCGCCCTGCGGCGATCCGCGCCAATGAGATCGACGAGGCCCTGACGCCCAGGCCGGAGCCTCAGGCGCAATGAGCGAGGACCTCACTCGAGCCGCGATCGCTCTCTACGATCGATTCACCCACAGCCGGATGGATCGGCGGCTGTTCATGGCCGAGCTGACGCGAATCGCCGGCGGCGCCGCGGCCGCCACCGCCTTGCTTTCCGGGATAGCCGCGCAGGCGGCGGAGCCCCAGGTCGATGCCGACGACGGCCGGCTGACGATCCGGACGCTCGACTTCGAACCGCGTCCGGGTCGCCGCTACCAGGCCTATAACGCCGCGCCCAAAGCTGGGGCCGATCTTCCGGTCGTCCTCGTCGTCCACGAAAATCGGGGCCTCAACGAGCATATTCGCGACGTCGCGCGGCGGTTCGCGCTCGCCGGTTATTCGGCCGTCGCGCCCGATTTCCTCAGCCCCGCGGGCGGCACGCCCGTCGACGAGGACCGCGCCCGGACGATGATCGGCGAGCTCGACATGGCCGAGACGGTGGCGGACGGGGCAGCGATGATCCGCTGGCTGGCGTCGGCCGAAGGCGGCTCGCGCAAGGTCGGGATCGTCGGTTTCTGCTGGGGCGGTGGAATGGTCAACCGGCTCGCCGTCGCCGCCGGCGACTCGCTCGACGCCGGCGTCGTCTTCTACGGTCCGGCGCCGTCGGGCGCCGAGGCGCCCAAAGTCGAGGCGCCGCTGCTCATCCACCTCGCCGAGCGCGACGAGCGGGTGAACGCCACCGCCCTCCCCTGGATCGTCGCGCTTCGCAACGCCGGCAAATCGGTCCGGGCGATCAACCATCACGGCGTCGACCATGCCTTCCACAATGACACGTCCGCCGCGCGCTACGATGCGCAGGCCGCCCGGCGCGCCTGGTCGGCTACCATCGACTTCTTCGCCGAGCATCTGAGCGGGGCATGAAAAAAGGGCCCGGCGTCGCCGCCGGGCCCCTTCGAAAAAGTCTCCGAGGCTTCGCTCTATTCGCGGCTGCCCATGAACTGGAGCAGGAAGGTGAACATGTTTATGAAGTCGAGATAGAGCGAAAGTGCGCCCATGATCGCCGCCTTGCCGACCATGTCGGTGCCCGCGATCTGGAGATACAGGCTCTTGATGCGCTGCGTGTCGTAGGCGGTGAGGCCGGCGAACAGAAGCACGCCGATGAAGCTCACAGCGTAATGCAGCGCCGGTGACTGCAGGAACAGATTGATGATCATCGCCACCAGCAAGCCGACGACGCCCATGATCAGGAACGTTCCGAACGCCGACAAATCGCGCTTCGTCGTATAGCCGTAGAGGCTGAGTGCGAGGAAGGCGACGGATGTCGCGAAGAAGGTCTGGGCGATCGAGGCACCGGTGAAGACGAGGAAGATCGACGACAGCGACAGCCCCATGACGGTAGCAAACAGCCAGTAGAGGAGCTGTGCCGTCCCGGTTGACATGCGGTGAACGCCGAAGCTCAGCGCCATCACGAATGCCAGAGGTGCGAACATGATGACATATTTGAGGATGCCCGGGCCCATCAGCACCTGGGCGGCCAGACCGCTGTTCGCGAAGAGCAACGCGACGATGCCCGTCCAGAGAACGCCGGAGGCCATGTAATTGTAAACGGAAAGCATGTGCGCCCGCAGGCCGGCGTCGAACGCGACGTCCGAGCGTCCCGCCGTCGTCGCCGGCGAGGCGGCGCCAATCCGCGGATCAGACCAATTGGCCATCTCAAAGTCTCCCATCACGGCGAAAAGCCGCCGAATGGTTCCAATATCGTGGGATTGAGGGACGCTTTCAAGCGAAACCGGACAGAGAGGCGGCTTGCCATGATTCCGGACGCCGGCTTTGCTATGGGCAATGAATGCACCGCCTGTTCGTCGCTCTTCGCCTCCCCACCCCGATCCGTGCGCTCCTGATCGCCGCGATGGGCGGGATCAGCGGCGCCCGATGGCAGCGGGATGACCAGCTTCACCTTACCCTGCGATTCATCGGCGAGGTCGACCGCCACCTCGCGAGCGACATCCACGCCGCCCTCGGGGCTGTTCACCATCCCGCCTTCGAGCTGGCCCTCAACGGGCTCGGCCTGTTCGACCGCCGGGGCGCTCCGGAAACGGTCTGGGCCGGAGTGACTCCGCAGGAACCCGTCCAGTCGCTTCACAAGAAGGTCGATCAGGCCCTCGCCCGGGTCGGAATCGCGCCGGAACAGCGCGCTTTCCTTCCCCACATCACGCTCGCCCGGCTGAAGCCGAGCTCCGGCACCGTCCGCAACATGATGGAAAGCTCCGGCGGCCTCACCAGTCCCCGCTTCCGTGTCGAAAGCTTCGCTTTGGTCGAAAGCAAACTCACGCCCGACGGCGCCGTCTATACCGACGTGGAGACCTATAAGCTGGACTAGGCGCCGACGGCGCCGAGGAGCCGGTCCACCAGCGGCGCATAAGCGGCACCGAACAGCCGCAGGTGAACGAGCGCCGGAAAGAGCTGGTAGAGCGGCACCCGCTCCCGCCAGTCCGGCTCGAGCCCGCCATAGCCATCCCAGAAGCCTTGCGGCGGCACGCCGAACAGGGTCAGCATCGCCAGGTCGACTTCCCGGTCGCCATGATAGCAAGCGGGGTCGATGAGGGCGGCGAGCCTCCCGTCGCTCACCAGGATGTTCCCGCTCCACAGATCGCCGTGAAGGAGCGAGGGTGGCGGCGAGGCGGGCAGCAGGTCGCCAAGCCTTGAAGCGAGCCTTTCGACACGCTCCCGCCAGGGCCGGTCGAGCAAGGCGGCGGTCGAAGCCAGCCTCTGCTCGCCCCAGAAGAGCGGCCAGTTGCGGCGCTGCCGGTTGTCGAGCTGGACGGTGCCGATCTTGTGGTCGACGGACCAGCCATAATCCTCGCCGAGGCGTGCGTGGAGGCGGGCGACCTGCACGCCGATGTCGCCCCACGTCTTCCCGCTGAACAGCCCGTCATGACCGACATGCTCGAGCAGGAGCACGTCCTCATATTCGGCCTCCACGGCGGGTGCCCGGATTCCGGCGGCGGCGAGGGCGCGAAGCATGCCCGCTTCGCTGGCGATCGCCGGCCCGCTTTTGGCGACGCTGAGATGCCCGTCAGGGCGCCGAACGAGCAGAACGTCGGAAAGGTCGCCGCCGGACAGCCGCTCGAGCCGGTCGGCTTCCACTCCGGTGAGCTCGGCGACCCGGAGCGCGAAGGCGTTCATGATCCCCGCGCCGCCTGGGCTGCAAGCTTCGCGGCCAGCGCCCGTGCCGCTTCGGCGACGTCGGCCCAGGTGGCGTCGAAATGGCTGTCGCCGCCATGATAGGGATCGGCCACCGCCTGTCCTGCCCGGCCCGAAACGTGGTCGAGGAGAAGGGAAAGCTCGGCCTTCGCCCCCTCCGGCCTCAGCCTTCGAAGGTCGCGAAGATTGGCAAGGTCGAGGGCGATCACATGATCGAAGCGGTCGAAATCCGACGGCTCGACCTGCCGTGCCCGAAGAGCATCGATGTCCACGCCGTGGCGCCGGGCCGCCGCCCGCGCCCGCGAATCCGGCGGCTGGCCGACATGCCAGTCGCCGGTCCCGGCGCTGTCCACTTCGATGTCGAGGCCAAGACGCTCGGCCTCCGCCCGGAGCGCCGCCTCGGCGAGCGGCGAGCGGCAGATATTGCCCAGGCAGACGAACAGGACTCGGACGGCCATCGGCGAAGCCTTGTTGCCAAAGCGGTCGGCTCTGCTAGCCATTGGCCGAGAAAAGCTCAACGGGAGGGGTGAATGGCGACCAATCGAGCCGGCGACTCGCCCGCCGCTTCCCCTCCGATCCGGGTCGGCGCTTATGCCTGGTACGCGCTGATCGTCCTCGTCATCGTCTACGCGCTCAATTTCATCGATCGTCAGATCCTCTCGATCCTGGCCGAGGACATAAAGCGCGATCTCGGCCTCGAGGACGCTCAGATCGGCTTCCTCTATGGAACCGCATTCGCCGTCTTCTATGCCCTGTTCGGAATCCCGCTCGGCCGGCTCGCGGACAGCTGGTACCGCGGCCGGGTGATGGCGATCGGGCTTGCGCTCTGGTCGTCGATGACCGCCTTGTCGGGCTTCGCCAACAGCTTCGCCATGCTGGCCGTCGCCAGGATCGGCGTCGGCGTCGGCGAAGCCGCGGCCTCGCCCGCGGCCTATTCGATGATCTCCGACTGGTTTCCGAAGGAGAAGCGGGCCACCGCTTTGTCGATCTACTCCAGCGGCCTCTATATCGGCGGCGCGCTCAGTCTTCCGATCGGCGGCTTCGTCCTCAGTCGCTGGAATCTCGCTTATCCCAACCCGGCGGAGGCCCCGCTCGGCCTCGTCGGCTGGCAGGCGGCCTTTCTCGCGGTCGGCATACCGGGACTTCTCATTGCCTTGTGGGTGCTGTCGCTCAGGGAACCGCAGCGCGGCGCCTCCGACGGCCTTC
Source organism: uncultured Sphingosinicella sp. (assembly GCA_946886275.1). The sequence goes on from CAMPIH010000084.1 coordinate 5,311, forward strand.
CTCAGCCGATCGTCAGGCCCAATGCCTGGCGCGACTTCGGCCGTGAACTGGGGGCGATCCTGCCGCCCTTGACCCTGTTCAGCGTTGCCCGGATCCCGGGCGCGCTGAAGGTCAACCTGATCGCGCTTGCCGTGGTCACGGTCTGCGCCTTCCTTCTGATCCGGCTCACCGGCGATTTTCCCCAATGGTCGGCCTATGGGCTGGGCGTCTACGCCGTCTTCTCCTGGGTCCAGTCGCTGAAGCAGCGCGACCCGGCGACTCACAGGCTGATCTGGGGGACTCCGATCACGATCATCCTCGCCATCGCCTTCGGAAGCATTTCCTTCGTGACCTATGCGGTGAGCTTCTGGGGGCCGCCCTACGTCCTTCGCACCTTCTATCCCGATCCCACCGGGCCGGCTTTCTTCATCGGCGGGATGACCGCCGCCGAGGAAGTCGCCTTCATCATGGGATGGGGCGCCGCGGTGTCGGCGGCCGTCGGCGTGATCATGGGCGGAGTGATTGCCGATCTGTGGCGCCGTCACGATCCGCGCGGCCGGATCTTCGTCAACATGGCGTCGGTGATCCTCGCCGCGCCGTTGAGCTGGCTCATCTTCACCACCGACTCGATCGCCGTCTTCTACTGGGTTTTCCCGCTCGCCCACATGTTCGGAGCGGCGTGGGTCGGAGCCGCGGTGGCAACTCTTCAGGATCTTGTCCTGCCGCGAATGCGGGCGACCGCGGGAGCGACCTATATCCTCGGCACGACGATGATCGGCCTTGCGCTCGGGCCCTATTTCGCCGGCAAGGTGGCCGACGTCGCCGAGAGTCTCCGGGCCGGCATCTTCGCCCTCTATCTGATCGTTCCGCTCACCCTGCTCGGCCTGTGGCTCGGCAGCCGGCGGATCGCCGAGCTGGAAGCGACCCGGGTCGAGCGCGCGCGCGCCGTCGGCGAGCTGATCTAACCGAGGACGCCGCAGGCGATCCGGGCGCCTGAATTGCCGGACGGGTCGGTTCGATAATCGTCTTCAGTGGCGTGGATCACGAGCGAAGCGCCGTCGCCATCGAGCATGGCCTGATCGCCTCGTCCCACGCGGCCCGCGGGAAGGACGAATTCGAGAGTTCCGCGCCCGTCCGTGCCGACGAGCAGATTGGGCAGGTCGCCATGATGCGGCCCCTGTGGGTTGAGGCTGCCATGCTCGCGTCCGTTCGGATTCCAGTGCGGACCCGCGCTTGTGAAGCCCGGCGCGTCGCAGCGGCCGACGGCATGGACATGGGCACCGTGAACGCCCTGCGGCAGGGCCGTGGCTTCGATCCTGACCCGAAGACCGCTCTCGTCTTCGCTCACCGAAGCGGTCCCGACATTGCGCCCGGCGGAATCGCGAAGGACGGCCGACGCCGTCGTCGGGCCGTCGACATCGCCAGTGTCGACGTCGTCGGTCACGCAGGCGGACAGGCCGAGCGCGGCCAGGCTGGTCAGCATCGCATATCGCATCATTCCATTCTCCTTTTCGTGACCGATGAACGGACGGACCGGATGAGGGTTGCCGCAACGGCTTCAGGCGGCGCGATCCGGCTTGCCCACCCCGTGCCAGCGCAGGCCAGCCGCCTCCGCCTCTTCAGGCCGGTAGACGTTGCGCAGATCGACGAGGATCGGCTGCGCCATGATCGAGGCGAGCCGCTTCAGATCGAGCGCGCGCAGGACGTCCCACTCCGTCACCAGAACGACCGCGTCGGCGCCGTCGGCCGCCTCGTAGGGACTGGAGCAGAGCTCGACATTGGGAAGCAGCGGCCGCGCCTGTTCCATCCCTTCCGGATCATAGGCGCGAACACGAGCGCCGACGTCCTGGAGCGCCTGGACGATGCTCAGCGAAGGGGCGTCCCTCATGTCGTCGGTGTTCGGCTTGAAGGTCAGGCCGAGAACCGCCACGATCTTGCCTCGGGCATCGTCGCCCAGCGCCCGGATCACCTTCCGGCCCATGGCCCGCTTGCGCGAGTCGTTGACGCCGACCACGGCCTCGACGATTCGGAGCGGCGCCTGGCTATCCTCGGCCGTCTTCAGCAGGGCCAGAGTGTCCTTCGGAAAGCAGGAGCCGCCATAGCCGGGCCCGGCATGAAGGAACTTGGCGCCGATCCGTCCATCGAGGCCGATTCCGCGAGAGACATCCTGGACGTCCGCGCCGACCGCCTCGCAAAGATCGGCGATCTCGTTGATGAAGGTGATCTTGGTGGCGAGGAAGGCGTTGGCCGCATATTTGATCAGCTCGGCCGTTCGCCGCGAGGTGAACAACAAGGGCGCGCGGTTGAGATAAAGCGGCCGATAGACTTCGCGCATGACCTCGGCCGCGTGATCGTCCTCGGTGCCGACGACGATCCGGTCGGGATGCTTGAAATCCTCGATCGCCGCCCCTTCGCGGAGGAATTCCGGATTGGAGACGACCGCGATCTCCATCCCGTTCGTCTTCTCCCGAACGATCCGTTCGACCTCGTCGCCGGTACCGACGGGAACCGTCGATTTCGTCACGATGACGACAGGACCGGTCAGAGCCGCGGCGATCTCCTCGGCCGCGCTATAGACGTAGGTGAGATCGGCGTGGCCGTCGCCCCGTCGCGACGGCGTGCCGACGGCGATGAAGATCGCTTCGGCGCCGTCGACCGCTCGGGCCAGATCGGTGGTGAAGTCGAGCCGGCCGCCGGCCACGTTGCGGGCGACGAGCTGATCGAGGCCCGGCTCGAAGATCGGCATGACGCCCTTCTCGAGAGCCTCGATCTTGGAGCTGTCCTTGTCGACGCAGACGACGTGATGACCGAAATCGGAAAAGCAGGCGCCCGAGACGAGGCCGACATAACCGGTGCCGATGATGGCGATCCGCATTTCTGTTCCCTTGGACTGGGTGGGTTGAAGCGGGCGTTACCAAAGCGTCACTGGCCGGAACAGGGTATTTGACCGTTGGCGGCCAGGCGGGCGAGGCCAGGCCTGCCGTCGAACAACGGGCAAAAGAAAGGGAGCCGGTCCGAAGACCGACTCCCATATCTTTCGGTGGACCCGCCGCCGAAGCGGCGAGCGCCCGACTTACCAGCCGGAGCCGGTGCCGAAGACGATCTCCACGCGCCGGTTCTGCGGCTCGCGGACGCCGTCGGCGGTCTCGACCAGCGGGCGGCTCTCGCCGAACGCTTCAGTCGTGATGACACCGTCAGGAATACCGCGGCCCGCAAGATACTGGCGCACGTTGTTCGCGCGACGCTGTGACAGACCGACGTTGTACTCATCCGAACCCGACCGGTCGGCGTGTCCGGAGAGGACGACCCGAGCCTGACCCGTCTGCGCATATTGCTGCGCAGCATTGTCGAGGATCGCGGCGGCCTGCGGCGTGATGTCGTCGCGGTCCCAATCGAAGAACACCACGAACGGCCCGACCGCAACAGGCGGCGGAGGCGGAGGCGGCGGAGGAGGCGGCGGAAGCGGCTCCTCGGCACCACCGAAGTTGAAGGTAAGGCCGCCCAACAGGCTGTGCGACCGGAACCGGGTCTTCGACTCGTCGCCGAGCCAGTTCACCGTCCGAACGTCGTCGGTGTTGAAGAAACGGTAGCGGACGGTCACGTCGATATTGTCGGTGATCGCCTGGCGAACGCCGGCAATCGCCTGCCATGCGAGACCGCTGTCGGAATCGTCGAGGAACGGCCCCTGGTTCGCGTAAGCGCGCATGTTGTTGTAGCTGACGCGGGCGTAGCCGACACCGCCGCCGACGAAGCCGCTGATGCCGTCATCGTCGCCGAAGTCGAACATCGCATTGGCCATGAAGCTCAGCACCGAAGCGCTGCCGCCGCCGGCTTCAGCGACCCGAGACGGGATCGAAGCACCCGGCAAAGCATCGCCGGGAAGGCCGATCACGGTCTCATAGGCATCGAGACGAGCGCGCTTATAAGCGACTTCGGCCTCGAGCCGGAACGAGCCGAGATCGTAGCCGACGAACGCGGCACCATCGAATCCTGGATCGAGATCGATCTCCAGTTCGCCCTCGCCGGTCGGGATCGGACCCGCACGACCAAATTCGAACTCGATATCTTCCACGATCATGGCACCAAAGTCAGCACCGATATACCAAGCGCCATCACGCGCTATGGCCGGGCTGGCGATTGCCGTGGACGACAGCGCCACAACAATGGCGAGCTTCCGCATAATCTTCCCCTTTCATCTGCGTCCCGAGCGGGAACGACGTGAACTCCTTACGGTAAGCCGAGTTTGGGTGCAAGCACGCTTCGACCCCCGACCTGTTGCTGAAATACCGCAGCGCACCTTGGAGATGAACTGCAGATTACCAGACCGGGCCGAAACGATAGCCAGTCTCTTCGGTTGCATCTTGTTCGGTTCGACGCGCAAACTGTGCGAGAACTGTTGCAACAATGTCGCACCACACTCCTTGAGCCATCGCGGCCGCCCGAATTTTCTGCTTCGAGCCCAACAACTTGACCTTTGCTCCCTGCCCTCGCGCGGTCTCGCCTCCTCACGAACGGGACGAAGGTCTCGAGCGGCCAGCGGCAAATCGCCATTCCATTGGCCGGCTTGCCTGAGAGATCCAGGCGCGTCCGCCGGCGCGAACAAAGGCCCTTCCCTTTTCGGTCCGCGTGGAGCAATCTCGAAGTGCGGGAAAAGTGCAGGTCAGGAGGGGACTTTGCTATGTTTTTCAGCTTGATGGCT